>CAKSEH010000009.1 GCA_934446475.1 uncultured Eubacteriales bacterium | reverse complement strand
ATGACGGTGCTTAGAACGCTGCGTCAAAACGACAGAGATACGAAGGTGTTGATTTTGTCGGCGCGCAGTGAGGTCGCAGACAAGGTGAAGGGGCTGGATGCCGGAGCCAATGATTATCTGGCAAAGCCTTTTCATTTAGAGGAGTTGGAGGCAAGGATACGCAGTCTTACCCGTCGTCAGTTTACACAGAATGATGTGATTCTTACCTGTGGTAAGCTTTCCTTTGACACTAAGACCCGTATCGCCTCAGCTGACGGACAGGAGCTGTCACTTACCCGAAAGGAAATCGGGATATTTGAATACCTTCTGCTTAATCAGGGTCGGCCCGTCAGTCAGGAAGAACTGCTTGACCATGTATGGGACAACAGTGTGGATAATTTCAGCAATTCGATTCGGGTACATATTTCCGCACTGCGGAAGAAGCTGCGTGCCGCACTTGGTTTCGACCCCGTCCGCAACCGAATCGGGGAAGGGTATGTTATGGAGGAAGAGAAATTGTGAAAAAGCTATCCTTGCAATGGCGGATCACCTTAATGACGGTACTTCTTATCGGAGCAACCTGTGTTTTTATGAATGTTCTGATCGGATATTCCGGCAGACATTATATGGATTCCATAGGCTCTTATATTTCGGGTTACGGGGAAACGGACAGGGGAGAGCCGGAGTATTTTGATCCTGAGCAAAAGAAACTCGACGAGGAATTGACCATAGTCGTACACGGGGCGCAGGAATCATTTATCACCACTAACTGGTATATCACGGCAGCGGTAACGATCTTCGGCGGTGCGCTTGCATATTTTTTAAGCGGACACGCATTGAAGCCGCTTCGCACTTTTACTTCTCAAGTGGAAAAGGTTCAGCTGAACAATCTGACAGATATGAAGATCAACGAAGATGTCCTGCCGGAGTTCCGGCAGTTCAGCCGGTCATTCAATCAGATGCTTGAACGTCTTGATGAAGGCTTTTCCGCACAGCGGCAGTTTACGGGGAATGCCGCCCATGAGTTGCGCACTCCGCTTTCGCTGATGCAGGCGCAGCTTGAACTGTTTTCCGCAGAGCATACGGAGGTATTGCCGGAAACGGCGGATTTTCTACGCCTGCTGCGTGAACAGACCGAACGTATGACGCAAATGACGAAAACACTGCTTGAAATGAGTGAGCTCAAGACGGTGCCCTGCACCGAGCATATTGAATTGGCTCCTATGGTTGAGGAGATCTTTGCAGACCTTGCTCCGCTTGCGGATAGAAACGGAATAATCCTTGAAAGTGAAGGCAACGGAGTTATGATCGGCAGTGACACGCTGATTTATCATATGCTCTTTAATCTGACCGAAAATTCTATACGCTACAACAGCCCGAACGGGACAGTGCGTGTTATGATCACCGATGAAAAAAATCGGTTAGCCATTCGGGTCGCAGATACGGGCTGCGGCATACCGGAGAAATACAGAGAGAGTATTTTCCAGCCCTTTTTCCGGGTGGATAAATCCAGGAGCAGAGAAAACGGCGGCGTGGGATTGGGGCTGTCGCTGGTGTGGGAGATTGTCGCACTGCACGGCGGTGAAATTCGGGTTGAGGAAAGTTCGGAAAAGGGGACGACTATAGCGGTGAAGTTCCCAACAGACATAAAATAAGGTAGCGGAGGTTATTTATGAAAACACTGATTGTCATCGATATGCAGAATGATTTTGTCACAGGAGTACTCGGCACGAAAGAGGCGGTTGCTGTTCTTGAGAATGTCAAAAAGAAAATTGACACATACATAGCTGCCGGGGATGAGGTGATTTTCACTCGCGACACACACGGAGAAAACTACCTTGAAACCAACGAAGGAAGGCATCTGCCTGTGCCGCATTGTGTCAAAGGAACAGACGGTTGGCAAGTTGTAAAAGAAATCGACTGCCCCGACTGCGAACATATTGACAAGCCGACTTTCGGTTACATTCATTGGTCTGAGCAATTCAAGGATAGCAGAAGCTCGGAAATTGAGATTATCGGGGTATGTACCGATATCTGTGTGATATCCAATGCTTTGATATTAAAAGCGGTTTTCCCCGAGATTGATATAAGCGTTGATGCAAGCTGCTGTGCCGGAGTTACGCCTGAAACGCACAGGGCGGCATTGACAGCAATGAAGGCTTGCCAGGTTAATGTTATCGGTGAGTGAACCAACATCCGGAAAACAACATCATTAGTTTTATTATGTAAAGTTCAGGGGCAGGGTCCGAAGACCTTACCCCTGAAAAAATTATGTTTCGAGGTGAAATATCATCGATACCCAGGCTTCAGAATGTCCGATACGGCACCTTTATTGATTACAAACTCCGGAGCACCTATACTTCCCGGGGAAACCTCGTATTTATCAAAGACGATAACAAGGTTGCCGTCTTTATTCCAATAAAAATTATGCTTGTCATCGAGTGTTACGAAGTTCTGACCGATTTCTGCGTTTTCAACCAAGTATATTTTACTGCCGTCCTTTTCCATATTATCAAAAGGAAAACCGCCTGATTATTGTCACAATAATCAGGCGGTTTTAGTATATGCGTATTTTAAAGATTTTCCCGTTTTGATCTAAAAAGAAATAACAATTACGACAACTCATTGTGTCAGCTTGCGTATAACGCCGTTGAGAAACACCGCCATCTTTTTCGGCGACTGGCGGTTCTCCCGATTCAGCCATTCCCGAATCACCGCATATCCGCCCTGATAGAAGAAAAGGCAGAGTTCGTTCCGTTCTTCCTCTGTAAAGGTTTCGGGAATCGCCATATCAAGCTGTTTCCGAATAGTGGGCAAATCGAACAGCTTTGTTGAAAAATCTTTATCCGGCAGGGAATTGATAAGTACCTTGAAATGTTCCTCATCGTCAAGCAGAGCCTTCAACATACGATACAGACAGTCCTCTCCGTCGGAGCCGTTGTCGGAAAGAATTTCTTCTAATTTGTGGAAACAGTCATTCTCGATGTTAGTTAAAAGATCATACTGACTGCCGTAGTATTTATAGAAGGTTACACGGTTAAGCTGTGCTTCTGCACACAACTCATATATAGTGATTTTTTCAAGGGGTTTTTCTTTCAGAAGCTTTATCAATGCGTTTTTCAGCAGCATCTTACTCAGTCGCACTCTTTGGTTCTCCATAGGCTCTCCTTTCGGCTAACAAATGTTTCGTATTTGTTTACTTCGAATCATAAACGCTCGGTTGTGTTTGCATCGAACTTTTTTATAATAAACAGTCTGTTGACTTTATGTCTATTTGTAATTATACTGTAAACACAAAGACTTGTCAACAGTAACCCGGGAGGTGCGTCTATGAAAAGGCTTACTAATTTTATTGTAAACAAACGGAACATCATTCTTTTCGCTATGCTTATACTGACTGCGGTCTGCGCTTTTTTGATGTCGAAGGTCAGCGTAAACTCGGATATGACCAAATATCTGCCGGACGATTCCCCGATGAAGCAAGGCATTTCTCTTATGAAAAAGGAATTTCCGACGGAAGGGGAGTCCTATACCATTCGTGTGATGTTAAAAGGGCTCAGCAGCGAGAAAAAGGCGGAAGTAAAGGATTCACTTGCCGCTATTAAAAATGTGGACAGTGTGACCTATGACCGGGACAGCGGTGACTACAACAGCGGTGAATATACCCTTTACGTTCTAAATACCAAATACGGATATGACACCGAGGAGGAAACAGTCATTGAAAAGCAGGTTGCAGAAAAATTCTCCGGCTATGAAGTCACTGTAAAAAACGACGATACTTCGGCACCGGATATTCCGCTTTCGGTGTATCTTGCGGCGTTCGGAATCATTCTTGTCGTTCTGCTCATCTCCTGCGGCTCATATTTTGAACCGGTGCTGTTCCTCGTCACAATCGGCATTGCCGTTGTGCTGAATCTTGGAACGAATTTTTTTCTCGGAGAAATTTCGGATGTCAGTTTCGGTATTGCGGCGGTGCTGCAGCTTGCGCTGTCGATGGACTATTCTATTATTCTGATGAACCGCTATCGGCAGGAGCTGAAAAAAACCGACGACCGTAAGGAGGCTATGGCAAATGCCCTGTGTGCCGCTTTCGGCTCTATTACAGGCAGCGCCGTAACCACAATCGTCGGACTGTTGGTTCTGGTGTTTATGAGCTTCAAGATTGGTGCAGACATCGGCATTGTATTGGCGAAAGGTGTTGCGTTCAGTATGCTGTGTGTGTTCACCGTTATTCCGGCGCTTATTTTACTGTCACATAAACTTATTGAAAAGACCGAAAAGAAAGAACGAGTGAAAAAAGCACATAAGAAAGGTCTTTCGGCTGTGTTGGGCGGTTTCAGCTACCGTTTCCGCAGTGTTATTGCGATACTGTTCATTGTGCTGTTTATCGCCACGGGATATCTGCAGTACGGGACGAAAACCGTCTATACGCTTTCCGAGAAGGATACGATTGCCGATGTTTTTCCAAAGGAAAACACAATTGTTCTGCTTTATGCCAATGCAGACGAGGGCAAAATTGCGGATGTTGTAGCGGCTTTGGAAAAGGAGAATGTAAAGAATATCGTTTCCTATCCTACGACCATAGGCAAGCAATGTACGGTAAAAGAAATGTCGGATATGCTTTCAAAGATGGGAGAGAGTTTACAAATAGACGAGAAACTGTTGAACATTGTTTATTACCATTACCGCACAAACGGCAAGACAGATCCTATGACATTGTCTGATTTCATTGGTTTTCTTTCGGATACAGTGGCAGTTGATCCGATGCTCTCCGGCTATATAGATGAAGCTTCTGCTAAACAGCTTGCAACATTGAAACCGTTGACCGACAAAAATATGCTGACCACTCCTATGCCTCCTGCCGCACTCGCACAGACTTTCGGTATGAATGCGGAACAGGTGATACAACTCTTTATGCTCCGCTATGGGACGGAATATACGTCGGATAAAACTATGTCGCCTTATGAGTTTGTTTCTTTCTTAACGAACAATGTTCTCCCCAAACCCGAATATGCCGTCGTGTTTGACGATGCGGAAAAGGCAACACTGTACCAGACGAAGGCGATTGCTGACGCTGTAGTAAGCGTTAAAGAATTTACGGTAAAGGAAATGGCTGAGTTTGTTGGGAAGATAAGCGATAAGTTTAACGAGGATACGGCGGAGCTGCTCTATATGTACAGCGCAAGCCTTAAACAGGAAAACGCACAGAGCACTATGACTCCGGAGGCACTGATAAAACACATTGAAAAGCTGGCTTCAGAGCAATCGTTTTCTTCTCTGCTTACCGCCGAACAGAAAGGCGGTATAGCAAAGGTGAGAGAGCAGCTTGACGACGGGGTGCGACAGTTTAAAGGTGAAATACATTCCCGGATGACCGTTACGACGGAATTACCGGTTGAGTCGGAGAAAACTTCAGCATTTGTAAAGGAGATGATCAAGTTATGTGATGAAAAGCTGTCCGGAGAACACCATCTTATCGGCAACAGCATTATGGTAGATGAAATGGAGTCCGGATTTGGTCGGGAACAACTGATTATCACGCTGCTTACGGCGGCGTCTATTTTCATAGTGGTTGCTTTGACTTTCCGTTCGCTCGCCATACCTGCAATCCTTGTGTTGATCGTACAGTGTGGTGTATTCATTACCGTCTCGGTACTGGGAGCTGTTGGCGGCTCAATGTACTATCTGGCACTGTTGATCGTGGAATGTATCCTGATGGGCGCAACCATCGACTATGGAATTCTGTTTACAAGCTACTACCGGGAGATGCGGGCAACACTTCCCGTAAAAGAAGCAATAGTTGCCGCATATAAGGGCAGCATCCACACCATACTTACTTCCGGAACAATTATGGTGCTGATCACCGCCGTAATAGGCCCTCTGTTTGGCAATCCCACCATTGAGCAGATTGTCCGCACGCTGTCGGTTGGCTGTGGTTCTGCTATGTTTCTTATCCTGTTTATCCTGCCCGGTATTCTCTCTTTGTGTGACAAAATCGTTGTGAGAAAAGGAAAGAAACAGAAAAAAAGCATATTACCAAATTAATTAAGAGGCTCATATATTATGGAAGCTGCTGATCAATAAAAAAATGAGCAAAGCAGATTTGCGCAGGGCTCGGAGATCTCTCCGAATACATCAACTTTTATAACAATTATCGTATTCAAACTAAAACAAAACTGACGCCGCTTGAAAAAAGAAATCGAGTTGTTTCTTAAAATTTAATTTGCTACATCGAGTAGACGCTTTTTGTACCGTCTATACAACTTGTGGCAGTTCACATATGACCGGTCTCTTATTTGTTATATAATTCATCGTCTTTAAGCTTATTTTGCCTGATTTTTCCTTTTACTCGCCATAGCGGCAATATCACCGACGCCGTTTAAAACTATGCTCGGTTGATATGCATAGGTCTTGAGGGTTTCACGGGTTGAAACTCCGGAAAGCACCAAAACCGTTGACATACCGCTCTCCATTCCTGAAATTATATCGGTATCCATACGGTCTCCCACCATCACAGCCTCCGCCGAATGGCACTGAAGCATACGAAGCCCCGTACGCATCATAAGAGGGTTTGGTTTTCCGCAGAAATATGCCTGTGTGCCCGTTGCCATTTCAATGGGGGCGATAAGCGCACGGCAAGCCGGGGCTATACCGTTTTCAATGGGACCCGAAACATCGGAGTTTGCTCCTATAAGTTTTGCTCCTGCCATAACAAGGTTTGTTGCTTTCGTAAGCGTATCAAGAGAATATGATCTGCCCTCGCCGACAACAACATAATCGGGATTTACATCGTTCATCGTGATCCCCGCATCATATAAGGCATTTAGCAGACCCGCTTCACCTATGGCAAAAACGGAGCAGCCGGGTGCCTGATCCTTTAAAAATGCGGCAGTTGCAAGCGCACTCGTATAAAAATGCTCTTCGGGTACATCAAGACCGAGACGGCAAAGCTTTTGATTTAATTCCCTCGGGGTGTATCCGCTGTTATTCGTTAAAAACAGATATTCTTTATTTTCATCGTGCAGCCACTGAATGAATTCGGCAACACCCGGCAATATGCGGTTACCGTGGTAAATAACACCGTCCATATCGCATATAAATCCTTTTTTCTCATTAAAATCGATTTTTCCGGATGAAGTTATCATACAATCCCGTCTCTCCCTCAAACCTAAATTATAATGTAAACTCAAAAGGGCGAAGCCCTTACGGCGGCGTTGCCGCCTGCCGCAAAAGGTGCGGCGGTTTTAGGTTATTATAACATCTTAATGTAAAAAATTCTACAGATAAATTGTAAAATCCGATATTTTTCGGTAACTTGTTAAAGAGTACTTAATATTTAGTTTGCATATTATTCAAAGTTATGATATAATAAGTATTATTATTTTGCAATATTACTTTTAAAGGGGTATTGAAATGAAAAAGAAATTAAAATTTTCCGAGACAGTTGCGGTAGGCAGTATGCTTTTCGGCCTGTTTTTCGGAGCAGGAAACCTGATTTTCCCGGTATTTATGGGTCAGAGCGCAGGCAGCAATGTTTGGCCCGCAGCTATCGGATTTCTTGTAACAGCCGTCGGTATTCCGCTTTTGGGCGTTGCGTCTATCGGTATGAGCAAGAGTGACGGTTTGCTTGAAATGAGCAGCCGCCTTGTAGGTAAGGGATACGGCGTGTTTTTCACTTGTGCCCTTTATCTCACTATAGGGCCGTTTTTTGCTATTCCCCGTTGCGCATCGACTTCGTTTTCTGTCGGAATAGCTCCGATGATAAGCGAGTCAACATCAAAATGGCTTATTTGGATATTTTCTCTTCTGTTTTTCGGGGCAGTTCTGTTCTTCTCGTTAAGGCCGGGGAAAATACTTACTTGGGTCGGCAAAATTCTGACTCCTTTGTTCCTTGTAAGTCTTGCGCTGCTTATTGTAACTGCTCTTATCTCGCCTATAGGCTCGGCTTCATCGGTTGAACCTCAGGCGGCGTATAAGACAGGCTCATTTTTCACCGGTTTTATTGACGGATATAATACGATGGATGCTCTTGCGAGCCTTGCGTTCGGAATAATTGTTATTGATACTATCCGCAGACTCGGCGTTACAGAACCGGGACATATCGCCGGTAACACTGTTGTTTCCGGTATTTTCGGCTGCATTATAATGGCTGTTATTTATATTATGCTTGCCCTCGTGGGTGCTCAGAGCAGAACAGCATATCCGCTTTCTGCCGACGGCGGCGAGGCGCTTCATCTTATTGCAACGCATTACTTTAAAAGCACAGGCGGTATAATACTTGCCGTTATAGTAACTCTTGCCTGCCTTAAAACGGCAGTCGGCTTAATAACGAGCTGTGGTGAAATGTTCTGTCAGATATTCCCGAAGGGACCGAGCTATAAAGTATGGGCTATAGGATTCTGTGCGATATCATTCCTTATATCAACCATAGGGCTCAGCGCAATAATTGCTTGGTCACTTCCGGTTCTTATGTTCCTTTATCCGCTGTCGATAACTCTTATAATACTTGTTATGTTCGGAAAGCTTTTCGGAAACGATAAGGCTGTTTATGTAAGCGTTACGGCATTTACACTTGTACCTGCTGTTATAGATCTTATTAAATCCCTGCCTTACGGTATCCCGAAACTCGGATTTTTCAGTGCGATAATTAAGGTCGGAGATTATTTGCCGTTCTCGGACATAGGGCTTAGTTGGATATGCCCCGCTGCTGCGGGACTTGTAGTAGGGGTTATAATACATATTGTTAAAATATGTTGCGGCAAAAATGCAAAGTAACTCCACGCAGAAAGGATATTTAAATGGGAGATAAACTTCAGATCCTGCTTGCTATGGCAGGTTATATGCTTGCCGTTATACTTATCGGCGTGCTTTTTGCCAGAAAAGCACAGGCAAGTTCGGAAAATTACTTTTTAGGCGGAAGATCGCTCGGTCCGTGGGTTGCTGCGATGAGTGCCGAAGCTTCTGATATGAGCGGTTGGCTGCTTATGGGACTTCCCGGCGTCGCATATTGGTGCGGCATAGCGGACGCTGCGTGGACTGCAATAGGTCTCGCCGTCGGAACTTATGTAAACTGGCTTATAGTATCAAAAAGACTTCGCTCTTACTCTATCGTTTCGGGGGACTCCATAACAATACCCGACTTTTTAAGCAACCGTTTCCACGAAAAGAAAAAGCTGATACTGGGCATTGCCGCCCTTTTTATCCTGATATTCTTCACTGTTTATGCTGCCAGCTGTTTTGTTACCTGCGGCAAGTTGTTTTCGGGACTTTTCGGATATAAGTATCATACGATGATGATAGTCGGAGCGGTTTTTGTGCTTGTGTATACGGCTATCGGCGGATTTCTTGCCGAAAGCGCATCGGATTTTATGCAGTCGATAGTAATGATCATAGCGCTTGTCGGAGTTTTCGTTTTCGGCACTGCCCACGCAGGCGGAATAGGCGCTGTTATAGATAACGCAAAGGCTATCCCCGGATATTTTTCCCTTACCTCGCAGGCTACTCCCATAGTAGGGGCAGACGGCGTGCAAAAGGTGGCGGAAAATGCTCCGCTTTTCGGAGACGCTGCCAAGTATGGGTTTCTTACCATTCTTTCAACCGCATCTTGGGGACTCGGCTATTTCGGTATGCCGCAGGTGCTTTTGAGATTTATGGCTATCAGGAAAAGCTCGGAACTTAAGAATTCAAGAAGAATAGCAATGGTATGGGTCGTTATATCTCTTGCCACAGCAGTTTCAATAGGCGTTATAGGAAGAACTGTTCCGTCCCTTGCAACCGACAGCGGACTTATTACGCAAAGCGGTGCGGAAAATATTTTTGCGCATTTGTCCCAGCTTTTATTTCATCCTGTATTTGCGGGCGTTATTATGGCAGGCATTCTTGCAGCCACTATCAGTTCGTCCGATTCGTATCTTCTTATCGCAGCTTCTGCTGTTTCCAAAAACATTTATGAGGGAATTATTAAAAAGGACGCAACGGACAAACAGGTTATGTGGCTTTCAAGAATATGTCTTGTTGTGATAGCTGTTGTAGGAATAATAATTGCCTGGAATGAAAAGAGCATTATATTTGAAATAGTTTCATTTGCCTGGTCAGGTTTCGGCGCAACATTCGGTCCGATAATTTTGTTCTCGCTTTTCTGGAAGCGTACAAACCGAGCGGGCGCTGTTGCCGGTATGATATCCGGCGGAGCAATGGTATTTATATGGAAACTCCTCCTCAAACCGCTCGGCGGAATTTTCGGGATATACGAGCTTCTTCCTGCTTTCCTTGTTTCCTGTATATTCATAGTTGCGGTTTCGCTTATGACGGCTCCCCCCTCAAATGAAATTGCGGAGGAATTCGAGAAAGCAAAAAATTATAAAGACCCATTTGATGAAAAACCCGAAAAAGCATAATGCAAATAAAGATAAATCAATCGGAGCTGTTCGGCTAAACGCCTGGCAGCTCCGATTTTTTAATGGATGATTTATTCTTCTATAGCGGCTTTTTTATTGTTTGCTGCAATTATCCTTGAGTAATCCGGAAATTTAGGTGCACGCTCATATGTATAAAGTCCGTTGACTTCCTGTTCTATATCATAAAGCTGTGTGTAACAAAATCCCATAATATTTTTGATTTTAAGCAGCGATGAAACGAATCCCTCATATCGTGTGAAAAATTCATCCTCAACTATAGGAGCATCGCCGTATCCCCAGGCGTTTTCCGAGGAGGTTTCCCGGTTTGCTTCGGGTATCCATTTTATTCCGCCGAATTCACTTAAAAACAAAGGAAGATGCGGAATATAATCCTGTATGTCCGAGAATACCCATTTAAAGCTCTCTTTTGTGCCGTTGTAATCCTTATATGATTTATAAAGGCTTTCAGGGTCCTGATCGTAATCGTGTTGATCGTAAATATCCGTCTTAACGTGATAACCGCCCGAGGCATCTATAACGGGTCTTGTCGGGTCAAGGCGCTTTGTCTCATCATAAACAGCCTTTATTATCTGTCTTGCGGTCGCACCGAATTCTCCCCAAGTTTCGTTAAAAGGACACCAACCGATTATAGCCGGATGATTAAAATCACGTTCTATTATTTCGCTCCATTCCGGCAGGAAGTTTAAAAGCGCTCCCTCTTTATTAAGGTTCATGCCCCAATTTGCGTGTTCTTCCCAAACAAGATATCCTGCACGGTCACAGTGATATAAGAATCTGGGTTCAAATATTTTCTGATGAAGCCTTGCACCGTTAAAACCGAGATTCATTGCAAGCTCAATGTCTCTTTTCAGTGCTTCATCGGACGGCGCTGTATAGATACCGTCAGGATAAAAGCCCTGATCTAAAACTGTACGCTGGAAAACACTCCTGCCGTTTATCAAGACTTTAAAACCGTCTATAGTAACTTCACGCAATCCTGCATAGCTGAATAAAACATCGGTCCCTTTTTCGGTCTCGAAGATAAATTTCAAATCATAAAGTCTCCCCTTGCCGACTTCCCACAAATGCTTTTGCGCAAGGGGCAAATGTATGCGTACAAAATTGCCGTATATATTTTTTTCGCTTGTCCCTACCTGACTGTTTTCGTAATATGCCTCAACTTTAAGTCTTCCGGCAGAAGAAACGGTAAGTTCAATATCAAATGAGCCTTCTTTTATGTTGGGATAATATTTTGCGGTTTTTATATAGCCGGACGGTACAAATTCAAGCCACACGCTTTGCCATATTCCCGTAGTTCGGGTATAGTCGCAGCCTTTTGAATAATAACTGCCCGCCTGTTTTCCTCTCGGTTGCTTTCTGCTTCGAACATCATCCGTTGCGCTTACCGTAATATCATTTTCGCCTTCGGACAAAAGTTCTGTAATATCAAGCGAAAACGAGCTGTAACCGCCGCAATGGCTGCCTGCTGTTTTTCCGTTTACATATACGGTACACCGATAATCTACCGCTCCGAAGTGGAGCAAAACTCTGCCGTTTAACCGATCCTTTGTTAGTTTTATCTTGCGTTTATACCAAACGCTGTCAATAAAATCCTTATAACCTATTCCCGAAAGTTCGCTTTCGGGACAGAACGGTACTGTTATCTTTTTTGTGTACTCACCGTCTTTTTCAGGCTTAAAAAGCTGTCTCTCTGTTCCTGAGGACCCAAAGTCAAATTCAAACATCCATTCTCCGTTGAGACTTAACCAATTTTCTCTTCTCATCATAGGCTGCGGGTGTTCGGGGCGTGGAACGGTATTTATACTCATAATCATATTTTCCTCCCTTGAAGACTTTTGTTGTTTATTGTATAATATCATTATAATCAGGGGTAATAAATAGATATTTTGAGCAAAAAAGTGAAGATTTTAAGCATATGGAAAAAATTTTTGTGACTGCACCGTCGGACGATCTCGGCTTTTTTACCGTTTAAACTCATTTTGTCGGGAATAACATATCCGGATCCTGCTTATTCAATATACCGTAAGTGTTCGGACCTTTATGTTATTGAATACGTTGTTGAGGGTGCCGGAACGATTATATGCGATGGTCAGTCGTACCATATTAAAAAGGGAGACGCATATATTTTGCCCGCCGGCTCACAGCACCGTTATTATTCGGAGAAAAACAATCCTTGGCTTAAGAAATGGATAAACTTTTCCGGGACACTTTGTAAAGAGCTTATAAACGTATACTTACCGAGCGGAAAAATTCACTTTCCGAATACCTTTATGGAAGATCTTTTTGATGAATTTTTCGATTATTGCACACAAAATCGGACTGTAGACAGTATAAATAAATTCGGTGCAATTGTGTTCCACCGTATGGTGCAAAGACTTTCCGAAAATTCCGATAAAACCCCTTTAAATCAAGCCGAAAAAGTAAAGAGCTATATAGACAGTAATATTTACGATAAATTAAATGCCCAACAGGTTGCGCAGAAGTTCGGATTTTCCGTTTCACAACTCGGCAGACTTTTTAAAAGGCAATACGGCTTGACGGTTTATTCTTATATTCTTGACAGAAAGTTAGATACCGCAAAAAGACTTATCAAAAATTCATCGGTTACAATCGGCGAAATCGCAAATATTTTAAACTTTGCCGATGAACATTACTTTTGCAATATATTTAAGAAAAAATGCGGTATGACTCCAAACAGGTACAGAAAAGAAAATTAAATTTTTTGATAGGTTTTAAATTTTGTAATCAAAACTCTTTTAATATTCGTTTTATTAAGTGAGAGGTGATATTGTTGCTTTGTATTATTCTTTCGTCGGTAAATTTAAATACAGACGAGAAAAATAAATTCGAAACAATTTATTACAGATATAAGAGCTTGCTGTTTTATCAGGCTCTTAATATTGTTAAAAACGAAAAAGACGCCGAAGACATTTTGCAGGAGGCTTTCATAAAAATAGCAAAAAATATCAAATCGGTAGGGGATATTAAAAGCAAAGAAACGGTATCCTTTTTAATTGTCATAACCAAAAACCAAGCCTACGATTACATAAGAAAATCACCAAAGATAACACAACTTCCGCTAAGCGAAAGAGAAGACGTTATTGACGAAAATTCTCTTAATAATTTAGTAAGCGAGATCGAATACAGGGAACTCGTATCGTTGATTACAAGCATATCCTCGCCGTATAATGAAGTTCTGTATTTACATTATGCAAAAGATTATTCTGTAAAGAAAACCGCTGTTTTGCTCAACAGAAAAGCGGCAACGGTAAAAATGCAGCTTGTAAGAGGTAAAAAAATACTTATCGATAAATTGTCGGAGGTAACTAATGGATAACGCAAGAGTTATACTGAAAAATGCTTTCACAGACGCTCAATTAGTCGGTATAATAACAACGCCCCATAATTTCTCACAAGAATTTGAATTTAATATGCGGCGTGTCATAAAGCAGCAAAAGGGAATTTTAAAATTGATAAATACAACGGGCAAACGGGTCGCCTGTGTGATGCTCACCGTTTTAATTTGTCTGGCTTCGGTTGCGTGCAGTATAAAAGAGGTCAGAGAACCTATCTTTAAGGAAATAAAAAAATTCTATGTAAACGCAAAAGAACTGCTCTCGGGAACCTCTGCCGACGAGGTCGCCGAATTGTTTCCGGATGATGTCGCTAAAATAGTCGGTACAAGCTATATAAGCAAATCCAAAAAACAATATATTATTGAAGATGAAGAAACCGTAACAAAATTTGTTAAACTCCTGTCCGAAACATATTGGGGAGAGCCCGAACAGTTTGAAGAATTTGACACGAACAGCATTTATTGGACCTTTGACTTTTATAATAACGAAGGAAAAAGTTTGTTTAAGATTAAAATGTGTAATGACAGTATGTATGTAAAATCGCAGGTCGCTATAATAAAAGACGGGAAAGAAAAGCATTTTTATATATCAAATACAGTGTATAACGAAATTTTGGCTTTCACAAACAGGAAATATTACCTGCATAATTCCAAACTCAAAAATCCCGATGAAGAATATTTTAAGGCAAAGAGGGAAGAGGTTCTAAGCGGTCTTGACGATTTAAAGACAAAGGAATTAAAGGAAAAAATCCGAAATGCACATTATGAAATTGAAAGACTTTTG
This sequence comes from uncultured Eubacteriales bacterium, assembly GCA_934446475.1. Classification (GTDB taxonomy): domain Bacteria; phylum Bacillota; class Clostridia; order Oscillospirales; family Acutalibacteraceae; genus UBA737. The sequence continues at coordinate 60,994 of CAKSEH010000009.1, read as the reverse complement.
CTTCAAAATGTTTCCTTGCTGAAAGAAAGCGACAGTATTTATTGGCAGTATGTCCAAAGCGGGGAGTCATTTACGGACCCGATAGCGGGGTATGAACGCAGCTACTCTGCAAACAAAGAGGTAGTGTCTGCGCTTGAGTATGCAATTTCCGTTATTAAAGACGATACGGCGAAAAAGAACATCAAAACCGCACTTAAACTTTGGAATAAATCAATTTTCGACCATAATCTCGGAGGGCTTTTCAAAGTTCACGAATATCTTCACGATTACGATTACTATGCCGTTAATTATCCTACTTCTTATGTCTATGACAGTTATGCCGATTATCAAGGCTTAGATGACTATTTCGGAAGATTGGAAGAATAAACAATATAAACCGATAAATTTTCCGGTAATGAAATGGGGTGAATAAATGAAAAAATAAAATATGAGATAAGAAATGATTTGTTTTCGCTTATCCCCTCGGGAGCCGCTCTTTTTATATTCGGCGGAGCAACGCTTTTATTAAAGCTTTCAAATAACGGAATGTTTCTTTTTACGGGCTTTTCGGCAAGATACAGAGGGCTTTTAGTTTCAAAATCAAACTCCGTTATGCTCCTCTTCATACCTTTTTATTCGTATGTTGTAATCACCGTTATAAGCATTTTTTCCGCATAGTTGTAGGCTGTTTCAGTTTTCCGTTATTATCTCTTCCCGACCATTCGCTGTTGTATTGTCAAAGTGTGGGTTTCTGCTATTGTTTTTCTATAATCATCAGCACGCCTTCTGCTCCGATCTTGTTTTCGGGTTCTGCAAGCAGACCTTCGTTAATACATTCCTCAATTGCTTTTGCCAATATTCTGATGCCCGCAATAAGGTTCGTATAGATCTGATACTCGTTCATTAGATGTACGGGAATGTGTGTTCGCATAAACACAGAAAGCTCAGCAGCAATTTGTTCGATAATCATTCCCATATCGTTATTGAGATCAAGAGAGAGATTATAGAAGTCCATATCGTTCTTTTTTTCAATTACAATGATTTTAGGTTCAATAATATTTCCGTTCTTGCGGAGATACCCACACTCAAGAGCTTTGGCTGCTATTTCTTTTTCACTTTCGGACAATTCGTCAATAGCAATTCCTCCAATGGTTCTGAGTACCATTAAGAGCTTGGGATCGTGGGATAAGTTGTGTCCGCAATGGAAGTGTTTATCAATGCGCTTGCCGTAAATGTTGGATACAAACACCGATTTATATCCGCCGATTGAAGTTGCATCTATACCGTCGCTGCCATAAAAATCAAATTCAGGATACTGTTCATCTGTAAATGCAACTGCGGCACAGGAAAAAGCCCTATTAACCGGAATAATATCAGAGAAGTATTTTTCTGCAAGAACTCTATTGATTCTTTCTTCAAAATCCCAGACTGTTCTTGAGATCAAAGACCACATAATAAAACGCAAATCTTTCTGTTCGCTTAAATAAGGAAATGAAAGTATTTTATCTTCATTCTTTTTCAAAGTGCTTTTGATAACTTCGCAAAATTCGGGTAAATGCTTTTCGTAAATTTTATTCGCTTGATCGTACTCATCATAATCAACCAAAAGAATATTTAATGCATATTTGCCGTTTTCAAGTTTGCGGAGCATACCATATTTTCCGTTTTCGCCGTGACATTGAATTTCCAATTCTTCCTCAATATAAGGCATAGGCACGCAAAGTTCTTCAGATAGCTCCTTTGCCGACCTTGGTTTGTCTTTGCATAAATATATTAGATTTTGAGAAAACATCCTTTCGATTTTGGAACGAGGATCGTTGCCGCAGGGATTTCCGCTCCCTGAAACAGCCAGTTTGACAGGCTTTAATACATACGTTTTTTCGCTCATAATTTTAACCTCTTTCCTGACGGTATTTCGTGCAAAAAACAAACGCTGTTTTACGGTGGTTTCGCTGATTCCGAGCTTTTCCGATATGTCCTTGATTTTCATTTCATCAAGATAATAAAGCACCATAACTTCTCGATATGCTTTTGACAGAAAAGAAATTTCTGCAAAAATTTTCTTTATCTGTTCTTTCTCGACCGTTTCTTCAATAATACTATCAATTTGATCTTCTTTTGCCGCCGGTGTAAAATCAAGGTTTTCTATGCTTATTGTTTGCCGCACGGCATTTCTCTTTTCACAGTAATCAGCATAAACTCTGCGTGCAACAGTCCACACAAAAGCATAAAATTTCTCAATGCATTCTTGTTTATGTACAGCGGATATTACTGTGAGAATGATATCCGAGCATAGATCCTCCGCCTCATAAGAAGTGTCACATCTTTGGTAAGAAAATTGATAAATTTTATCAAGAAACTCTTTATCACCGATCAGCTTTAGTATTTCGTTTGTTTTCATTTTGCACCCTTGCATTTCATAATGATCATTACGCCTATATAGTCGGAAATTTTTGAGGTTGGTTAGGTGTTAATTTTCATTTTATTTATAAATAATATTGCCCTGACATTCCACGTTGCCCTTAATTCTTTTACAATCCACGTTTCCGCCGCAATTTACATTTCCGTTTAAGTCCCCATTACAGAACATATTGTTGCGGCACTCTTTGACATCGCCGTTGATTTGATTGCATCCGATGTTTTTATGGCACACAACATCTCCGTTAATGCTCGCATCACAATTTATATTGCCCATAATTTCAACCTTAAAAAACCGTCCGTCGGATTTATAGCACTCCTTCGGAAAAGTAATGTTTATAATCTCGTTTTCGTCGGCGGATTGAAGGATCTTCTTCCCCAAAGTCCTGAAAACTCTTATTACGTTATCGTCTTTCCAGGGAAGCTCTGAGCAAAGATCATAGTGTATCTCTTTTTCGTTTTTTCGTCCGAACAGCTCATCTATGCTGATTTCAAAAATATCGGCAAGCATCGGCAATAAACCTATATCCGGGCAGCACTGCGCCGACTCCCATTTGGATACCGATTGATTTGTCACGCCTAATTTCTTTGCAAGTTCCTCCTGTGTTAAGCCTTGCTTTTTCCTGTAAAACGAAATGGTGTCATAAAGTTTTAAGTTTTCCATATTTTTGCTCTCCTGAATTATTTCTTGTAGCTACACTTATATTGTAAATACCACCATGCCTTTAATCAATAACGCAGATATTGGATTTTCCCAACTGTGGGTTGGAAAGATTTTCATTCGGATTATTTTAAGTCTGTAATATTCCGAATTATTTTCTATACATATGTAAAAACTTGTTCCATAATATCGCTATTACCTGTTTGCCGCAATTTAATTTTTTGATGTTTCCCAGACTGTCGGAAAGTGTTTTTTAATAAAAATGCTCATTTCGTGTTGCGGTGAATTTTTTAAATTTTTGTTTTCAACATCTTTTCTTAATTCATCAAAAACAAAACTCATTTCTTTTTCGGAAATATCTTTTTTAGATCTGATGCTGAATAATCCTTTGCTTTCTTGCTCCTTGTAAAACACAAAAAGATCCGGAATCACCGTTATTCTATCAATTTTTATCGGTTTTTCGGATATATACGCACAATTTATTTGTGTAGGGGCAGTTATTTCTTTTAAATTATCGCACTCATATAAGTATCCGACTTTGCCTTTATATAAATCATAAAATGCATTTTCGTAATATTCCGAATAAATCAAATTATTGTTATTGTCAAAACCGTAAGGATAAAAACTAAACGGTTTGGGTACAGGTTTTACTGCATATAAAAGTGCAACCAACGGATTTGTTGCAAAATATATATACGGTCTGCCGTGCTCAGATAAAAACGGTTGCAATTCGCTAAGCCCTGCAATAGGACTTCCGTGATAAAATGTCATATTAAACAGCTCCGTTTCAGCATTTCGGAATAACATTTTTTATTCCTTGCTTTCAAATTTTAGACTTTTGACCTTGCAAAGTTCATCTGCCGTTAATCAGACGGCTTTTCCTTATATCTTTTCGAACATAACATTCACTCTGTATATTTACCTCAAAGCACCTTTCGATTATATTATAAAGCCTTTTTCCTACAATGAGTATAACATATCCGTTTGCCGATATGCAACTTAAGGTTGAGTATGTGCTTTTAAAAATGTCGCAGCGCCATACGGTATATACTGTTTATTTGTGCGAGCCGACCCTTTCAGGCACAATTACCGAGGAGAAACCGCAAGGTCCTTGCCGAATAATATACTCCGAATGCACAATTCATATAAAAAAGAGCAGGGAATGACTCCTGCTCATAAATACAAAAAGACACAAAAAGGCAAAAAACGAGTGTCCTCATCCAACTTTCAGGTTGGTTAAGAACACTCGATATGGTCCGAGTGACAAGACTTGAACTTGCGGCCTCTTGACCCCCAGTCAAGCGCGCTACCAGCTGCGCCACACCCGGAAATTATCACACAAGCAAAGCCTGCCGTGACAACGAAAGACATTATATCACATATGGCAGACTTTTGCAAGTGTTAAAATGAATAATTTTGAAAAATGTTGTAATCAGTCGGCGAATCCCGAGTCAACAAGGGCAACGAGAGCATCAAGAGCTTCCTTTTCATCGCTGCCGTCAACAATAATCTTGATTGTTGCTCCGCCTACAATACCGAGGGAAAGAACGCCTAAAAGGGACTTCGCATTTACCTTGCGATCATCCTTTTCTACCCATATTGATGATTTAAATTCGTTAGCCTTCTGAATAAAGAAGGTGGCCGGACGGGCATGTAAACCCACTTGATTTTTAATTACTACGTCTTTAACGCACATATTGACAAACTCCTTACTCGGATAATGTTCGGATTGCATACTTATCTGACAAAAGTAATTATACCACATTTAATGTAATCGTCAACATTTTGTGAATAAGTTCTAATATTTTCCCAACTTTCAGTATAATTTGACTGTAATATTTGGTTATAATTCTCAAACAATCATCTTTGTTTTTTTGTTTTTGGGGTTTCAAGACCGAGAAGTTTTCTGTCTTCTTTGCTGAGTTCGATTTTTTCATACATATCCGGTCTACGTTCTTTTGTTATAAGAAGCGACTCTTTTCTTCGCCATTTTTCAATTTCTTTATGATTGCCGGAGAGCAGAGTTTCGGGCACACAGACTCCGTTCCATACTGCCGGCCTTGTATACTGCGGATATTCAAGAAGACCTGAAAAATGGCTTTCCTCTTCAAAGCAGATATCGTCCGATAAAACCCCGGGCAGCATACGGCATACTGCATCCGCAAGGACCATAGCCGGCAATTCGCCTCCGGTTAAAACATAATCGCCTATTGATATTTCCTCGTCCGCAATTTCGTCTATCACTCTCTGATCAACGCCTTCGTAATGACCGCATAGTATAACTATTCTGTCGAGCCGAGCGAGTTCTGCAACACGCTCTTGCGTCAGAGCCTTGCCTTTGGGTGACATATATATAAGGTGGGGCTTAGGCTCCTCTTCTGTAAAGAGACTTTTATAACAATCGTAAATAGGTGACGGAGCCATTATCATACCCATACCGCCTCCGTAAGGCGAATCATCGACCTTATTATGTTTATTTCCCGCAAACTCCCGTATATCGGTGCACTTTATTTCAACCGAGCCTGATTTTTGAGCTCTGCCTATTATGCTTTCCGATAGGACCGAATTACACATATCGGGGAAGAGAGTCATAATGTCAATCCTCATCAAAAATACCCTTAAGCGGTCTTATAACCGCCCTTTCATTTTCAATATCAACCGAAATAATAACATCGGCAATAGCAGGAATAAGGTATTCCGAGTCTGCTTTTTTTATATGCCAGACATCGTTTGCTCCGGTTTTGGAGACATCGGTAATTATTCCGAGCTTATCACCTGTGTCGGCATCAAATGCCGTGCAACCTATAAGTTCGTCCACAAAATATCTGCCTTCCGGAAGAGTAAGATCACTTCGTTTTATAAAAACTGTTTTATTGCGCAGCTTTTCTGCTTCTTCAACAGTAGATATCCCTTCGACTGCCGCAACAACTATTCTTCCGTGCGGACGCATTTTTATTATACTTAGAGTATTTTCACCCTCGTTTAAATAAAGCGTTGAAAAATTCGAAAGAAATGAACTGTCATCGGTCCAAGGGTCTATTCTGAGTTCACCCCTGACACCGTGTGTACCCACGATTTTTCCGGCCTTTAAAAATTCCTTTTTCATATATAAACCTCAGTTATAGTAACAAGCCTTCCTTAAAACAACATAATACCCCCGCAAAGCGAGGGTATGAACGTGCCTGAAAGCCGACACGTTCTCGGACGGGGATTCCGTTCGCTCGAAAATCGTTGATTTTCGGACTGCACTTTATCCCCGCCGACACCACCCCTGCACCCTTGAAAAACCGATTATTCTTCGGTTTTTCGCTTAAGAGGTGTTTTTTCGCCGCACATGTCAGCGAAAAAACAAAATGCGGCGTGAACGCCGCAAAGCAATATTGTTATAGCTCTGCCGATAAACTGATACCCCCGCAAAGCGAGGGTATTTGTTAACCGATCTCAACAGAAATTTTCTGTTCGTTACGATTTGCGGCTGCACGCATAACGGTTCTGATAGCCTTTGCTATTCTGCCCTGTTTTCCGATAACTCTGCCCATATCGTTTTCTGCAACATACAGGTGATAAACGATAACGCCTTCCTCATCGGGTTCGTCAGCCGTTGCCGAAACAGCATCGGGATTTTCAACAAGCCCCGAAGCTATTGCAATAAGAAGTTCTTCCATATTTTGCTCCTATTGATTAGATAACGCCGTTTTTCTTAAGCAGAGCCTTAACGGTATCGGTAGGCTGAGCGCCGTTCGATATCCACTGCTTTGCCTTGTCAGCGTCTATCTTTACTTCTGCCGGATCCTTAGTGGGATCATAGGTACCTATTTCCTCGATGAAACGACCGTCACGGGGATACCTTGAATCGGCTACAACGACACGGTAGAAGGGGGCCTTCTTAGCGCCGAGTCTGCGAAGTCTTATTTTAACTGCCATTTAAAACACCTCCAAATGAAATAACTTTTATTTAAAAGAATATAATATCCTTAAAAACCGAATTTTCCTTTGCCGAGACCCGAAAGCATTTTCCGCTTTCCGCCTTTTTGATTCATTTGCCTGAACATTTTTTTCATCTGCTCAAACTGCCTCAAAAGCTTATTGACTTCTTCGACCGAAACTCCCGCTCCGGCGGCTATTCTGCGCTTTCTTGACGCATTTATAATGTCTGGCTTTGAGCGCTCCTTTGCTGTCATGGACTGGATAACCGCTTCCACACGAAGCATCTGTCTGTCGTCTATATCAATATCTCTCAGCTGTTTATCCATACCCGGTAGCATAGAAAGAATGTTTTTAAGACTGCCCATTTTTTTTATCTGCCTGAACTGTTCAAGCAGATCGTTCATATCAAATTTGTTTTGCTGAAGCTTCCTTGCGGCTTCTTCAGCTTTCTTTTCGTCAATTTCGCCTTCTACCTTTTCGATAAGCGAAAGCACATCTCCCATACCGAGTATTCTTGAAGCCATACGGTCGGGATGAAATTCGTCAAGCTGATCAAGCTTTTCTCCCACGCCGGCAAACATAATCGGTTTTCCGGTTACGGCTTTTACCGAAAGTGCGGCGCCGCCACGAGTGTCACCGTCAAGCTTTGTTATTATCACACCGTCGATTTCCAGTATATCGTTAAATGCTTTTGCAATATTAACTGCGTCCTGACCTATCATAGCGTCAATAACAAGCAGGATATCATTGACTTCAACCGCTTTCGTTATCCTTACAAGCTCATCCATAAGCTCACTGTCGATATGCAGTCTGCCGGCAGTGTCGAGAATAACAAAATCATAACCGTAATCCCGTGCGTATTTAACCGCTTCTTCCGCAGTTTTTTCCGGTTTTTGGGTTCCTTTTTCAAATACGGGCGCCCCAACTGCCTGCCCCACAACTTTAAGCTGGTCTATAGCGGCAGGGCGGTAAATATCGCAGGCAACGAGCATCGGCCTGTGACCTTTTGATTTAAGGTATTTTGCAAGCTTTGCGGAATGGGTCGTTTTACCGGAGCCCTGAAGACCGCACATCATAATTACCGTGGGAATTTTAGAAGAGATTTTAAGCCTTGCCTGCTCTCCGCCCATAAGTTCCGTAAGCTCGTCTCTTACTATTTTAACTACCATCTGCGGAGCGGTAAGGCTTTCCATAACATTCGCACCGATGCACTTTTCGGCAACCGTGTTGGTAAAGTCCTTGGCAACCTTATAGTTAACATCGGCTTCGAGCAAGGCAAGCCGCACTTCACGCATAGCTTCCTTTACATCGCTTTCGCTCAGCTTACCTTTACTTCTCAGCTTTTTAAAAACAGCCGAGAGTTTATCGGAAAAATTTTCAAAAGCCATATGCGGCGCAACCTCCCCTTAAAGCTCTTCGATGATTTTCGTAATTTCCTTCGGCAGATTGCTTTCTGCAGCGAATTCTTTGAGTTTAAGAAACTTTTCGCAATATCCGCAGGATTTTTCAAAACCGTAAAGTCTGTTTTTCACCCTGTTTAAAATGTCGCAGACTCCCTGACGTGTAACGCCTTCGTTTTCTGCTATTTCGGTAAGCGAAAGGTCCTCATTATAGTAGCACTCGGCAAGCCGCCTTTGTTTCGGATTCAGAAACTGACCGTAAACTTCGAGCAAGTTTCCCACAAAAAGGTCCTTCTCCATTAAGACGCACCTCCGAATAACGCTATGGTATTTTATCATAGTTACACCCGCTTGTCAAGTTTTTTTCTTTACATTTGCAAATGTAACGATACTGTAACCGTATTTCAGGTTGAAAAAAAGCGAAAAAGATAATATAATAGTGAAGAAAAAGATAAAAGGGGGAGTTTGCTTGAAAAGGATAACGGCGTTGTTTTTGTCTGTTGTTCTTTTGACGCTTTCGTTTTCCGCCTGCGGCAGTGATTTCCTTACGGCATATATTTATTTCAATTTAAACGAACCTCCTGTTTCGGTTGACCCTCAAACGGCGTCGAGCGACAGTGAGCTTCTTATAGTGAGAAATATGTACGAGGGTCTGCTTAGGAGAAGCGACAGCGGCGCCGTCGTATGCGGGGCCTGTGAAACTTTTTCCAAGAACGGACTGACATATACTTTTAAACTTAGAGACGGTTTAAAGTGGTCTGACGGAACCGATATCACGGCAAACGATTTTGTTTTCGGCATTAAAAGGGCAATTCTCCCCGAAACCGGATCTCCCTTTGCGAGCAGACTTTTTGCCATAGCAAATGCAAAAGAAATAAACAGCGGTAAGGCGGATATATCGTCACTCGGTGTTTTTTCGGCCGATGATAAAACGGTTACCGTAACCCTCTCTTATGATGATCCCGATTTTAAAGCAGCCCTTACAACGGCGCCCGCAATGCCCTGCAATGAGGAATTCTTTGAAAACAGCCTCGGGAAGTACGGCAGGGAAAAGGATTACACACTCTCAAACGGCTCGTATTATATGGGTAAATGGAATAAAGAGGATTTCGGAATAAGACTTTACAGAAACAGCCACTATAAGGGCGATTTCGAAAGTCAAAATGCTGCGGTATTCCTTTCTGTGAGCGAGGAAGAAACACCGTCAGAACTTCTTGAAAAAAACAGCGTTGATATGTCGTTTGTTTCGGGAACTGAAATTAAAAATGCCGAAAGAAAGGGTATGAAAATATCGTCTGTCAATAATACCTGCTGGGTGCTAACTATGGGAAGTGACCTTTCTCCCGAGCTTAAAAAGGCGATTTGTATGGCAACATCGCCCGATAAACTTAAATCAAAGTTAAGCCCCGGTTTTACTCCGGCAAATTCCCTGTACCCTAAAATACTGGGAGCAGGGAACGGAGTAAATGCAGCCGGAATTTTAGGATATGATATAGAAGAAGCGAAAAATCTTGTCCGCAGCGCAGTCGGGAAAAACGAAGAAAAAAAATTCCCCTCCTCAACGCTTTATTATTATGATGACGAAAATATTAAACCTTTCGTAACCGCTATGGTCGGTCATTGGCAGCAAAATCTGAGCGCATTTGTTAATATCGAACCTGCAACGTCACTCGATAATATCAGAAAAGAACTTACGGACAAAAAACTCAACTTCGCAGTATTCCCCATAAAGGCAAACAGCGTGTCTGTTTGCGAATACCTTAAACTTTTCGGCGTTAATTCTTCTTCTGCGGACATAGATACGGCATCAACGCAGCTTTCTCTCCTTAAAAATTATTCTCTCTTGCCGCTTGCCTTTGAAAACACCTGCATAGCGTCTGATTCCGAACTTTCCGGAGTGTATGTGGATACTCAAAACGGTTATATTGATTTTTCTTTTATAATGAAAGATAATTAAATAAACTGCTTTTTATGTTTAAAATATTGCATATTATAAAATCGGCTTTCTTGTTCAAAGGAAGCCGATTTTGCAATAAACGATAAGGCCTTATTATAGCAATAAAACTGCACTGAATATATTGGCTCCCTTGTGTAAAGGGTAGCCGAAGGCGACCGAGCGGTAGTGAATGACAGTCCGGGGGACTGTCTTAAGCCGTGAGGTGACCGAGCCGCAGTGAGAAATGGCGAGCGTAGCGAGACTGAGGGATTGTTTAAAAACTTAAATCGAAGAAGCTTAGAATGTTAAAGATTAAACTTTCTAAGCCTATTGAATATGATGCCTGCCCTGTGTAAGGGGAGGTGGCAAAGCGAAACTTTGACGGAGGGGTTGTTTTAAAAAAATTAAAGCAGCTGCTTAAATGTTAAAGATTAAACATCAAATTTTAATATCGAAAAGGGTGCACTTTTCTCGTCTCTCTTTAATTTTCAATAAACACTAAATTCAAAAGGTTAAAAAATATAAAACCACAATGAAAGAATACCCCTCAGTCCCTGACGGGACAGCTCCCCTCTATTTTGTCTTGCGACAAAAAGAAGGGCGCCTAAAAAGGCAGTAAAGCCTTATTTTAATAGTAAAACTTCATTGTATATAGGCTCCTTTGTGTAAAGGGTAGCCGAAGGCGACCGAGCGGTAGTGAATGACAGTCCGGGGGACTGTCTTAAGCCGTGAGGTGACCGAGCCGCAGCGAGAAATGTCCCGTCAGGGACTGAGGGATTGTTTAAAGCTTAAATCAAAGCTGCGGCTTAAATATCAAAGATCAAACTTTAAATCTAATATCAAAAAGAACGAAGTTTCCATTTTATCTTTGAATTTCAAATAATAAAAATTCAAAAAGGCTAAAAAGTCGTTATGGTGATTTTGAAATAAAACATCATTTGCCAAAAAGGCTTTTCGTTCATTTTTCATAAACTTTGTGTAACTTAAACGAATAAACTTGACTTTTAACTGCTATAATGTATAATGAGAGTGGTAATTTTCTCAAATTACATAGTCGCAGGGTCGAGCTGCCTAACCTCGGCCCTGCGATAGGGCAGTTAAAGCCTTTTTTTGATTTTGGATCTTTAGTTCCGCTTCCGGCGATTTCCTTTCAGCGTTTCCGTGTGGCGGATTTTTTAATTTGCAGCCTGTATTTTTGTCACAGTGTGCAGTAAGGCGTTTTTTATGTTCTTTGTAGCATTTGTTTAAGCGCTTAATTATAAACCGTGTATGCGTTGTTTCGATCGCAGGATGTTTTGTACGGCTTGACGATGAAAATAAATAATCGTTGTGCAAATTTGCCACTGTTCGCAATTGTCGAAAATATTTTTTATTGTTTTTGTGATGTTTTTTCGTATTTGTACTTGATTTTTAAGACCCCTGATGTTATAATGAATCAAACCGCAGAATATGCGGTAGTGACCCTAAAAAGTCCATGGTGCCCGAGGGGTGCCGAAATTTTGGCGTAATGCCGGTTAGGAGTTTTTAAAATGAGAAAATTTCCCAAGCTTCTCGCAGTTGTCCTTGCGGTAGCCATTGTCATTTGCCCGGCAATGTGTTTAACCTCAATGGCAGCCGAGCCAAACGGTACATATGCGTTTGATGCTGATGTTGTTGCATCCGGTGCGTATGACACCGCAACCCTCCACATTGATTCCGAAACAGGATATCTTGTGGCTGTTGCTAAAGCAGAGCTAACAGGCTATGCTCTCAGCAGTGATGAAGATGCTGTAACCGCTGTTGACAATAATGCTGAAAACCTCAGCGTTGAGTCAAAAGTAAGCGGAACAACCCTTACGATGCTTGTTAAGCGTGTTGATGTAACGAATTTGTCTGCTATAACGGCTGCAACTATCAGCATCAAGGTTGTTAAGGATGATTCAACCCAGCACTATATCACCCTCACCCACATCCAGGCAGCCGATCAGGGTACTGTCGGAGATGATGGCACTTTAGGTGATGAGAACCTTCTCACATTCCCCTGTGCAAACAATAATGAAAATGGCCTTATAAATCAGGTTGAAGCTGCTGAAACAAATCAAAAAGTCGTAGCAGGAACGAACTGCAGCCACGGCAATGCGACCACCACAACAGTAGTTGAACCCACTTGCACCGAGCCCGGTGAAGAGAGACACACTTGCCCCGATTGCGGCGCTGAGTGGACTACTCCTATCGATGCTTTAGGTCACGATGGCGTTGTTACCTCTATAAGCGATACACAGCATGCAGAAGTTTGCAGTAGGTGCAGCGTTACTATAGACGGCACAACAGCTGATCATACTTTTGATGAAAATAATACCTGCACCGTGTGCGGATATAAAAAGCAGAGCACTGAACCCGTAGTTGATACTTCGTTAACTTTCAGAAGCGCTTCTCTCGGTTATGGTGCAAGTTCTCTCCAGATGGCTTTCCGTGTTACTAATACAGTATTGAACTCGTATGCCGATATGGAGCTTGTTATCATTCCCCAGAAGTATGACAGTGCAACACTTAATATTGATCCGAATCCTCAGGAAATAGTTAAGAACAAATCAGAACTTGCTGCTGCCGGCTCAATGAGGTCTTATACATATACCGATATTCAGCTTTACGAACTTGGCCTTGATATTAACTATATGTTAAGAGCATATGATGAGAGCGGCAATCTTGTTGCAGTCTCGGAAACATTCACTATTTCTCCTGCAACATATTTGAAAAATGTATTTGAAGAACAGGCATCTAATGCAAAACTTCGCACCTTGATTACAGACACTTTAATTGTTGGTGATGAGTCCGTTAAGGGTATGGCTGCAAATTATGCCGATTCTGATCTTGCGAAAGCACCTTCCATAATTGAAGGCTTTGATATAAGCGAAGCAACTGCATCTGTAGATTCTTATAACACAATAAATACCAACCAATCATTCAATTCAGATTTTGGTTCTGCAAGCTCAAACAGACATCAGGTCAGAACTTCTGTTTCGATTGGTAAAGCGCCGTATATCACATATCGTGTTAAAGACAGCGGAAACGTTTTAGATCTCAGCAAGCTGAGCTTTAAGGTTACTTATACTCAGGTTGCAGGTGACGGAACAGAAACTCCTTACGATGTAACATTCACAGTTGACAGCGGTGCTATAACGCGTTCAGGCTCTTGGATATCTTTTAAGTTTGACCAGATAGGCATTCAGGATGGCAACCAGGATCTTGTTGTTGAGATAACATATGACGGTGAAAAGGTATATTCTGTAACCTATAGCGTTGAGTCTTATTTAGGTGCTGCTATGTCTGATTCTTCTATAGGTGCAATTTCTACAGCACTTATTAAACTCGGTATCTCATTCAGAGCTTACAGTGCAAAATAATATTATATTTAAATTGATTACATAATAAGGCAGGTGTGCAAGATGAAGGCATATTTAGAGATCGTTGAGTTAAAGAACGATGTTGTTACAGTTTCGGGTGAAGAGTGTTGTGATTTTCAGTGCCCGAGTGATTTGGATCAGATGGCTGGTCGCTATTAATTCAATGGTTTTAAAAAATGAAAGCCCCGTTTTTTGCGGGGCTTTTGCCTTAGTTGTTGCATTTTTTAATATTGATTTTATATTCGAATTTTGAAATAGCAGATGTTTTTATAACACCTTATAATATATAATGCTTGGTGAAAACTATGAAACTTATTTACGAACAAACAAATATCGTAAAACAAATTTTAGACAAACAAAAAATCGATGAGAATAAAGGCTACAGAAAATCATTTTATCTAAGTCAATGCCCGGTTGAGGGCGGAGTTTTGCTCGTAAATACAGTTACTTATGAGTTGATATTTCTTACATCGGATGAAATTAAGCAACTTAAACACCCTGATTTATCCAATCAGGACATTCGTTATCTTATTGAAAGCTATTTTTTGGTTCCTGAAGATTTTAATGATAAAAAGTTTGCATCCGATCTGATAGAAGCTCGGCTTGCAATTCAGAATATCTATACAAATCCGCCGCTTTCACATTTTGTTATTCTCACAACAACCGGCTGTAATGCCAGATGCTTTTATTGCTTCGAGCAGGGCGCAAAGATTTCTAATATGACTGAGAATACGGCGCACGATGTAGCTGATTTTATTGATAAAAAGGGCGCAAATAAGATAAGAATTCAGTGGTTTGGCGGAGAACCGCTTGTAAATATGAAAGTTATTGATATAATATCAAGTGATTTAGCTGCAAAAAACATTATTTTTTCTTCGAAAATGGTAACAAACGGATATTTACTTGACGATGAAGTAATCAAAAAAGCCGTTGATTTATGGAAACTTGATATGATGCAAATAACTCTTGACGGCACAGAAGAAATATATAATAAAACAAAAAATTATGTTTATAAGAATGATCCAAGTCCCTTTAAAAGGGTTTTAAATAATATAGAAAATGCACTTGCGGCAGGAATTCAGGTAAGTGTAAGGCTTAATATGGACGAGCACAATGCCGAGGACCTTTTTCAGCTCTCGAAGTTATTGGTAAATAGATTTAAGGAATATTCAAACTGCCATATTTATGTTGTGCGCCTGTTTGAGGATACTTGTTCAAAAATAAAGAACCGTGATGTTGCAGACCGCCATAGGCTTATTGAGAATTCCGTTAAACTTCAAAATTTTATTGATGAAAATATGCCGCCGGTGCCTATTAAGAATCTCCCGAAAGCTTTTGCTTCTCCGAATACTTGTATGGCATGCAGTGATAATTCTGTTATGATAGTGCCGGACGGTCATTTAGGCAAGTGCGAGCATTTTGTTGACAGCGATTTTTACGGCAGTATTTATAGTGACGAAATTGATTACGCAAAAATTCAAAAGTATAAAGAACGCAGAAATATTGCCTCTGTATGTGAAGATTGCGAAATGCGTTCTATGTGTATGTCGCTTAAGTGTTGCACGGGAGTACCGAATCATTGCGATGAGGCAGATAAAATGGCAATAATTAATCGAATGAATGCAAAATTAAGAAACATTTACAACGAATTTTTAAGACTTGAAAAAGAAAAAAACAACTTTTAACGGCAGGATAGTTTATGAATATTGTTAAATGTAAAATAGCAGGGTTTAATATTTCCTTTGAGACAGATATGAAAAATTTTAATAGGGTTATGCGTGATTATCTTAGTGATTTTGATAGTGCGGATATTACTTTAAAGGTCACAGATGAAGAAGTTTTATATGAGGAACAAACATATGGGGATCAGATAGAGAAGATATACCCGTCAACTTTTAAAATTGCTGCAAACTTTCGCAAATTAAGCAATATTATACCTGCCTTTAATGCTTTTGTCCTTCATTCCGTATGTATAGATGTACAGGGTGAAGGAGTTGCCTTTGCAGCACAGAGCGGAACCGGAAAAACAACCCATATGCGCCTTTGGCAACAGCTTTTAGGCAATAAAATGACTATCGTTAACGGTGATAAACCTATTATCAGATTTTTTGATGACGAGCCCGAAACGCCTTATGCTTATGGCACCCCGTGGAACGGCAAAGAAAGCTACGGTTGCAATATGAGAACTCCGCTTAAGCATATCTGCTTTATAGAGCGCAGTGAAAAAAACTATGTTGAAAAAATTGATCAAAAAGACGCTGTAGACAGAATTCTCAATCAGGTCTATATGCCGAGCGATCCGCTTGCTGCGGCAAACACAATAGCCTTGATAGACCGCCTGCTCACCTCCTGCAACCTCTGGATAATCCATTGCAATATGGAACCTGAGGCGGCAAGAGTGGCCTATGATACAATTTTTAATTGATTTTGTATCCCGAATGTTTTATAATGATTATAGAATGTCGAAACACCAAAAATTGTTTCGACAGGCCGATTTTATCGGCCTGGTCAAAATTAAATTTCCACAAATTTAATTTTGACCATATTCATTGCAATGGACATTGACAAATTTTCAAAGAAAATTTGTGACCAAAAGCCATTATAATGAGTGTAGAATATTGTGTTAACATTCTGATTTTTAAAATGATGAGGAGTCAAACAAGATGAAACTTAAATATAATTTTGTTATAAATACGGTTGCAGATAAACAGGTTGCGATTCCGGTAGGGGATAGCCTTGAAAATTTCAGAGGTTTTATTAAAATGAATGATGTCGGAGCGTATATTTTCGGTATGCTGAAAAATGATGTTACCGAGGATGAAATAGTTGAAGCTATGAAAAAAGATTATGCCGATACACCCGAAAATGAAATAAGGGAAACTGTAAAAGAATTCACAGCAAGGCTTCTAAGCAAAGGTATTGTTGAGTAATGCCTGAAAGTAAAATGGATGTGGCGCATTGCCTTGAAATATCTGATGAAGCTCCGGTGCTTACAGAAGGCGTCAGTATGCGCCCGATGCTCAGGCAGCACAGGGATGTAGTTATAATAAAAAAGGTTGACAGGCCTCTTAAAAAGCACGATGTTGTTGCTTATGATGTGCCGGCAAGGGATAAGCTTGTTCTGCACAGAATTATTAAAATAACACGGGACGGCAAATATATCATAAGAGGCGATAATACATATCGAAAAGAATATGGTATAACGGACAAGCAAATTGTCGGTGTAATGAAAGCCTTTTACAGAAACGGTAAATATTGCGATCCTGAAACGAGCTTTAAATATAAGATATATGTTTTTTTTATGAGACTTTTTTATCCTGCAAGATTTGTTTGGAAATGTAAGCTTTACCCGCTGCTTTCGAAAATAAAGCATACTGTAATAAAATGAACTAAGGGGATGTAAAACGCAAGTTTTATATCTCCTGTTTTATTTTTTGTATTGCTTAGACAATACAGTCAAGGTACAATGCTTTTTTGAAGAAATGGCGCCGTTATCGGCATTGTTGCTTTCCACTCACAATACGTCAGTATTCTTCGGTCGGGCGCCTCGCCGCTTAACGGTGCCATTTTCTTACAAAATCTTCGACCCATAGCGAGAAAATTTTTCCGCTTATGAAGTCGAGGAATGCGGGAATACCGGCGTATTTTAAATGACGAGACAATATAAACGGACAAATTTTCCGCTATGGGAAGCGTTGTACCCTGATTGTATTGCCTAAATGAGGACTTATAAAGCTCTCCTTATGTAGGGGTAGCACTGCTTAAATGACAGTCCCCCGGACTGTCATTCACTACCGTTTCACCATTCGAATTATTTACCCGTGGGCTCATATCCCTCAGTCGAAAACGGTCGAAAAACGGCATAAAGAAAAAGCACCCCGTGCGGAATGCTTTTATGTCTCGTAGCACCGAAAAAGATGAAACTCAAAAATAAAAGCCTTGTTTCATTAACCAGAAAATGATTAAATTAGTTATTGACAATTTGCATAACTGATGATATAATTATTTTCGTGATAGAAAGGAGTGGCGATATGAGTTACACAAAATTTGGCGAATTTATGAGAATTCAGCGCGTAAAAAACCACGAGGTTATGGGGGATACTGCAAAGCTGCTTGACGTTAAACTTCCTTTTGTATCTACGGTAGAAAGCGGAAAAAGAAATGTTCCTGAAGAATGGATTCCCATTCTCATTGCGCATTATAATCTGAATGCAGAAGAACAAGCAGAGTTGTTCGAAGCGGTCGAACAGTCAAAAACGCAAGTTAAAATCAATTTGGTATCTACCACCAACACCCAGCGCAGACTGGCGGTTCAGTTTCAGCGTTCTTTTGAAAAACTCGATGAGGATACCGCTGCAGCCATCATTAAACTTCTTGATAAGGAGGATAATTGATGGATTACGAAACCAGAGCCACAAGCAGAAATGAATTGCGCCTTTGGGCAAAATTGTTTCGTTCTATTTGTGGATTCACCAATGATGAGTCCATTGATCCTATTGTATTACTTGACAGATTACCCGAGTTGGAAGGTTTCGAGGATGTTAGGTATGAAATAGTATACAATGATGTATTGCCTGGCAATGTTCCGGCTCAATGTGAAAGAACAGAAGACGGTTACCTCATACAGATTAAAGAATCTGTTTATATGGGCGCATATAAAAAAAGACCGGCGGTCACCGTATGCATATAATGCACGAAATAATGCATCCATTCGCTGACAAAATAGGGTTTAAACCTATTTTTTCAAGAAGGCTAACAAAAGAAACTCCTTGTTATAGAAGGCTTGAATGGATTGTTATGGCACTTGCCGGGGAGGTCATGATGCCTTATGAAGCATCTAATGGAATGTCAGCAAAAGAACTTATGAAAAATTTCGGCGTTTCTAAAGCGGCTGCTGAAAAACGATTGAAATACTAATAAAATAAAGGTGGTGATGTGAATTGCTTGTAAGTAAAACAAAAAGAAAAAGCACTGTAAAGATTGTTGGCGCAATCAATACAATGCCTCTCTCCGAATGTTGCCATTCGTATCTTGGTAAATACATATTAGCACATTCCGGAGAAAAATGCAACAGAAATCGCACAAAATGTGCCACTTTCTGCTGCGAAAATATTATGCAAAAAACAAATAATTCTACGGAGGTGTCATAATATGACCAGTAAAGCTATGAGGGACAACCCTCTATTCATACGTAACAATTTTAATTCTGGCGGTAAGTGGGGGATCCCCATTATCCGAAAACAAGAACTTTCTACCAACGATATTATGTTAGTAGCATGTTCCGACACGCGGACAAACGACAAAGAAGAAAACAAGAAAAAAGGCGTACATTTTTTCGTTGATGATTATCGCTTTAACGGGATTTATGATAATCCCGAAAGAACCTTCAAAAGATATTCACAGTATGCTTTTTTGCTTTCACCCGACTTTTCTACATATGCGGATATGGATTTTTGGCGTCAACTTGAAAGCGTTGCAAAAAACCGTTGGGTAGGCGCTTATTGGCAAAGCAAAGGGATAACTGTTATACCAACAGTTAGTTGGAGCGATGCTCGCAGTTTTGAATTTTGCTTTGACGGTGTTGAGCAAGGCAGTATTGTAGCCATAGGGATGGTAGGGTGTAAAAAAGCAAAATTTCAATTTTTGCGCGGCTATAATGAAATGCTTAAAAGAATTCAACCATCGAAGGTAATATGTTTTGGTACACCCTTTCCTCAAATGCAAGGAAATATAATTACTATTGATTATATGGCGTCACGAAAGGTGGTGCGCTGATATGGGCGGAAGAGGAACTTTTGCAAGTGGTAATAATGTGGCATATACCTATGATACCGTAGATAAAATTAAAGGTGTAAAGGTTTTGCAAGGAAAACCCGGACGAAAAGCCCTTCCCGAAGAAGCACATTCCAGCACAGCTTATATTCAATTGCATCCGGACGGAAAATTCAAAATGTATCGAGAATATGATAAAAACCATTTCCTTCGGTTTGAAATCGCCTATCATCCCGAAATGAGCATTGACCCTTCACGAAAGCCCGTATTGCACGTCCACGAATATAAGCCGGATGATTTTTCTAACCGCAAAGCCAGACCTTTAACAGAGAAAGAATACAAAAAGTACAAAAAGTTTTTTAGGGGGATTTTAATATGATAGACGGAAATGTGTCAGAATTCATTGATAAAATAACATTTCAAGAAGAAGCCGTTATTTATAACGGAAAAAAATACTTTTTCCACGGTTTAATATATAACCCTAATGAAAAAGTTTATTCTTTCGAAATTCATTTGTGGGATGAAAACGACCATTATGTTGATACTGTTTACAGATGTGAAGGTAATACACAAAATGAATGTATGGAAAAACTTTTAAATGATTCCATAATTGAAGGAAAGTCTTTTTGGGAAGCAGAATCAAATATGAAATGGATTGAGTGGTAATACAACATTTTACTAACAGGTGCAACTTTTCAGCTGCACCTGTTTTTTGATATAATTATATTTAGACTATATCAAAAGGAGAGTTTTTATGTCACCTAAAATTTATACGCAAAAATTCAAGGAGACGGTTGTAAAGTTTTATGAAAGAAATCACATAATTGAAGAAACAATACAAGAATTTGGAATTTCTCAAACCTCGTTGTTTGATTGGAGGAAACTTTACAGCAAGGAACACGATCTTATTATCAATGGCAGTTCAAAATATAAAAATTTTCGTCAGTCACAAGCACATTTAAAGAAAACAGAATATATGTTGGAAGTGGTGCGTAAAGCTTCATGCGGTGTGAATGCATCCATTGATGAAAAGATGTCGGCCATCAAAGAACTGGAAGGTCAGTATTCTATACACGTATTATGCGAGGCGTTAAACCTTCCACGTGGTACATATTACAACAGAAAACGCTGCGAAAAAATGCTGACCCAACACGATAAAGAAGATGAATTCTTAAAACCCATAATCAAACAGGTATTTTTTGATAGTAAAAAGCGTTTTGGTCGAAAGCCAATACAATACAAATTAAAAGAAATGGGATATCAGGTAAGCGAAAAACGGGTTTGCCGATTAATGCAAGAAATGGGCTTAGAGGTTGAAAAGCCAAAATATATGGCTGAACACAAAAAGCCAATTCCACGTTATTATTTCAAAAATTATTTAATGCGCGAATTCGAACAAAGCCGACCAAATCAAGTTTGGGTTTCTGATATTACATATGTAAAAGTTGGAAACGAATACTTTTATGTTTGTATAATTCTTGATTTATTTTCAAGAATAGCGATTTCTTACGGGATATCCGATGTAATGGATACCACGCTTACAATGAAAACCTTTGAAGAAGCCTTTAAAAAACGAGGGAAACCCAAAAGCTTAATGTTTCACAGTGATCAGGGGGTGCAATATACCTCGTTTGCTTTCCGGCAATATCTAAAAAGTAAAAAGGTGAAACAATCTTTTTCAACTCCGGGCAAACCATACGACAATTCTGTTTGCGAGGCGTTTTTCCACTCGTTGAAAAAAGAAGCTATATATCACAATCTATATTCTTCCCCCGAGGAGTTAAAATTAGTAATGGAGGAATACTTGCACTTTTATAACGAGGAACGTCCCCATAGAAAATTAAACATAAAAACTCCGTTTCAAATAGAAACGGAGTTTAATAAGCATTGATAAAATATGAAGGTCCCAACTTTTCGACTCCGTTTAAGGGGAGTTCAAAAATTGGGACCTATTCACTGGTTGCGGGGGCTGGACTTGAACCAACGACCTTCGGGTTATGAGCCCGACGAGCTACCAACTGCTCCACCCCGCGATATTAAGCTTTTGCCCTTAAGGCGTAAAATTATTATATCACAACGAAACAAAAAATGCAAGCATTTTTTCAAAAAATCAAAAAATAATTCTCCCCTTTAAGCGGGATAGTAAAAGTACGCTGCTTAAAGGGGTCCGACCTTATTCCCGCTTGCTCGGTGAGGGGAGAATCTTTTTAAAGTTTAAGTAACGGTTCTTAAAACAGTGATATTTGATTTGTGTCCGGTAAGTCTGCCATTGCGCCGAGATCCGCAAGGTCTTTTATAATAGTTTTTGAGACGCCCGCTTCAAGAGCAAAGTCTTCCCTTGAAATAAAGTTGCCTCTGACTGCAGCATCGTAAATAGAGTAAGCCGCTTTTTCACCCACTCCCGAAAGCGCTCCGAACGGCAGCCTCATTTTTCCGTTTTCGGGTACATACTGCATAGCTTTTGAATGCCGAATGTCTATAGGGAGAACCTCTATCCCTCTTGACATCATCTCATTGAATATCATAAGGTTATTATAGATATCTATTTCCTTTTTGGCTGCTTCCTTGCCCTTAGCCTTTATTTCATACATAACCTTTCTTACCTGAGAGAGACCGCCCATAATTGTTTTTACATCAACATCTTCGGGTCTTGCGGTAAAGTAAGCGCAGTAAAACTCAAGCGGCTTATGAACCTTATACCAGGCAAGTCTTAATGCAGCAATAACATAGGCGGCAGCGTGAGCT
This sequence comes from uncultured Eubacteriales bacterium, assembly GCA_934446475.1. Taxonomy (GTDB): domain Bacteria; phylum Bacillota; class Clostridia; order Oscillospirales; family Acutalibacteraceae; genus UBA737. Next base: position 38,773 of record CAKSEH010000009.1, on the reverse strand, counting down.
TTGGGGAACATATACTCGATTTTTTTGCAGCTGTCTATATACCATTCGGGGACATCAACTTTGCGCATATCTTCAGCCATACCGAGCCAGTCTTCTTCGGTTATTTTGCCTTTTGCATATAATCCCTTACGCACGGTTTCGGTTATCTTAAATGCTCTGCCTTCCTCCATTCCCTGATGGATAAGATAGACCATTATGTTGTCACGGGTTCCTATAACGCTTGAAATTGTGCATATTCCGTTGTCGATAAGATCTTTAGCATTTCCGTGCCAAACTCCTGTTCCGTGTGAAAGACCCGAGATCTGCAATAAATCGGAAAAATTCTGAGGTTTGCAGTCCATAAGCATATCTCTTGTGTTTCTTGTTCCGAACTCAGGAAGCGAAAGAGTGCCGGTTTTAGAGTCGATATCCTCTGCGGTTACTCCGAGAGCCGCAGGGGAGGTGAAAAGGCTGTAAACATCGGGGTCACTCATAGAAACCTTTGTTACCGGAATACCCGAGTATTCTTCGAGATATTTATATGTCGTAGGCACAACGTGCCCGAGCTCGTCGAGTTTTAAAATAGTATCGTGGATAGAATGGAAATCAAAGTGAGTTGTTATAATATCGGAATTAACATCGTCTGCCGGATGTTGAACGGGACAGAAGTCATATATCGTCATACCCCTCGGAACTATTATCATTCCGGCAGGATGCTGACCGGTGGTCGTTTTGACCTTCGAGGATTCAACCTTGCCTGCAAGCCGGTTAAGCTCGGGCTGACTGAGTGTTACATTCATTTTTTCGGCATACGCTTTTGCAAAGCCGAATGCCGTCTTTTCGGCTATCGTCGATATGGTTCCTGCTTTGTAAACATTTTCTTTTCCGAAAAGCGTTTCGGTGAATTTCTGAACATCATTCTGAACTTCATCCGAGAAATTAAGGTCAATATCAGGGACTTTATCACCCTTAAAGCCGAGGAATGTTTCAAACGGAATGTCGTGACCGTTTCTGTCGTAAGGTGTTCCGCAAACCGGACAATTTTTTTCTTTTAAGTCAAAACCTGATCCCACTTCGCCCTTAGTGAAAAATTCACTGTGTCTGCAATTGGGGCAAACATAATGCGGAGGCAGGGGATTAACCTCGGAAATTCCCGCCATTGTGGCAACAAATGACGAGCCTACCGAGCCTCTCGAACCTACGAGATACCCTTTTTCCTCGCTGTAAGCAACAAGTTTCTGAGCCGAGATATACATTATTGAAAATCCGTTGTTTATTATCGAATTAAGCTCTTTATTAAGACGCTTCTCAACTATATCCGGCAAGGGATCTCCGTATATCCTGTGGGCGTTTTCCCAGCATATGTTCCTGAGCATATCGTCCGACCCCTCAATAACGGGCGGATAGTTCCCTTCCGGAACGGGGATAACATCAGGGCTTACCATATCTGCGATTTTAGCCGGATTATCTATAACAAATTCTTTGGCTCTTTCACCGAAATAATCAAAATCGGAAAGCATTTCTTTTGTTGTTTTGAGATAGAGCGGAGCCTGATTTTCAATATCGTCAAAACCCTGACCCGCCATAACTATCTGTCTTATAATACCGTCCTCTTTTCTGAGGAAGTGCACATCTCCGGTTGCAACAACGGGTTTACTGAGTTTATCGGCTATTTCAACGATTTTACGGTTAAAATCTTTTATAACATCTAGATTTTTTACTGCTTTAAATCGGTTTTTTATTACCTGACCCGTTTTTTTATCAGTCTTATCCGGCAAAGAAGACTCCCTTACCATAAACCGGTTATTGCCGAGCGGCTGTATTTCAAGATAATCATAGTATTCGGCTATTTTTATAAGCTCTTCATCGGAAGCACCGTCGACAACGGCTTTATAGAGTTCTCCCTGTTCACAAGCGGAGCCTATTATAAGGCCTTCCCTGTGTTTGTCAAGCTTGCTTCTGAGAGTTATGGGCTTACCGTGAAAATCATCAATATGGGCAAAAGATACAAGCTTATAAAGATTTTTAAGACCTGTAAGATTTTTAACAAGAATTATCTGATGATTTCTTATTTTTGCTATTTGCTTTGAATTCATTCCGGAAATATCGTGGCGCAGGTCATCGACAAAATAGCTCTCAACGCCGTATATAGCCTTGAATTCCGGATCGGATTTTCTTATCTTTGATACTGCCGCCGCAACTGCGGGGTATGCCTGAACAACGCCGTGGTCGGTAATTGCGATCGAACGGTGCCCCCATTTATGGGCAAGGGAAATGATGTCTCCGGCGCTTGAAACGGCGTCCTTCGCAGACATATTGGTGTGGCAGTGGAGTTCGGTTCTCTTAGGACCGTCATAATCGTCGGTTTCTTCGTATTTTTTAACGGTTGCAAGGGCTGTTACGGAAACCACAAATTCTCTTGTCCAACTGTCATATCCGTAATCACCGTTTATTACAAGAACAGCACCGTCGCTTAACGGCTTCAGAGAGTTTTTGAATTTTCGTGCGTCCTCATCCATATTCTTGCTGTATTTTGAATCAAAAAATTTTTTAAGCGTTGCCGCAAAGGAATTCGAACCGTCACTGAAATAGAATTTGGCAACAACCATTTTGCCGCCACGCTTGGTGTTTTTTTGTTCAATGCTTGAACCGAATACCTCGCCCCACGCAGATATTTTAACGGATTCGTTTTCGTCCTGCGGGGGAGTGATTTTAGAAAGTTTGATAACATCCGTATCGATTTTTCTGCCGTAAAAAAGTTCTGCACTCTCAAGATACACGGGCAGACCGTCTTGCGGCGGTTTTGAAAAATCTATATTTACTGTTTTATTCTGTTTCTTTGGCAGAGGTGCTTTTACAGAGCTGCTCGGTTTATTCTCAGAGCTTGTGACGGGAAACGGCAGAGAGTCTGGCATTTCCGGCGGCGCTTCGGGAAGAGGCGGCAACTCTATTTCGGCATTTTCCGTTTGTCCTGTAAAGCTTACTGTTATATCACGGTCAAAATGCTCTTTTATGTAAAGCTTTAATTCGTTATCAAAACCGCAGGCAACAATGCTTTCAAGTCCCCCGTGCTTTAAATCGACGGAGATATTTTCACCGGAAATGCAGTAGTCTGCGCCGTTAAAATAACCGTTGACGGCAGCTTTTTTGATTTTCAGCTCGTCTGCAGCGTCTATAAGAGCCTGTTCGCAGAGAGCTGCTTTATTGAATTTGAGAGAGAGCAATATATTGTTCAGATTAAGAGCAGATTTGAGCTGATCTTTGAAAGAATTTGCGGTTCTCCTGTCTATATAGGATGCGCAAATCAATTTTATATCAAGCGAGCGAAGCTCACTGTCAAGCTCGCAGGAAGAAACCAAAACGCCTTCGAACAAGCTGCATATTTCACTGTTTACATATGTACCGAAAAGATCGCTGAATGAATACATCCTTTATTTACAACCCACTTACATTTTTTCTATTTCCTCTGCCAAAACATCGATAAGCTTTTCTTCGAGGATGTTTTTATGCAGTATTTTGCCGTTTTTGAAAACAATTCCGCAGCCGTTTCCGCCTGCAATTCCTATATCCGCTTCTCTTGCCTCTCCGGGACCGTTTACAACACATCCCATCACTGCAACTGTAATGTTCTTATTAAGTCCTTTAAAGCGCTCTTCCGCCTTTTTGGCAATATTTATAAGGTCTATTGAGGTCCTGCCGCAGGTTGGACAGGATACAAATTTCACACCGCCGTCTCTGAGCCCTAATGCCGAGAGCAGTTCTTTTGCAGCTATAACCTCATTTACAGGGTCATCGGTAAGTGAAATTCTTATGGTATCTCCTATATTCCTCAGAAGCAGTCCGCCTATGCCGGCAGCCGACTTAACGGTTCCGATATTCTTGGTTCCGGCTTCTGTTACACCGAGGTGCAACGGATAAGGACAGCTTTGCGCTGCTAAAACATATGCATTATACATACACCTAACATCCGACGATTTAAGGGAGAGCACAATATTATCGAAATCAAACCTGTTTAAAAGCGAAATATGGTAAAGACCGCTTTCAACCATTGCTTCAGGCGTAGGAGAACCGTATTTTTCGAGTATATGTTTCTCAAGCGAACCTGAATTTACGCCTATTCTTATCGGAATGTTTTTTTCGTTCGCCGCTTTTGCAACGGCTTTTATGTGTTCATCGCTTCCTATGTTTCCGGGATTTATTCTGACCTTATCAACGCCTGCCTCTATACTTTCTATTGCAAGGCGCCAGTCAAAATGTATGTCGGCAACAAGCGGAATATCCACATTTTCCTTTATTGCAGCAACTGTTTTTACGGCTTCTCTGTCGGGTACTGCAATACGCAGAATTTCACAACCCGCATTTTTAAGGTTTAACGCCTGTTTTATATTGCCGTCTGTATTATGCGCAGGTACATTCAGCATAGACTGAATGCTTATAGGAGCTCCGGCTCCTACGGCAACATTTTTAACCGTAACTCTTTTTGTTTCCTTATTAGTAAACATTAAACATCACCCTGATATAAGAGTCCATATATCCTTTGCTGTTACAAGCAGCATAAATCCGAGCAGAATTATAAAACCGGCAGCGTGAACGGCGGATTCGTATTTCTGAGGAACCGGCTTTTTAAATATCATTTCGATCAGAATAAATAAAAGTCTGCCGCCGTCGAGAGCGGGGAGGGGGAAAAGGTTAAACAACCCCAGGTTTATCGAAATAAGAGCCATTATCGGTATAAGAGACATAAGATTTTGTTTTGCAACGCTGCCTATTGCAGCCGTCAGTCCCACAGGTCCCGAAACTGCACTTATACCGTACTTTCCGCTTATAAGGTCGATAAGCGAACGCCAAATGACGGCGCAGTAGGAAAACGCCGTTAAAAATATGTTTTTAATGTAATGAAGAAATGTTTTGCTTTCGGCATAAACATAAAAATCAACTTTAAGATATGAGATACCGTCCGCCTCGGCAGTATCAAATTTAACATTTTTAAGCTCTTTTTTCTCGCCGTCCCGTTCAACGGTTATATCTATTTTACCGTCCTTAACATTTGTAAAAGCATAGCTTAAATCATAATCGGAATAGATTTTTCTTCCGTCAACCGCAACTATCCTGTCGTTTTCTTTAAGACCGTAATTTATCGAAACTGCGTTATCGGCAAACTGTGATACTTTTGTTGTTAAAAAATATTTTTGCGGAGCTATTGCAATCGCCACTAAAATAAGACCGAGCAAAAGATTGAAAATTGCTCCCATAGCAACGATTATAAATCGGCGCCACGGCTTTTTGTTGCAGAATGCCCTGTCATCTCCGCTTGTTTCGTCCTCACCCTCCATAGCGCAGTATCCGCCTAACGGGATAAGGTTCAAACTGTATTTGGTCTCTCCGAATTTTTTTGAAAAGAGTTTCGGACCGAACCCCACCGCAAATTCGTTCACTCTTACCCGAAGCAGCTTTGCGGCGATAAAATGACCGAATTCGTGAATTATTATCAGCACTAAAAATAAAAGCACCGCTATCAGATACGGCCAGATATTGTTCCATACATTCATAATCATCACACCTGAGAAATACTTCTGACAAACGCCCTTGCCTCTTTGTCGGCTTCAAATATATCGTCAACATCAAAGGTTTTTACTTTGGGCGCACGGCAGAGAGCTTCTTCCATAAGTTCACCTATCTTAATAAATTTGATTTTATTATCAAGAAAGAGCCTGACAGCTTCTTCGTTGGATCCGTTTATAAATGCGGGACAAAGCCCGCCGAGCTTTATTGCATTTATGCAGACGGGAAGACATTTGAAGGTATCTGTATCGGGCTTTTCGAATGTGAGAGAGCCTGTTTTGAAAAGGTCAAGTCTTTCAAAGCATTCGCCCCTTTCGGGATAGGTAAGGGCATACTGTATCGGCAGACGCATATCCGGCGTTCCTAGTTGCGCTATAACCGCACCGTCGCTTAATTCAACGGCAGAATGAAGTATGCTCTGTCTGTGGACAAGAACTTCGATATTATCGGGCTTAACATCAAAAAGATGAACAGCTTCTATGACCTCAAGCCCTTTATTCATAAGAGTGGCAGAGTCAACGGTTATTTTTGCTCCCATAGACCAATTCGGATGCTTTAAGGCATCCGCCGCCGTGACATTTTCAAGCTCTTTTGCAGTCTTTTTGAAAAACGGACCTCCGGAAGCGGTAAGCAGTATCCGTCTGAGAGAGCCTTTCGGTGCTCCCTGAAGCGATTGGAAAATTGCGGAATGTTCGCTGTCAACCGGGAGAAGAGCCACTCCGTGCTCTTTTAACTTCCGTTTTACTATATCTCCGGCAGTTACAAGGGTTTCCTTATTTGCAAGGGCTATGGTTTTTTGCGCCGAAATTGCTGCGAGAGTCGGGCGAAGTCCGGCAATTCCTACTATTGCACTCAAAACCGTGTCGCCCCTGCCTGAGGCAAGCTGTAAAACTCCGCTTTCACCCGATAAAACCTTTATATCGGTATCGGCAAGTCTTATTTTAAGGTCACGGGCTGCATTTTCATCATAAAGAGCAACGGCAAGAGGAGAAAATTCTCTTGCCTGTTTTTCCATAATCTCTGCGTTTTTATAAGCCGCAAGAGCGGTTATTTTTATATCTTTTCTTTGCCTTACGACATCTAAGGCCTGAGTTCCTATCGAACCGGTTGACCCTAAAATTATAAGTTCTTTCATTAAATTACCCCGAAGCTTTCAAGTATATACAAAACAGGAGCTATCATAAGTATGCTGTCGAAACGGTCGAGTATACCTCCGTGACCCGGTATAAGCGTTCCGTAATCTTTTATTCCGGCACTGCGCTTTATTGCAGAGGCGAAAAGATCTCCGAACATACCGAGTATGCACATAGGCACTGTGAGGAGCAGCGTTGAAACAATATGCTCTGTGCGAGAAAACGCAAATACAAGTATCAATGCGACGACAACGCTTGAAACAATGCCGCCGAGCGCACCCTCCACTGTCTTTTTCGGACTTATTTCGGGGCAAAGCTTATGTTTTCCGAGTGTGCTTCCGACAAAATATGCGCCCGTGTCGCAGACCGCCGAAAAATTAAGCAATAACAGTAAATAGTATATTCCGTTTTTATGATTTATAATACTTCCCAGAGTGCTGAAAGTATAACTTAAGAAGATCGGCATTGAGCTGAAAACGGCTATTCTTTCAAGCGGAAACTGCTTATGAAGCTTAAGCACCGTAAACACGGCAAAAACAAAGTATACGACGCTTAAAATAAACGGGTAAGAATTCCAGTTTGAAAGGAAAAACCCCTTTGCACCCGAGAGTGTTACATCTGACAATAAACAATATCCGATTATTTTTGACGATATGTTTTTATCAAGCAAAAATATCATAATGAAAACATAAATCATAGAGCCTGCAACCGCAACGGACGATGATACCTTTGCGGCATTTCTTATAAGCTCAAAAGCTGCGAGTGCAGCGGCTGCGGCTATAAAAACCGTTATAAAGTACGGACTGACTGTTTTTGAAAGTGTCAGCACTGCCGCAATAACGGCAATCAGCACTGCACCCGAAATAATTCTTGTTTTCATAAATGAACGCTCCTTGGCAGATAAGTCTTTCTGTGTATTTGCAGGCTTTTCTGCGTTGCATTGTTAAAATAGACAAATCCGTTATATGCTCCGATTTGTCTGTCTTGCTATACTCCGCCGAAACGGCGGTTTCTTTTACTGTAATCGTCAATAGCCTGTTCAAGGTGCTTGGGTTTAAAATCAGGCCATAAGACATCGGAAAACCAGTATTCGGCATATGCAGACTGCCAGATAAGAAAGTTTGAGAGCCTGTATTCGCCGCTCGGTCTTATTATAAAGTCGGGATCAGGCTGATCTGCCGTATACAGCCTTTTTGAAATCGACTGTTCCGTTATTTCCTCGGGCGCTGCCCCGTCCTTTATAAGAGCCCTCACAGCGTGCACTATCTCGTCTCTTCCTCCGTAATTTACGGCAAGATTCAGCGTAAGACCCGTGGCATCGGCAGAGTCATCCTCGGCTTTTTCCATAAGGTCTTTAAGGTCCTGCGCAAGCGGCGCACGTTCGCCTATGAACCTCAGCTTTATATTTTCTTCCTTAAACGAAGCGGTATCCTTAAGATACGAACGGAGGAGATCCATAAGTGCGTCAACCTCCGCTTTCGGTCTCTTCCAATTTTCGGTTGAAAAAGCATAAACGGTAAGGTATTTGATGCCTATTTTATTACAGTATCTTGCAATGGTCTTAAAAGTTTTGGCACCTGCCGAATGACCTGCCGAGCGGGGCAGAGAGCGCTTTTTTGCCCATCTTCCGTTACCGTCCATAATAATTGCGATATGGTTCGGCAGGATTCGGTGTTCATCTCTCGGTCTTTTTTTAAACAAAGGCAAATAAATCTTCCTAACAGTTATATTTCCATTATTTCCTTTTCTTTGGCTTCGCCTAAGGAATCGGTCTCTTTACAGAATTTATCGGTAAGATTCTGTATTTTCTTTTCGCCGTTTGCCTCGTCGTCCTCGGTTATCGAACCGCCTTTTTTGAGAGCCTTTAATTTATCAAGGGCCTCTCTGCGCTGATTGCGGACGGCGACCTTTGCTTCCTCGGCTTTTTTGCGAACTTCCTTAACGATTTCCTTTCTGCGCTCCTCTGTGAGAGGCGGGAAGTTAAGACGGATAACCTTACCGTCATTCTGAGGATTTATTCCGATATCGGAAGTGAGAATTGCCCTTTCGATATCCTTAAGGGTACTTGCGTCCCAAGGCTGAATTATTATTGTTCTTGCCTCCGGAACAGATACCGCCGCCATTTGCTGAATGGGAGTGGGAACGCCGTAATAGTCAACCGAAATTTTATCAAGAACAGAAATATTTGCTCTTCCTGCTCTTATGCTCTTATATTCTCTCTCAAGAGCGGATATTGATTTGTTCATTCTTTCCTCTGTTGCCTTTAAAAGTTCATTCATAATTTAAGCCTTCTTTCAGATTATTTCACAAGTGTGCCGTTGTGTTTTCCGGTAACGGCTCTTGTTATATTATCGGGATCGTTTAAATTGAATACGAGTATTTTGATTTCGTTATCCATACAGAGTGAAGCCGCCGTACTGTCCATAACATTAAGTTTCATTTTAAGGACTTCGTAATGCGTAAGTTCGTCGAACTTTTTGGCGTTCGGATTTGTTTTGGGGTCGCTGTCATATATGCCGTCAACATTAGTGGCTTTGAATATAACATCTGCACCTATTTCCGCAGCCCTGAGCGCTGCGGCGGTGTCGGTTGAGAAGAACGGGTTTCCGGTTCCGCAGCCGAATATAACAACTCTGCCCTTTTCAAGGTGTCTTATTGCCTTGTTCCTGATATAAGGTTCTGCTATTTGGCGCATTTCAATGGCTGTCTGTACCCTTGCCGTAACTCCGAGCTGCTCTAAAGCGTCGCACAAAGCAAGCGAATTTATAGTGGTTGCGAGCATACCCATATGATCGGCTCTCGTACGATCCATTTTACCCGAGGATCTGCCTCTCCAGAAGTTTCCTCCTCCGACGACGATCGCCATCTGCACCCCCATATCGACGCATTCTTTAATACGCTTGCATACATCGGTGACTTTATCGAAATCGATACCTGTACCTTTTTCTCCTGCGAGCACCTCTCCGCTTAATTTCAGCAGAATTCTTTTATAAACGGGCTTCATTTTAAACACTCCTTAAATTAGGCTTATACTAAATATATATTATAAGGTAAAGCACAGATAAAGTCAATGAAAAATCCCCGCCGCTTCCCAAAATGAGGAAAACGGCGGGGTAAGATTTATTTGTATATTTCGGAAGCCTTTATCAGTATATCTGCGGCTGAGGTAGGTATTCTTCCGAGCGGGTCGGGGCCTACATTTAAAAGGTAATTTATTCCGAGAGAGTTAAGATGTTTTCTGTTTTCGGCTATTGTTTCGGGAGATTTCCAATTATGGTCATAATAAGAAAATCCCCAGGTATCGTTAAGCGTTGCGGCAGTTTCGTAAAGACCGAGCGGCGACGGCTTGAACCCCTCTATTGAATTGAAATCTATATCTGTATCCGATACTTTTTCGGCTGTTTCGGGAATTTCATTGTCGCCGAGGGATACATAATCGTATTTTCCGTTTCCTAGCCTTGAGTTTATGAGGCAGTCGGGCTGGAGCTCTTTAACGGTGTTATATATTATTGTGCTCTGTTCTGCGTTGATCGTCATCGGAACATCAAACCAGGCAAGGCATATATCGCCGTAATTTGACATAATTTCTTTTATTTGCGGCAGTATCTTTTCATCAAAGCATATGTTAAAGTCCTTTTCGCCCTTAAAATCCCAACTGTTATCCCAGGTTGAGCCGCAGTTAAAGATATGATTTGATTTATAACCGCCGCCGTGCGGATGATGCCAGTCAAGGTCCTGAGAATAGTATATTCCGAGCTTTAAGCCGTATTTTTTGCAGGCGACCGCAAATTCCCCGAGAATGTCTCTTTTAAACGGTGTAGCATCATATACATTGAATTTGTCACACTGCGATTTGAACATAGCGAAGCCGTCGTGATGCTTAGTTGTTAAAACTATGTATTTCATTCCGAGATTTTTTGCGAAGCTTACATATTCTTCGGCGTCAAAATATATCGGATTAAAGGCGGCGGCGAGCTTTTCGTAATCTTTTACGGAAATTTGGAAGTAAGATTGCGCCCACTCTGCATAGCTGTGCACACGCTTACCTTTGTATTCTCCTCCGAGCAGGGAATAAAGTCCCCAGTGAAGCATCATTCCGTATCCGGACGATTTATACCATTCAACATTTGTCATAATCGTGTCCTCCGTTAATAATGATTTCTGCAGATTTCACGCTCATTATAGCTTAGGAGAAACGGCAAAGTCAAATATATGGGCTTTTTATGTCCGTTTTTACATAAAAAATGTCTGATTTTACATAAATTTAAACAAAAAATATTTCTCTTATTCGGCGCTTAAAAATTTTTGTTTATTTTAGAGTAAATTTGATTGACTTAAACTGTGAGGTAGTGTATAATGTGCACGAAAGCGCCCTTTTGGGGAATTTTGTGTTGTTTAATAGGGAAACAACACAGGAAACGGGCGTTTTGAGCCTGACCTTAAGGCTTTAAGGGAGTTGTAATGTAATGTCAAAAAATCCAAAACCGCAAATCTCAAGAATTGTAAACTTTGAAAACGGAGAGGCTATACAGCTTTTCGGAGAAAATTTCGGGCGTGAAAACAAAGTTTATTGGTGGCGTCCCCAAACAGGGGAAACGGTAAAGACCGAAGATTACGGTCTGCCGGGAGCAGAACTGCCCGAGTTTCCGCCTGAGGACGCAACGGTATATAAAATCACAACCTTTGTCGACTCTCAGGTGATTTTTGTCGGCGGGGATCAGGGCACCCGTGAGGGAACCGCCGTTATGTGGGTTGAAAATGAAAACGGAATTTCAAAACCCTTTGTTGCAAATGCCCCGGATATATGGATGCAAACCTTCAAAAAGGTATATCCCGGTGCGGTCGCATCATTTTACGGGATAGGATTTTGGTCCGTTCAGCACAGGAAGGCTGTCTTTAAAAACAAGGCAACCGGCGAATTTAAGGACACCGAATTTTTATCTCCTTTTATGTATTATTACCCGCACGATTCTCACAGGAATTCAATGCATATAAGAATACCAGAATCACTGGAAAACGGTGAATATGAGGTATATCTCCATTCGGGATACGGCGGTTTGTACGGTTGGAGCAAACCCGTAACGGTAACGGTTGATTCCGAGTATACTCTTACGGAATATTACAGGACCAAATGGAACAGGGAAACAGCGGATGAAATAATGCTTCCTCCTTGCCGCACGGCGGTTATTCCGGCTCCGGCTGAGGGTGCATTTAAAGATATGACGGATGAAATTCAGACTGCGCTTGACGGTCTTTATGCAAACGGCGGAGGAGTTTTGATTTTGACTGCCGGCGTTTACGGCATCAGCGATACCCTCACGCTGAGGGACGGTGTTATTTTGCAGGGCGCAGGCAAGGGTGCTACGACCGTCCGCACGGTTTACGGAAAACGAATCGAAACCGACTGGCTTAAAATGGGTTTTGCCTATAAAAAATCCGGTGTTTCGGGCTGGGCTAAGGATTGGCAAAAGATATGGGCAACCCGTAAAAACGGAGCTCTTATAAGGATATGCGGTGATGCAGGGGTTGAAGGTCTTCGCCTTGAAATGGGCGGAGCCGATATCGGAATACTTGTTTCTGCACAGGAAGATAATGCCGAGGTTTTCGGAGCTTTTGCAAATTATGTTGAAGTTGACGGCGGTGCAAACAATACCTATGACCCGAATGCCGAATTCGGTTCGATAAGCGCAGCTTTCCTTACGACCTGCAGCAATACCGAGCTTACGGTTTATAAATGTAAATTTACCGCACTTGTTCCTATATGGGTAATGCCGGCGGCAAACTATCGTTTAAGAATTATAAAAAATACATTTGAGTGCTCGCCGAGGCAGATGGATCAGACCTATTTTTCCGGCGTTCACGATTCGGTATTTATCGAAAATGATTTTATAAGCGGCAGGAGAGCGCTTATGTCGCAGCAGGGCTTTGAAAGCAATTGGGTTTATCAGAACAGAGTTTACGATGTTGCGAGAAACTGTAATGCGCTCGAGCTTTATATGTGTGAAAACGGAAGCTGCGATTGGACAGGAACCGCCGATGAGATCGGCGATGATCACATAGTCATAGGAAAAACAGAAGATGATGTTTCCGAAGATTTTGTTCTGTCTGCCGAAGCAAACAGAGAAAACTCCAGATTTGTCTGCATAATTGACGGTACGGGTTTCGGTCAGTACCGCAAAGTTATCGGAGTTGACGGCAAAAGGCTTATTCTTGACACTCCGTGGACGGTAAAGCCCGACTATGACACTGTGTTTACCGTTGTCTGTGCAACTTATCATAATATGTGGGTCGATAATAACACCGCCTCTTCAAACGGTCATACGCAGTTCATATGGTTATGCGGCATAGAAAATGTTATGTCCGGTCATATTATCGAGCTTTCGGCGGGTATAAGACTTTACAGCCACCTTTACAATAATGAAAAAATGCGCACCTGCGTTGTTGCCTTCAACTATATTCTTCACTGCCAGATAAAGGGCAGCGGAAAGGGAATGTGGCTTGATGTAAACAAAAATTACATAGACTGCAAGGATGACAGGATAAAACGAACTCTCGGAATGTTCGGAAATTCCGTAAGGCAGAATTTGTTTGACGGTATGCACAGCATCACCTGCACCAAGAACCTCCCTGAATTTGTTGACCTTACACCGCATTGCGGGGTTGCAATAAGCGGCTCATATAACAGCATTGTATCGAACCGTATAGGCGGATATACAACCGCTGTTGAAATGCTGACAAAGGGCGTAAATTATATGGAAAAAAATATATTTACAGAGGACAGTATCCGAATAGGCGGATATGCAGAGTCTGCAATAGGCCCCGATTCTAAGGTTAAGGAGTAAGGAAAATGAAAAACGAGTCAAATAAACAGTGTTATGTTTTTTCTGATGATAAAAAGGAAATTACGATAAATAAGTATAATACAGCCACGCCGTGGATGAACTATCTGAGCAACGGCACATTCCATACGATGATATCTCAGGCAGGGGGCGGCGTTGCGTTTTACCGCTCTCCTCAGATATGGAGAATAAATCATTACCGCTTTTTTAATCTTCCTACAGACCGAAGCGGATTTTATGTATACATAAAGGATAATAACGATGTATTTTGCCCGACTGCCGAACCGGTTGCGACAAAACCCGAAAAATGGTCGGCGACCCACGGTATGGGATACACGGTTTTCAGGAGCGAACATAACGGTCTTAAAGCGGACCTCAGATTTCACATAGGATACCTTGAGGACTGCCTTGTGTGGGAACTGAACCTTAAAGCGGATACCGATCGGAAAATAAAGCTGTTCCCGTATGTTGAACTCGGTATGATGGAGTTTATGCGTGAACTTCAGTGGCAGTGTTACAATAAACATCAGCTCAGTGTTTATGCAATCGGCGACACGCTTGTTTATAAGTACGGCGTCGAAAATCAACCACGTCCGAATGAAACTCCGCTTATATATTTTGCGTCCGACGCAAAAATATCCGCTTTCGACGGCGATAGGGATGAATTTGTCGGCACATACAGAAGTGAGGAAAACCCCATAGGCCTTGAAAGAGGCTGCTCGAACTCAACTCTTGCCGGCGGCGATCCTTGCTTTGCGTTTGAACTTGACGTTGAGCTTAAGGCGAACGAAGAAAAGCGTGTATGCTTTTTCCTCGGAGCGGCTATGACTGACGAAGAAATCGAAAAATCGGTCGCTCATTGCAGGGAAAAGGATTTTGTCAAAAAATCGTTTGACGGACTTAATAAGAAATGGGACGAATATCTTTCAAAATACAGTTGCACCCTCCCCGATAAAAATGCCGAGAGAATGATAAATATTTGGAATCCCTATCAGGCGGAACGCAACTTCAGGTTTTCAAGAAACATTTCGTATTATGCCACGGGAACATTCAGAGGAGTGGGTTTCAGGGATACGGCTCAGGATATTCTCTCTATGATACCGTTTGATACCAAGCGTTCAAGAGAAAAGATCGAACTACTTTTAACTCAGCAGTATAATGACGGTCACGTTAATCATTATTTCTTCCCCACAGAAGGGTGGGATCCGGTTACAACCGTTCATTCCGATGACCACCTTTGGATAGTGCATACGGTTTATAAACTGATAGAGGAAGAGGGAAGTACCGATTTTCTCTATAATAAGGTCTCTTATTTTGACGGCGGCGAGGGCACTGTTCTTGAACATATTAAGAAGTCAATAGAATTCACGCTCAGCAAGATAGGTGCTCACGGATTTCCGCTTATGCTAAGATCCGACTGGAACGATCAGCTCTTCAGAGTGTGCCGTCAGGGTAAAGGCGAGAGTATATGGACGGCAATGCAGTTCTGCGTTTGCCTTAAGGATATGCAGAAGCTTTCGAAAATTATAGGTGAAGACGGTTCGGAATATGAGAAAGCCTATAACGAGCAGAAAAAGACTATAAACGAAAAAGCGTGGGACGGTAAATGGTTCTGCCGTGCAATAATGGATAACGGCAGATTCTTAGGTTCCGTAAAGGAAGAACAGGCTAAGATATGGCTTAATTCACAGACCTGGTCTGTTATCTCCGGCACAGCCGAAGGCGACAAGGGCAAAACAGCGATGGACAGTGTTTATAAAATTCTTAATACTCCTATGGGTATAAAGAAAATAGACCCTTCTATTGACGGATATCCCTCAAAAGAAGACCCCCTTACAAATTACAGCAAGGGCTGCGGCGAAAACGGCGCTATATTCTGCCACGCAAACACCTGGGCAATAATTGCGGAATGTATGCTCGGCAACGCTGACCGTGCCTACAAATATTATAAACAGCTGCTTCCTATGGAGGCGCTTGAAAGGGTAGGCGAGTGGAGATATAAGGCGGAACCGTATGTTTATTCTTCGAACATTATGGGACCCGAATCGCTTCACTTCGGTCTTGCAAACGTAAGCTGGCTTTCCGGAACTGCCGCCTGGATGTATATAGCGGCTACACAGTATATGCTCGGAGTAAGAGCGGAGTATGACGGTCTTCTGATAGACCCCTGTATGCCGTCCGAGTGGAAAGAAGTTTATGTTAAGCGTAATTTCAGAGGTTGCGTTTATAATATTTCCTTAAAACCGTCTCAGGGAGAAAGATATTATACCGAAAACGGTCAAACCGTTAAATCCGGCAAAATCCTCCATAAGGACGGGGTTAAGGAACGCAACATTGAATTTTACTATTAACGGCAAAGACAACCGACAAAAAATCAAATCCACAAAAAATAAAGCAATAGGTGATAAAAATGTTTAAGGCAAAGCTTATTTCTGCGGATATTTCCGCAAATTATCTGGACCCCGGAGACCGACTTTATGTTACGGCAAAGTTTGAAAACGTGGGCGACTGTTCTCTTAATAAGGATGCGTTTATAGCGGCAGATGTTATTTTTTGCGGCAGACACAGAAGAGAACAAAATCAAAATTGTGAATTTCGTTTTATGTGGAAACCTTTTCCGGATATGGCAGTCTGGAAGAGCGGAGAGGTGTGGTCAACGACCGGTGCGTGGACAGTTGCGCCAACCTGGGGCGCAACATTTGAGGTAAGGCTTTCGGTCGTTACCAAGTCGGGAGAAATCATTCCTATAATCGGTGCAAACGAAACCGAAACCTTTGCTCAGAAGATAGGCGAAATCGATATTGCCTGGGGCTGGGGAAGAAAGCGCTTATTGGAACAAAGAAGAGCTTTGCATACAGAATTTAATGAAATATCTCCGGCGGTAGGTATAATACCGCAAAATCAAACCGATCTCGGTTATTTCAAAATAGGCGCAGATTATCCTCAGATTATGGGATACGGGGAAGAAAAATGGCCTGATATAGCACCCCTTGTAACAATTCGTGATATTAAGAACAATACACAGCGTCTTATTTCTATGACGGAATTTGACTCGAGGCTTGCGGCTTTGAGCGACAGTGCAGCGGAGTATTCGTTTAAAAACGAATATGTATCTGCAAGATTATCGCTTGAGGACAGGGCGGAAAAACTGTCGGTTTCTTTAAAATCCGTTAAGGCAGAGGAAGGCTATGAGTTTATAAAGCTTTCTGTTCCGCTTGCTTTTTCGTGCAGTGATGATGCGGTTCTCACAAACTTTTTCGGCGGCGGAAGAAAATTTGCTCTTAAGGACGCTATGCCGCAGTCTGTAACCTTTGTTTACGATACCTGCAATATTATTTCCGCAGGAGACAGCGGGCTTACATTCTGCCTTGATGCGGCGGACGCCGACAGTATGCTTACTCAGTCGGTAATAACAGCCGCAAACGGTAAAAAATATGCCGTTCTTACCGCTGGCTTTATGGCAAACTATCCGGCGGATGAAAAGGGTATGAAGTCGATACCCGTTGAACCCGTCGAGATAGACCTTTATGCGGTTTCAAACGCCGATTGGAAAACTCCGGCAAGGATAATTCAGAAAAAACTTCCCAAAAATCCGAAGCAGACATATAAGGATACCTTTGTTTATAAGCTTGATACCGATGATAACGCTCAGTACA
The DNA here is from genome assembly GCA_934446475.1 of uncultured Eubacteriales bacterium. Lineage (GTDB taxonomy): Bacteria > Bacillota > Clostridia > Oscillospirales > Acutalibacteraceae > UBA737. The sequence goes on along the minus strand of CAKSEH010000009.1, from coordinate 21,604 downwards.
ACCCTGAAAATCCCATCACATATAAATCGAAGTATGTGCACACATTAAAGGATGCTCAGGCATATGTTAAAAAAATAGCCGACCTTACGGATGATATGAAGCAGGTGCTTTATATAGTCGGATGGCAGTCGGGCGGTCATGACTTTGAATATCCGTATCCTTATCTTGCTCCGTTTAATCCGAGAGTAGGAACAGAGGAGGAGTTTTTGTCGCTTCAAAAGGAACTTAAGGGCAGAAATTGTTCCCTTTCTTTCCACGATAATTTTGATGACGCCTATCTTTCCGATAACTACGAGCTTACAGATGATATGATGGCATTTGATGAGCACGGAGAATTTTATAAAGGTTGGCTCTGGGCAGGCGGCATGTCATATATATTGGCTCCCGAAAAGTATTTAAAGTCAGGCAAGGCTGTTGAGAGAATAGAAAAAACCCTTGACCGCTTTAATATAAAGGAAGTCGGAACATACCATCTTGATGTTATGTCGAGCGAAAACCGCAGATATGATTTTTACCAAAACAATCCCACAAACGCTCAGCAAAACTATCTTGCGAAGCGTGAAATAATAAAGGAATTCAATAAAAGAGGCGTTGATGTTACGAGTGAAACACTTACGCTTCAGTACGCCGATCTTTTAGGATTTTGTCAGGGCTTCAGAAATATTAAAAAAGGAGAACTTTTTGCAGGAGACGAATTTGTTCCTATGACGACTCTTGCAATGCACGGCGCTCAGCCTTACTGTGCTAGTTGCGACAATGACGACGTAATGCTGAGTTGTATGGTGTCAGGCGGAACAGACCCCGGCTGCAGGTACGACGATAACGATGAAGGAATAGTCGAAAAGCTTTATCTTTTCACATTCCCGATGCTTAAGTTCTCTTATGAGAAAGTAAAGGATATTGATTACAGCGAGCAAAAATCATTTGTTGATTACGGCGGCGGTTCATATATAAAGGTAGATAACGCCGAAAAGACTTATGAAATATCTTACAAGGGAAAAATAATTGCTTCCGACTATTCAACTGCGGTTGAATGCGGCGGTAAGTATTACGCTTATTCAAGAAACGGTAAGGAACTTGAAATAGATCTCCCATCCGATTGGACAAAAGTTACCGTTACCGAACTTCCCGCAAAGGATAAAGAAAGCATTAAGACGGTAGACGTTAAAAACGGTGTTTTAAAACTTAAGGCAGAGCCTAAGCAGCCGTATGTTATAAAAAAGGTGTGAGGTGACAGGCAATGATGAAGTGTTACGATGAGCCAAAGGTCTATACGCATATCCCAGAGGAAAATATTCCGGACAGTATCTTTTCGGAGTATGTTGCCCGACACACAGCGGATGAGATAGTAACTTATAAGACTGTTCCCGACGGTGAAAATTTAGAGCTTTGCTATTTTTATCCCAAGGATTACGACCGCTCAAAGAAATATCCTGTTTTCACAATCATTCACGGCGGCGGATGGGGCTCGAGAAATATAATGAAGGATCAGACAAGATGGTCCGGAGATTATCTCGGGTATTTGCTCAGATATTATGCCGACAAAGGATTTTTAGGCGTAATAATGACCTACGGAATTTTGAAGGCAGGAAACGGCAGAGAGCTGATCGACCTTTGCTGTGACTGTCAGGACGGTATGAATTACATAGCCGACCACGCTCTTGAATACGGAGCGGATCTTGATAGGGTTATTTTGCTCGGCGAATCCGCAGGGGGACATCTTGCGGGAGTTATGTCCACCGATTCTTTCTTTGAAAACAGACTTCCCGTAAAACTTGCGATACTTGTGAACCCCATTTTGAATCTTCTTAATGACCGCTGGGGTGAGGGCTGCCCCGAATCTTCTGAAAGGCCGCTCTTAAAGGGTATGACTAAGCAGGAAATACAAATGCAGCTTTCCCCGCTTCTTCATATAAAAGATAATAACTGCGATACACTTCTAGTTCACGGAGACAGCGATACCTGCGTAGATCCTATGCACTCGGTTCTCTTTAACCGCAGAATGACACAAATGGGTCTAAACTGCGAGCTTCATCTTCTTAAAGGGGCAAATCACGCATTTTTACTCCGTGAGTATTATCACGATCCGGCACACACCAAACTCGGAGTCGAAATAATAGATGAGTATTTAAAAAAGCATAACTGGCTGTGAACCGAATTTATAAAAATCCACACAAGAAGGAGAACATCCGATGTTTATTAAAGACAATTATCCGCCGATACCCAGCCTTAAACCCGCAACCTTCAAAATCAACCCGACTGAGCCTAAGTATAAACTTGAAAACCGTATGTGGCAGGGTTGTCCGTCGATAGTTAAAACCAAGGGCGGAAGACTGTTTATGGCTTACTTTTCCGGCGGCCATAAGGAGCCGGGATATGATAACTACAATGTCCTTGCTTACAGCGACGACGACGGAGAAACCTGGAAGGATTTCTTCTTCCTTGAAGCAGATGAGGCTCATCACGACCACGCCATAGATCTGAACCTCTTCTATGCCCCGAACGGCGCAATGTATATAACCTATATGCAGACCCGCCTTATAAATCACCTTCTTCCTACCGATCAGATATGGGCGTTTTATGACGGTATTTTCGGCACCTGGGCTATAAAGTGTCCCGATCCGGACGGTGATGAGATAACCTTCGAAGAACCTGTCCGTTGGTGTGACGGCTATCCGAGAAACCAACCCACTGTTCTTTCTACAGGAGAATGGGTGCTCACCGCATACGATTGGCTGCCCGAACAGTTTGTTAAAACAAAATCTTTCCTCGGGCGTGATAATTCGGAGGCAAAGTATTATTACCGCCTGTATATTTCAAAGGATGAGGGTAAGACCTGGGAACGCAAAGACGGTCCCTATAAGCCCCAGCTTGTTGAATTTGATGAACCTATGCTGCTTGAGGGCAAAGACGGACAGTGGCATTATTTTACAAGGGTAAACAAAGGAATTCTCCACGCCGTTTCTTATGACAGGGGCGATACCTGGGTTGATAGGGATCCGCTTTGGCTTGAGGCCGGCGGTTCGAGATTTTTTGTCCGCAGACTTATGTCCGGAAACATACTGCTCGTTTATTCGGGTACGGGCAGAGAAAAAATGTACGCTAAGATATCAAAGGACGAAATGGAATCGTGGAGCGAACCTCTCGTTTTAGATGACAGACGCAATGTTTCTTATCCGGACGGTATGCAGGATACAGACGGATGCATTTATATAGCTTATGACCGTGAGCGTTACGGTGCAAGAGAAATACTTTGGTCGAGGTTTACCGAAGAGGATATAGAAAAGGGCGGCTTTTTCGGTGAAAAGTCATTCACAAAGCGGATTATGAGCAAAGTTCCGGATGAAAACCCGAGATTTCCCGATAAAAAACCCGAAAATCCGTGGCTCGGCGATAATGAGGGTTACTATCCGCCCGTTCCGAGTCTTAAGCAGGCAAAGGTAACGGTTCGCCCGACTGACGATAAATATCTGAAGAGCGGCAGAAAGTGGCAGGGCATACCCTCGGTCGCAAAAACTCAGGACGGAAGAATCTGGGCAGTTTGGTTTTCCGGGGGTGAAAAAGAACCGGGATACGGCAACTTTATTGTTGCAAGCTTCAGCGATGATGAAGGGAAGACCTGGAACGACGCTTATATGACCGTTGAGGGTGATGATGAGCATTTTGACCGTGTTTACGATCCGCAAATCTTTATAACTCCGTCGGGCGAGCTTTATATTACATATACACAATGCCGTATACTCAGCCATTTAAACAGAATAGATCAGATGTGGACTTTTTATGACGGCGTGAACGGCGTTTGGGCTATGAAGTGCAAAAATGCCGATGCAGAGCGCCCAGAGTTTGAAAAGGCCGTCCGCTGGTGTGACGGAACAATGATAAGCAAGCCGCAGTTCCTTTCAACAGGAGAATGGCTCTTGACTTCCTGGGATTGGATACCGCCCGAATTTACACGTACATACAGCCTTACCCGTGACGAAAAGTATAACTACAGTTTGTATATTTCTTCGGATTGCGGGAAAAGTTGGAATAAAATAGAGGGCCCGCAGAAAAAATCTCTTGTCTGGTTTGACGAACCTGCCGTTATCGAAGGAAAAGACGGTAAATGGCATTTCCTTGCAAGAACAAAAACCGGAATTTTTTATTCTGTTTCAAAAGACAGGGGAGCGTCCTGGAACGATATTTCGGCAGATTGGCTTTCCGGTGCGGATTCACGGTTTTCTGTCACAAGACTAAACTCCGGGAAGGTTCTTCTTGTAAGCTCGCTTGAAGGCAGAAAAGGCCTTATCGCCCGCATATCCGATGATGAACTTGCCACTTTCGGTAAGCCTTACGTTATCGATGCAAGAGCTGACGTTTCTTATCCCGATGCTTTTGTTGATAAGGACGGTAAAATATATATCATATATGACCGTGAGCGTTATAATGCAAAGGAAATTCTTTTAACCTCTCTTTTTGAAAACGATATTTTAAATGGTACACCTTCAAGCAAAGAAATAATAAATAAGCTATAAACTCAAAGATGCGACCCCTTTGGTATTTTAAGGGGTCGCATCTTTAAATATCCACAATGACAAGTAATTTATAAAAAACAGCAAAATAATTGTCAAATGTGTTAAAAAATCAGTTGACTTATTGTATAGTTGCTTGTATAATATAGTAGTAAAGTGATAAAGTGTAAGCGTGTATGTGGCAAAATATGCGTTTTTTTGCAGCGCACTTCATTCTGCGTTTTGTGAGTTAGGGTCACTCCTGCCGTTGTTGTTCTGCGCTGTAAATCACTTTCAAAACAGAGAGCAGCCACGTAATTTAAGGCGGCTCTGAAAGTCCCCGCTTAAAAAATTTATTCAGGAGGAAAACAAAATGGCAAAATCCACCATTAGAAAAGCGTTGGCTTTGTTGCTGAGTGCTATGCTTGTTCTTTCCGCATTCGGCGGCGCTTTAAACGTGTTCGCCGAGGGCTCTGAAATTCCTGATTATGCAGGAACCGCAGAGAACGGCGTAACAGTATCAAGAAATTATTTTTGGCACAATTCGGAAATCACACTTAATGACATTCAAAACGGTGATTTCGAAAACGGTCTTCTTTATTGGGGTCCGATAAGCCCCTTAAAGGCAGACGGTGCATATGTAGCCACAAGCGCTTCGGATTATGCTTCGGTAGTTGCCGAACAAAACGGCAACCACTATGTTGCGTTTAATTTCGGAGACAATTACAGCCAGTGGAACGGACTTGCTACATATAAGATAGTTGTTCCGCAGTCCAAAATAAGCATCGGTGATAACCTTGTTGTTCTTTATGACCATAAGGAAGACACCGATAACAATTATCAGTTCAGGATTGATCAGCATTATACTGCTGATGAAACAGGCACAAGGGCAATATCCGTCAGCGGTAAAAATATACTTACTAAGCTAAACGGTTGGGAAACCGCTTATTCTAATCTCAGAGGCACTGTAGGCGAGCGTGCCGATACAACAAAGGATTATATATTTGAACTCCAGCTTCAGGCAACATCCGCAGAAGCTTCAACAGCAGCTTTTGATAATATAAGACTCGCTAAGGTTGTTGACGGCAATCTTTATGATCTTGACGGTAACGCTCTTTACACAGTTGAAGGTTCGGGAAATTTCGCAATAACAACCGATGTTTCAACCGGAAATAAATATTACGGTGAACATCTTAATTATCAGCCTTACGAAGGAACTGTTGAAAACGGTATCTCGACTCCGAAAAATGAGCTTGGGCTTTTACCCACCTATAATAATGCCGATTTAAGCAACGGCTTTATGTATTGGTCATCTAAGGGCGACAGAGCAGGATATGCTTCCGATATGTTTGCACTCGAAGAAATTGACGGTGTTAAATGCATAACCTATAAAGAGGGCGTAGCTCAGTTCGACGGTATCAGTTCGATTAAGACCGCTTATGACGGTTTTAAAACCGGCGATCAGATTCGTCTTGTCCTCGATCATAAGATTTCGGGCTCAAAGACTTCTGTTGATTTCAGGCTTACCATTTATAAGGCTGACGGCACAAACACAGCTGCTTCTATTAATCGTAAGGCAGCAACAAACGGATTTGTAACCGCTACGACCGGTTCTCTTGAAATGACATCCGATAACGATGCCTTTTCGGTTCAGATTCAAAACGGTGCTGCAACGGGCACATCGCTTGAAGACGCTGATATGTGGGTAAAGAATATCCACATTGTAAAGTATGTAAAGGACGGCGTTCACGAATATCTTTACAATCCCGACGGTACACTTTATAAAGACCTTTATCTTGACCAGTTCGGAACCGAAGAAAACGGTATGGGTACCACATCCAACAATGGTACAGGTTTCAATAACGGACCTACAAGCTATGACGGTCTTGAAAATGCCGATTTCTCACAGGGCTTTAAGTTCTGGGGAACAACCTTTGGAGCAAGCACAGACAAACCCACCGTTTACCCGTCCGATATTGCTGCCGTAAAAACGGAAGCAAACGGCAATAAATATGTAACCGTTAATTCTCCTGCATCATATCAAGGTCTTGTTACGGCTCACTTCCTTGTCGATGAAAAATATATTTCTGTCGGCGATACCGTGTCGGTTCTCTATAAATTCAGAGGTGACAGAAGAATTCAGGCTAAACTTCTTGACAGAGCCACCGGTCATAAGGTATATGCTCAGAGCAGCGAAGATAAGGTTTATACAACCGATTCAAACGGTTGGGCAACCGCAATAGCTAAAACAACCGCTACCGTCCTCGAAAGAAATGCCGGAACAAATCCCGGTCAGGCTTCTTCGGGAACATACAGATGGCAAATAATAATCGCTCCCGAGCAGAACAATATCACATTTGATATTGATGATGTAAAACTTGTAAAGATCCTTTCGGACGGCACGGTTACCGAGCTTGACGGAACACCCGTAAATCTTTCCACAGGCGATGTTTACGGTTCCGAGGCTGACGGTTTTAACGGCTATAAGTTCAATTATTCAAATACGGTTGATGCTCTTGAAGCTCCGAAAAATCTTGATTTCTCTGAGGGACTTAAGTATTGGGGCGCAGGCACATCAAACAAGAATTCTTATTTTGCATCGGATGTTGTAACACTTGATTCTGAAACAAAGATGATATCATTTAAAAATGATATTGCAGGAGACAACAATATAGTTTCCGCCCGATTCTCTGCAAAGGGTTTGGCAGCAGGAGATAAGATATATGTAAGAGCAAATTATATCGCATCCGGTGTGAATTTTAAACTTGCTGTAGATGCATTTGATGCAAACGGCAATAGGGTTCTAGAGGCAACAAACAATTTAAGCGCAGCTGACAGCTTGACGCTTTCGCCGATAAATGCGGTCAGTCTTATCCATTCCGCAGACTATGCTTCTTACTCTGTAAGACTTCAGGTTTTCGGGGATGTTGCAAACGGTACCTGCAAAGTCAAAGATGTTTGCGTTCTTACCTCAAAGAAGAATTCAACCGGTAAGATGGATGTTTTCAACTATATAGGCAGTGAAGACACCGAGGACTACATAATTGCAGATGGAGATCTCTATAATTACTGGGGAACCGCAGAAAAAGGTATGTATGCAGGCGGAGGCAACTATTCTTCGAACTCATTTGATACTCTTGAAACTCCTAAGAATCTTGATTTCTCTGAGGGACTTAAGTATTGGATGGCAAAGGATCAGACTACAATATACCTTTCGGACGACGGTGTTTATGTAAATGAAGCCGGCCGGATGGCTGTTGTATACAACAGAAATTATAACGGTGCGAGAACAGCTAACTTCTATCTCCCCGGTATAAACAACGGCGATGTTATTTACCTTTCTGCTGATATATCATCACCTGTTCAGTTTACGATGAACATTATGGGCGATGATATTACTTCCGGCGGCGCAATTTATGCACAGAGCGAAGATATGAAAAACTTTGTAAGCAATGCTTGCACTGTCAGCGATATCTCAAAACCGCTTTATATCCGTGCTCAGTTCGGCGGCGCTTATGACAACACTTCAACCGCTCTTATCGATAACCTTAAGTTCTTAAGAGCAGACAGAGGCGGCTTGACAGTTAATACTCCTAAGGTTAACTTAGACGGCACGTTGCTTGACGGTCAGCTTTACGGAGATGCCAATAACGACGGAACAGTTGATCTCCGTGACCTTGTAAGAGCAAAGAAGGCAGCAGCCGGAGCAGCCGGAAACGGCATATTCCTTGCAGCGGTCGACTTTGACGGCGACGAGGTTGTAAGTGCAACTGATTTTGCAGAAATAGCAAAATTCATTATTGACCCCAATTATAAGCTTTCTAAATAATCAAACTCTAAAGTTTAAGTTTTTGAACTTTAGGTAAGGTTATTGCGGGAATTTGCTCTAAAAAGCAGTTCCCGCAATAACCGATTATAAAACTTATTGCAATTAGTATCGGACCCGAAAATCTTCGGGTCCGATACTAAGGGTAATAACCTTATAAATTATGATATAAAATTATTTTCAAGAGGGACTGGTAGAAAGTAATGAAAAAAAAGTCAGTAAAAAAACAAACAGGTAAAAGGATAGCCTCACTGTTTCTTGCAGCGTTGCTTTCTATGAGTGCCTTACAGGCCTCCTTTTGCGTGTCTGCCGCTGAAAACGGCGTTTCGGACAATAAGGTTGTCCTGACTGCCGACGGGGAAGAATCGGGGTACGGTAACTTCTTAAGCAGCAACAAGGATAACGCATATTCCGATTCCGAGATCGTTGTCGGAACAGGCAATTTCTCTGCATCGGATTCGGGCGCTGCGTCAGCAGAGGTAAACGGCAAACAGGCCTATACACTTGATAAGAATAACACCTATGTTGAATACACTTTCACTGTCGCAAAAGCGGGACTTTACAATATTTCCGTTAATTATTGTCCTGTTGAAGATACCGGCAGAACCATACAGGTGGGCTTTATGCTTGACGGTGAATATCAATACAAAGAGCTTGAAAATGTCCAGCTTTCAAGAATTTGGGTTGATAAAAAAACCGATAGCGGTGCTAAGTATGAAAAGGATGAAGACGGCAACGAAGTAAGACCTACACAGGTTGAAAACTTCCGTTGGAATGAAGTTTGGGTAAAAAGTGTTGCCGGAACATATAATGATCCGCTTGCGGTATCCCTCACCGCAGGTACTCATACTTTAAGAGTGGTAAGGCAGCTTGAAGCTGTTGCGATTTCGAATATCTCCTTTAAAAAGTATGAAGCTCCGGTTTCTTATGAAGAGTACAAAAAAAGCAACTCGGATAAAAAGGTTATTACTAATTCAAATTATATAATCGAAGCGGAAGATGTTCTTGAAAAGAGCGATAATAGGCTTGCTTCCACGATAGACAGCACAAATTCGGGAATGTCTCCGCAGTCATCAAAGGTTAATAAGGTAAACTCGTTCGGTCAGAGCTATTGGAATACCTCGGGTCAGTGGGCGACCTGGCAGGTTCCCGATAATCTAAAAGAAGGTATGTATATACTTCGCTTCAGAGCTAAACAGAACGGCTCTGTAGGCGTATCAACCTTCAGAACGGTTTATATAAACGGTGTAATACCGTTTAAGGAAGCAGCAAGCATACCCTTTGAATATAAGGACAGTTGGTACATAAGCACCGCCGGCGGCGATGAAAATCCGTATATGTTTTATCTGAAACCCGGCGACATTTTAACCCTTGAGGCTACAACGGGCGAACTCGGCGAGGTGCTCGGCGAAATAAGCAGTTCTATCGATATGCTTAACGACATTTACCAGTCGATCATAATGGTAACCGGTGTTAATCCCGATACCGAGCGTGACTATAATATTCAGCGAGAGATACCGACTTTGCTTGATGATTTAAAAGCCGCAAAGAACGAGATATCAAAAATAGATAAAATGGTAACCGCTATTCTCGGGGATGCAAACTCAAAAACATATTTCTTCAGGGAATTTGCAGATAAGCTCGACGGTATGATAACAAACTATCGTACGATAGTCGATGAACTCTCAACATTCAAAAGCGAAATAGACTCTTATATTGCTCAGACTTATGATATAAACAGTCTCCAGCTTGAGCTTGACCGTATTTATATTTCTTCTTCGGATACCGAAAAACCGAAAGCCGGTGCCGGTTTCTGGAAGAGCCTTAAGTTCGAGTTGCAGAGATTTGTATATTCATTCTCCGATAAATATGTTCAGGGAGAAGAAAAGGGTAAGAAAACAGTAACTGTTTGGACAGCTCTCGGCCGTGATCAGGCGCAGGCTGTCAAGAATCTCATAGATGAAGAGTATCTTCCGAATCATCCTAATGTAAATATCAAATTTGTAGTTTCGGCAACATCTCTTCCCGAGGCGATACTTGCCGGCAGACAACCTGATATATCCCTTTCGGTTGCTCAGGATGTGCCGATAAATCTGGCACTCAGAGGTCAGCTCCTTGACTTAAAGCCTTATATAGATAAGCTTGACGATGAGTATATGTCTCAGTTTAAAAATTCTGCCTGGACGCCGTTTGAATACGAGGGCGGAATATATGCGATGCCGATAACACAGGACTTTAATGTTATGTTCTATCGCAGCGACATACTTAAAAAGTTAGGGCTTGAACTCCCGCAGACTTGGGACGATTTCTATAAAGTTTTAAGAGAACTTCAAAAGAACAAGTTCAATGTCGGTATCAAAGAGGCTGATGCTGCCACCGCCGGCGTAACTGCAGCCGCTCCGATATTTAATATGTTTTTACTTCAAAAGGGCGGTAAGTATTATAACAACGATCTCACTCAGGTTAACTTTGAGTGTAATGAAGGCAAAGAGGCATTTACACAACTTGTTGAGCTTTATCGTGATTATGCTCTCGATACCGACTTTAATATATTAAGCCGTTTCCGTTCCGGTGAGATGCCGATAATAATTGCAAGCTCTGGATATTATCAGCAGATTTCCGCAGTGGGTACGGAAATTCAGGGCCGCTGGGGTATGACACTTGTTCCGGGAACTCCTAAGGAAGACGGTACGATAGACCGTACGGTCAGCGCAGACTGCACAGGTACTATAATCCTGAAAGCCGCAAAAGACAGAGGCGTTGCAGATGAAGCATTTGAATTTGTAAAGTGGTGGGCAAGCGCAGAAACCCAGGAAAATTATGCTTATGCAATGGAGTCCATTCAGGGTATTGCGGGCAGACCTGCTCTTGCTAATATAAAGGCTTTCGAAAACATCGGATGGACCGATGCAGAAAAGAAAATACTTACGGTTCAGCGTGATAATGCTGTCGGAATTGAACAGATACCGGGAAATTATATTATTCTCCGTCATCTTACCAATGCGCTGAGAACATCCTATAATGATAACGCAGATCCGCTCCGTCAGCTTAATATTCAGTGCAGATATATAAATCAGGAGCTTACCCGTAAGCGTGCCGAATTTGTGGATAATAATTGAAAGGGGACAGTAGACCGAAAATGAATAATATTGAAAAGAAAAAGAGATCCTCTTTCAACAACAGCCTTCCGTACTATGTTATGGTAATGCCGTTTATTATAATATTCACTATGTTTACGGTAATACCCGCAATCGGAGGACTTTTGGTAAGCTTTACCGACTTTAACGGTATGTCTTGGCCGTCATTTACCGGCATTGATAATTACGTCAGGCTATTGTTTAAGGATCAGACATTTATAATAGTTCTTAAAAACACCCTTATGCAGGCAATGATAGTAGGACCGGTGGGATACATTTTAAGCTTTGTTGTTGCATGGCTTATAAATGAGGTTGACAAAAAGATAAGACTTCTTATAATCTTCCTCTTTTATTCGCCTACATTCAGCGGAACGCTGTATGTTATATGGCAGTACATATTTGCAAACGATTCAAACGGTCTTATAAACGCAACGCTCGGCAAAATGGGGATAGAGCCCATAAGCTGGCTTTCGGATTCAAAATATTCAATGACGGTCGTTATAATCGTAAGTATTTGGAATTCATTCGGTGCAGGCTTCCTTTCATTCATTGCCGGACTAAAAGGTCTTGACCGTGCGTACTACGAAGCAGCGGCAATCGACGGACTGCATAACCGTTGGCAGGAGCTTTATTATGTAACACTCCCGCAGATGGGTCCGCAGTTGCTTTTCGGTGCTGTTCAGTCTATAGGCGGCGCATTTGCGGTAGGCGCTGTTAATACCGCACTTGCGGGATACCCCTCCACCAACAATGCAACAGACACGATTTTGCAGTATATGGGCGAATTCGGCGGCACACGATTTGAATACGGTTACGCATCCGCAATGTCGGTTTTCCTGATGGCTGCGATGCTTATTGTATGGCGACTGTTCACTAAGGTCCTGAAGGCCTTCGGTGCTGACTAAGGAGGTTTTTGAAAATGAGTAAAGTTTCAGACCTCCTCAGGAGGGTAAAACATCGCAGGAAGGATAAACAGGTTGCTCTTTCCCGTTCTAAAGCGGGAACCGTGGGAATTTCACTCTTCCTGTTCATTATGAGTCTTTTTATGGCTCTTCCGCTTTTGTATACTATTCTGCAGTCAATAAAGCCGATTGAAGAATACTATATATATCCGCCGAAGTTCTTCGTTATAAATCCTACGGCAGATAACTATAAAGCTATTCTTTCTTCAATCGATACATTGGGCGTTCCTTTCACAAGGTATCTCTTTAATGCAGTATTTACAACGGCTGTAGGAACAATTTCATATCTTTTCCTTTCGCTTATAACAGCTTATCCCGTTGCTAAGTCGAAAATAAAGATAGTAGGGATACTTAACACTTTCCTTGTATATGCAATGCTTTTCCATAACGATACAATGGCAATGCTCAGATTCGTTGTTATGTCAAAGATGGGAATAGTAGATACATATTTGGCAGTAATTCTTCCGGGTCTCGCTTCAACAATGGGTATATTCCTTATAGCGCAGTTTATAAGAGCGAATATTCAGGACTCCATTCTTGAGGCCGCCAGAATAGACGGAGCAGGCGAATTTAAAATTCTTTTTAAGATAGTTGCTCCGAGTATTAAGGCAGGTTGGCTCACAGCACTTATATTTACATTCCAAAGTTATTGGAACGCCGGCAGTTCAAATGCTATATATTCGGAAGAACTTAAGCATATTTCTGCTGCGATGTCGCAGATAGCAACATCGGGTATCACAAGGGCGGGCGCCGGTATGGCTGTAACTCTTATAATGATGATACCGACGGTTATCATATTCCTTTGGAATCAGCGTTCAATTATGAATACGATGGCACATTCGGGTCTTAAGTGAGGTGCGAAAAACAATGAAAAAGTCTATTTCTATTTTTCTTGCAATTCTTGTTGTTATGTCGCTCTTCACCTTCTCGGTGTCGGCGACGGGAAGCGATTTTGCTCCCTATAAATCTTATGAGTATAACGAATTCGGCGAGGCTATCATAGCACCGATAGGATATACATATAAACAGTCAATAACCGGTTCGGCGTTAAGCCTTGAAACCGAACTTAATCTGCCGACCGATATAGTTAATTATGACGGTCATATTTATATTCTTGACAGCAATAATAACCGTATAATTGAGCTTGACGGTGATTACAACCTGGTCAAGGAATATGCAAATTTCAGAATAAGCGATGAGCTCGCAAAGAAGTATCAGGTTACCGCAGAAGGCGGAGTAGTGACCTTTGCAGGCGCAAACGGATTTGATATAACACCGAGCGGTGAATTTGTTATTGCGGATACTCCCGGAAACAGGGTTTTAAAGATTGACCGCAACTGCAATGTAAACCTTGTTGTTCTCCGTCCTGATGACGCTCTTAACGATACGGATGCCTTGTTTGCACCGAAAAAGGTGAAATCCGATGATAAAGGAAGACTTTATGTAACATCGGACAATATTGCGCTCGGCGCAATGGTGTTTTCTCCAAGCGGTGATTTCATCGAATTCTACGGAGCAAACGAAGTTCTTTCAACAACTCAGGCATTGCTCAAATTTTTCCGTAAAACTTTTATGAACGTAACGCAGCTTGAACTTGTTGAATCAACGGTTCCGGTAACAATAACGAATATGGATTTTGCGGAAAACGGATTTGCATATACTGTTTCTCCATACCGTGATTCAACTTCCAAGTCCGCTGTATCGGGTCTTGTAAGAAAACTTAATTACAGCGGCGAAAACCTTACGGAAAGCGGAGTTGTATTCGGAGACACAATCGATTCCGAAGGCGGTCAGAAAACCTGGTTCCACGATATCGATGTCGACAGTCAGGGCTTCCTTAATATTCTTGATAATTCAAGAGGAAGAGTATTCCAGTATACAGATACAGGTACATTGCTCACGGTTTTCGGCGCAAACAGCGATCAGGCAGGCTGCTTTACGGCGGCTACTGCCATAGAGACTATCGGCGACGATATCCTCGTTGTAGATCGTAAGAAAAATTCCGTTCTTGTCTTCACAGCCACGGAGTATATAAAAAATCTCCGTGCTGCTGTGGTTAAGATGAATAACAACGATTTTGAGGGCTCGGCAGATATCTATAATGAGCTTCTTAAAAATAACAGCAACAGTTATCTTTGTTATCAGGGTCTAGGAAGAATTGCCGACTATAAGGGCGATTATAAGTCGGCAATGGAATACTATAAACTTGCATATGATCAGGAAGGATATGCCCTTTCGTTTAAGGAACAGCGTCAGATAAACATTGAGAAAAATGCAGTGTGGGTTCTTCTGGGCGTTGTCGCCGTGATAGTTGCGATTGCGTTCGGCATTAAGGGACTTAAAAAGCTTGCGGTTCCGGTGGAGGGTTCGGCATATTCCAGAATGGAAAGCAAAAAAGGTATGCCTTTTTATGTTCTCCTTCATCCTATAGACGGATTTTCGCAGTTTAAAGAAAGAAAATTGCCGTCTCTCGGAATTTCGGCAATAATTGCCGTTGCCTGGTTCGTTATTAAAACACTTGACTTTAATGTAACCGGCTTTGCGTTCAGCATAAACCGAAGCGCAGATTTTAATTTGCCCGTAACATTATTGCTTACGATAGGCGTTTATATTATGTTCTGCGTTTGTAACTGGGCAATTTGCACACTTATAGAAGGCAAAGGAACGATAGTTGATATATTTGCAACCGTTGCTTACAGCCTTATCCCGTATCTTGTAAGCCTTGTGCTTAAGATGATACTGACAAACTTTTTTGTACCGTCAGAGCAGGTCTTTATCAGCATAATAACGACGATAGGCCTTATCTGGACAGCCGGCATACTCATTCTCGGCTTGCTTACAATTCACGATTTCACAGTTTCCAAAACACTGTGGTCTATAATACTTACACTCCTCGGAATGGTGGCAATGGTATTCCTTTGCATCCTGCTTTACAGTCTTATGAATCAGATGTTCAGCTTCTTCGAGTCTGTGTATAAAGAAATCACTTTCAGAATTAAGTAATGAACGGAGCAAATATTATGAGAATGAGATACGGTAAAACATTCAGGTTGATCGCCGTAATGCTTATAATGTGCCTTTCGGTCGGTCTTGCGTTGCCCGCAGGTAAAGTTTCGGCAGCTAATTCCGTAGCGCCGGAGACTGCCGCAGCAATCGCAGCCGCAGGCGGTTATAAGCTTTCCGCCGAGAACAACAATCTTGCTCTTTATGTTGACTACTCAAACGGCTATTTTGCCGTTGTCAACAAGAGTAACAATTCCGTGTGGTACAGCGTGCCTGAAGATGTAAATGAAGATAAGATCACAAAAGGCGTAACAAGAACAAATATAAGATCACACCTTGTCCTGCAGTATATTGCTGTTGAGGATATTAACACTATACAGACCTCTCAAAGCGCAAACAGCGCTACGGCCTGCATATCAAAAGGCGGTCTTTCTGTTGATAAAATAACAAACGGCGTCAAGGTTACATTCAACTTTGTCGACCTTAAAATCAAAATCCCCGTAACCTATGTTTTAAAAGATGATTATCTCGAAGCATCAATCGATATAAAGGGAATAGACGAGGGAAATAAAAACCGCATAATAGAGGTTCAGTTCCTTCCGAGTATGGGTGCTGCAAATCAGCAGCAGCAAGGATATCTCTTTGTGCCTGACGGCTGCGGGGCGGTTGCCGGATTTAACAGAGGAATAGTGCCGTATAAGGATTACAGCAAAATGGTATACGGCGCAGATAAATCGATAATCGAGGATAGGCAGGTTGCTACCGAGCAGGATATTCGCCTTCCGGTATTCGGAACCGTTATCGAAGGTAAAGGCGCTATGATGGGCGTTATAACCTCGGGGGACGGCGGCGCAAAAATCACCGCAAAAACGGGAAGCGCAAAACAAAACTACAATATGATATCAAGCCTTTTCTCATACAGAATTTACAGCGTGGAACAATCACTGTATGCCTCAAAGGCAAACGGAGAAAAGAGCATTTCAACCGTTACAAATACAGCGTTCGGTCTTGATAAATATACTGTAAGGTACTATTTCCTTTCAGGGGATAATGCTTCATATGTCGGTATGGCTAACCGTTACCGTAAATATCTTACCGATGAAAAGGCTCTTAAGAAAACTCTTAATAAGTCCACTCTGTCGCTTAATGTTTACGGTTCTCTTGAAACAACTGCTAATTTCCTTGGCTTTAAGTATAATAAGAAACGGGTTCTCACTTCGTTTGATGATACTCAAAGCATCTTGAAGGATCTTAAAAAGTCCGGAGTAGATAATATCTCGGTGCAATATATAGGTTGGGTAAATAACGGTGTTTATAACCGGAAATATGTAAAGAGTGCATCTCCGCTTTCGGTTCTCGGAGGCAAGAGCGACTTTAACGACCTTAAAGAATACCTTAATAAATCAAAGATAGAGTATTATCTCGGAGTGGACTTTATAAATTACAGTAAGAGCCGCTGGGGCGTTTCGGCAAAGAGCAATGCTGCTCATACCACAAACGGGGATGTTGCTCACCAGTATGAATATTCTATAGTAACCTATGAACCGGACAGAACAATTAGTCCCTGGGTGCTTATAAGCCCCGCTTCTCTTAATAAGGCTTCTGCTAAATTTATTAAGGATTTCAAGAAAAAGGGTAATGACTCGATAGGTGTTTTAAATATCGGCAGCCAGGTATATTCTGATTTCGGTGAGAAAAACGGTGTTTACAGAGCAAAGAGCGTTTCTCTTTATGAAAACTTCCTTAAAGGGCTTAACATAAAGAATATTGCGGTTGACGGCGGAAATTCATATGTCCTTCCCTATGCGGAAAGAATATATGAACTGCCGATAAGCTCGAGTAAATATGATATTTTCGATTATGATGTTCCGTTTATGCAGATAGTTCTTCACGGTTATAAGAATTATACAACACCCGCCGTTGTGCAGTCGGTTGACCCCAAGACTACCTATTTAAAGTCGCTTGAAACAGGTTCCGATCTGTTGTTTGATTGCACAGGCAATAATTCCTATAATCTCAGAGAAACAAGACTTTCGGATCTTTACAGTTCAAAATATTCCCTTTGGAAGAAAACGGCTGTAAATTATTATAAGTCACAAAAAACCGTAAACGATAAAATTTACGACAAGGAAATCGTAGATCACACCTTCCTCGGGAACGATGTTTTCAAAACGGTTTATTCAGACAAAACGGCGGTTTATGTAAACTATTCCGAAAAAGAAGCTACCGTTGACGGCGTTACGATTAAGGCAAAAGACTTTGTATTAAAGGAGGCGGCAAGATGAAAAAAACAGGTGCTCCCAAGAGCCATATGACTCTGAGAAGAAGAGATGCTATGGTAGGAAGAATGTTCGTCCTGCCGTTCTATATAGGCTTTATACTTTTCTCGGTTACCCCCCTTATAGAAACTCTCAGAATGATGTTCTATAATACGACCGTCACATTCGGCGGATACAATATGGAGTATGTGGGCGGAAAGAATTTCGATCAGGTTTTCAATAAGGACCCTGACTTCCTTTATAACCTTTTTACATCGGTCGGCAATATGCTTTGGCAGGTTCCTTGCATTTTGTTCATCAGCCTTTTCCTAGCAATACTTATTAACACCAAATTCAGGGGCCGTACATTTGTAAGAGTTGTATTCTTCCTCCCGGTTATTGTTATGACTGGAACCGTAATTTTAATACTTCAAAACGATGTTGTTGCAAATGCAGCACTCAGCGGCGAAGTTGTTGCAGGCGGTCAGATAGAATACAGCGTCGGAATAGAACAGATTCTTATAGATGCCGGACTTAACACAAAAATCGTTGAGGCGTTTACAACATTTTCAAACGATGTGTTTAACCTTGCCTGGAAAACCGGAGTTCAGATAATCATATTCCTTTCGGGACTTCAGAGTATACCGACATCACTTTATGAAGCATCCTCGGTTGAGGGAGCTACCAAGTGGGAAGAATTCTTCAAAATAACCCTTCCGATGCTTCTTCCGGTGTTTGTTCTTAATACCGTTTACACAATAGTTGATGCATTTACCGATGCCGGAAACGATGCTATGAATCAGGTGCTCGTTGCAACACAGGCTCTTAACTTCGGAGTGGCTTCTGTAATGTCATATTCTTACTTTATATTGATAGCGGTCTTCGTTATGCTCGTGATGTTTATTTTCTCGAGACTCAACAAGAGATACGCATAAGGGAGGCTTTTTAAATGGACAGTAAGAAAAAATACGAACTTAAAAGTAAATCAAGAAGCCTCGTTGTCAATATAATAAAGTTCCTTTTCCTTGCGGGAATGTGCTATCTTTTCCTGTTTCCGGTGATATATTTGGTTGTTTCTGCGATACAGGATCCCGCAACCGCAAACGATCCGGCTATAGTTTGGATTCCGAAACATCTTTCGCTTGCAAACTTCAAAAACGCCATAGAAGAACTTAATTATCTCGGTTCTCTCGGCCTTACGATGTTTATAACGGTTTTCGGTGTTGCGGCAACTCTTGCTTCCTGCTCAATGGTAGGATACGGATTTGCAAGGTTTAAATTTTTTGAAAAGAATATAGCATTTATGTTTGTTATAGCTCTTATAATAATTCCTCCGCAGACGACGACTATATCCACCTTCTTAAACTTCAGATTTTTTGATCTCGGCGGTATATTCAAATTGTTTGCCAAAATAGGAATAGGGCAGGGATATGTAAAACTGACCGGCAGTCCGGTCACAATGATAATACCGGCGCTTTTTGCAAGCGGTATAAGAGCAGGTCTTGCCATATACATATTCCGTCAGTTCTTCTTGGGTCAACCCAAAGAACTTGAAGAGGCAGCTAAGATAGACGGCTGCAGCGCCTTCGGAACATTTGTAAGAGTTATGCTCCCTCTTGCAACTCCTGCTATTATAACCGTTTCGGTTCTCGGTTCGGTATGGTATTGGAATGACTCGTTCTATACATCTCTCTTCTTCGATGCAACACAGCGTCCTCTCGCTGCGGGACTTAATTTATTAAGAGAAACTATGTCGGACGGTAACGCTGCCGCACACCTCGGCTATGATACGTATCAGGTAAAGGGTATGCTTGCGGCAGGCTCGTTGCTTTGTATAATTCCTATAATAATATTCTATCTTATAGTTCAGAGGAAGTTTACGGAAAGCATCGAACGTTCCGGTATAGTGGGCTAAATTTGCTTTTTGTTGATGAATGCACGGCTAAGGGTTCTGTTTATAACCTTTAACTGTGCATTTTGCTATTAAACGATCGAATGTCGTTGTTGATTATCAACAAAACATATCTTCGTAATTATAAAAAATATTTAAAAATTATCAAAAATTACTTGTATTTTATAATGCGTTGTGATAATATAATAACAATAAAGGATACTGTGTTTGAATTGTCCGGCGGTAGGTGCAGTCGACATAAGATCCTTTAAAATTTTTCAGAAAGTAGGAAACGCTATGTTAAAAAAGATTATGTGTCTGTGCCTTGCGGCTGCCTGCGTTCTTTCCTTTGCTTCGTGCGGTAAGAAAGATGATAATAACGGCTCCAGCAAGAAAACAGACAATGCCGTTACTTCCGGCGGTATAAAAGAGGCCAAGGTCGATGATGATGCGGTTTTAAAGACCAAACTCGCAACTGCGGACTTCGGCGGAAAAGATTATACCTTCTATTATTGGTATGAAACAAATGAAATTATAAACCGTAAAGTTGCAGCCTTTAATAAGGCACATAATGCAAATATTTCGGTTAAGATAGGAACAGGCGGTCTCGAGAACGATGTTGCGAAGTCAATAGCTGAAGGTAAGCCTTATGACCTTATCGCAAACCACGGTATGTTCTTCCCGCAGTCAATATTCTCAGATCTCTATGAGCCTCTTGAGGGTTACATAGACGAGCTTGATTATTTTAATGTAGATAAGCCCAACAACGGCGGTCTTTCAAAGACAGTAAACGAGGCTTTCACCTGGAACGGTAAGCTTTATGCTGCAGGTTCTGCTAAGTCGGTTTATTCTTATGTATTCTATTACAATAAGAAGGCCTTTGCCGATGCAGGTCTTGAAGATCCATATACTCTCTGGAAACAGGGTAATTGGACCTGGGATAAGGTTAAAGAGATGTCTGCTCAGGTAACCGATATAGCAAACAATATTGCTTTCTTTGCGAATGCTGATTTATTCCCGTGGCTTAATCAGTGCGGTGTTTCTGCCGTAAAGGTTGAGGGTCAGAAATTCACAGAAAATCTCGGCGATACAGCAGTTATGAATGCTATAAACTCTTATGCAAATCTCTTCTTCGGCGATAATCCGATGTGCCTTACCACACATTCGCCTATGGAAACCGGTAAGTCGATAGCAACAATGGCTGTTAGTGATGCGTTTACCGTTTATGCAAAGAACGCAAAGGCTTCTTCAGCTTTCGATAAAGATGCTTCAAACTTAGGTGCTTGCCCGGTACCGACCGGACTCACCGCAGGCGGAAAGTATCCGGCTCACGTTGCTCAGGGTTACTCTGCAGCAAAGGGCGCTAAGGATCCCTCTATCGCAGCTGCTTATGCGCTCTTTGAGAGCAGAACAGAGGATAGCAATGTAGGTTCAAGCCTCCAGCTCCCCGCAGATGTTCGTAACTATGTTGATGAACAGTTTGCAAAGAACGGTTTCCTCGGATTCCAGGGACTTCAGGATTCCGAAGGCAAGAGAGTGTCTGATATCCTTGGAAAAATAGCAGAGGATATAAAGGCCGGTGCTGATGTTGCTTCAACAGTTTCAGCTCAGCGCAACACAGTCACAAGAATTATTACCGACTGTCTCTCAAGAGCTAAATAATATATTACCGCAGTATTATAAAATTTAAATTTTGGGTTTTTAGGGACCCTGCCAAAGAATGCTTTGGCAGGGTTCTTTTTGTCGTATAGAAGAAATTTTGTTGAGTCGACGAAAAACTCCGGCGAAAGAATTGTTTTTTAAACTAAAGTATGACAGAAATCGGAAAGATTGAAAATTAGGTATAAAACTTAAAGAATATAAGGATGTAAAGAATATAAGGATACAGGAAAGAATACCCCTCAGTCTCGCTTCACTCGACAGCTCCCCTCTATAAAAAGAAGAGAGCCAAAAAGACAACAAAGCCCTCCTTGTGTAAAGGAGGGTGGCACGGCGGAGCCGTGACGGAAGGATTGTTAAAAAACTCAAATTAAAACA
>CAKSEH010000008.1 GCA_934446475.1 uncultured Eubacteriales bacterium | reverse complement strand
AATGTTGTCCGGCGGCATACCAGCTTTGAAGAACTTACCCCTACTCTGTTGCGGGAGTTTGTAGAGAAAATCGTTGTGCATGAGTGCAGCTATGACGAGAACAAGACCCGTAGGCAGGACATTGAGATTTATTATTCTTTTGTTGGCAAGGTGGACTTGCCCGAATAACCGCCCGACCTGTCCGACACAATGCGCAAGTGCTGGATAGGAACGGCAAAATTTTTTACACTTCTATTACTTCTTTATCACACATCAGTAAAAAGGCGGGGGATATCTGAGTCTTTTTTACTTAATCTTTAAAAGTTTAAGTTTCTGCTCTGCTTTTGCTTTAAAACAACCCCTCCGTCAAAGCTCCGCTTTGCCACCTCCCCTTGCACAGGGCAGGCTTTTTATTCAATAAGCTTTACACTAAACATTTGCCACCGTCTCACTGCGGTTCGGTCACCTCACGGCTCTGACAGTCCCCCGGACTGTCATTCACTTTGCGCTTTAAGCCGCCTTCGGCTACCTTACACAGGGCAGGCATTTAATTCAATGAAGTTTTACTATTAAAATAAGGCTTTACTGCCTTTTTAGGCTCCCTTCTTTTCAGCGTAGCTGAAATAGAGGGGAGCTGGCAAGCGTAGCGAGACTGAGGGGTATTCATTCCTTGTTTTTTAACATTTTTCGGTTTTATTTTTTAAATTTCATATTCTGATTTTTTAACTTCTTGCTTGAAATTTACAAGCGGAAATCAAAAGCACTCTTTTTTGATGTTAAATATTTATGTTTAATCTTTTTAATATTAAAGTCACAGCTTTGGTTTGAACTTTTAACAATCCCTCAGTCCCTATCGGGACAGCTCCCTTTACACAAGGGAGCCAACAAATTCAGTAGAGTTTCACTGTTAAAATAAGGCTTTACTGCCCCTTAGGCTCCCTTCTTTTCAGCGTAGCTGAAATAGAGGGGAGCTGTCAGACGGAACGGCTGACTGAGGGGTATTCTTTCCTTGTGATTTATAATTTTCTCTTTTGTTTTTTGAGTTTCATATTATGTTTTTTAATTTTTCATTCGAAATTTGCAAACGAAAACAAAAGACGATCTCTTTTCGATATTAAAATTTTTATATTTAATCTTTAATGTTTTTGGTTTAGATTGAATTTTTAAGGTTTTGCAATTTAAATGTTAATGCTTAATCTTTAACATTTAAGTCACTGCGTTGATTTAGGCTTTTTAACAATCCCTCAGTCCCTGACGGGACAGCTCCCTTTACACAAGGGAGCCGATAATGATTATAGAATGTCGAAACATCAAAAATTGTTTCGACAAGCCGATTTTATCGCCTTAGGCAAAATTAAATTTTCACAAATTTAATTTTGCCTATATTCATTGCAATAGCCATTTTAAACTCGGCGGTTGATTTTTGATATTTAATCTTCGGTATCCTTTTTCAACACGGAAATTTTTTAAAAACCTATTGACAAAGTATGTTTTATGTGCTATAATCTCTACGAAAAGTAAAAACATACCATTTTGATATGTAATTGGAGGCGGCAAAAATGTCAAAAATTTATAAATCTGCCGATGAACTTATCGGCAAAACCCCGTTGCTTGAACTTAAAGGTATAGAAAAGGAGACCGGAGTCGGCGCAAAAATTCTTGCCAAGCTTGAGTATTTCAATCCTGCCGGCAGTGTTAAGGACAGAATAGCAAAAGCTATGATAGACGATGCCGAGGAGAAAGGTCTTCTTAATAAGGATTCTGTTATAATTGAGCCTACGAGCGGCAACACAGGCATAGGTCTTGCGTCGGTTGCTGCGGCAAGAGGTTACAGAATAATTATCGTTATGCCGGAAACAATGTCAGTTGAGCGCAGGCAGCTTATGAAGGCTTACGGCGCCGAACTTGTTTTGACCGAAGGCGCCAAAGGAATGAAAGGCGCAATTGCTAAAGCAAAAGAACTTGCGGGAGAGATAAAGAACAGTTTTGTTCCGTCACAGTTTGAAAATCCTGCAAATCCAAAAGCGCATTTTGAAACGACCGGTCCCGAAATTTGGGACGATACCGACGGTAAGGTGGATATATTCGTCGCAGGCGTCGGAACAGGCGGCACGGTAACGGGCGTCGGGCAGTATTTAAAGTCGAAAAACAAGGATGTAAAGGTTGTTGCCGTTGAACCCGCAACCTCTGCCGTGCTCTCCACGGGAATTGCAGGAGCGCATAAAATTCAGGGAATAGGAGCCGGCTTTGTTCCCGATGTGCTTGATACAAAGGTGTATGATGAGATCATCACGGTAGGTAATGACGAAGCGTTTAAAACAGGTAAGCTTGTCGGCAAAAAAGAGGGCGTGCTTGTCGGAATTTCGTCGGGAGCTGCCGTTTATGCGGCAATTGAGCTTGCAAAGCGTCCCGAAAACGAAGGTAAGAACATAGTTGTTCTGCTTCCCGATACCGGTGACAGATACCTCTCGACCCCGCTTTTTGCAGACTGAAAGGAAACGGTAGATCGAAAATGACAGTATATGCGGATAATGCCGCAACAACAAAAATGAGCCGCACCGCCATAGAGGCTATGCTCCCGTTTATGGACGAGAATTACGGCAACCCCTCAAGTCTCCATTCGATGGGGCAGAGGGCGGCGGAGGCGCTCTACTCGGCAAGACAGCAGATAGCCGACTGTTTCGGCTGTCTGCCGACGGAAATATATTTCACAGCCTCAGGCAGCGAGGCTGATAATCAGGCTATTCTGACCGCTGCCGAAATAGGTAAAAAGAATGGCAAAAAGCATATTGTCTCAACCGCATTTGAGCATCACGCAGTACTGCACACGCTTGAAAAGCTTAAGAAAGATGGTTTTGAAATAGAGCTTCTCGATGTGGGAGAATACGGCAATATAGCCCCGTCTCAGGTAAGAGACGCCATAAGGGACGATACCTGCCTTGTTACCGTTATGTATGCAAATAACGAAATAGGTTCGGTTTTGCCTATCGGTGAAATAGGTGCCGTCTGTAAAGAAAAGGGAGTAATTTTCCATACAGACGCCGTTCAGGCGGCAGGGCATATTCACATAAATGTGAAAGAGCAAAACATTGATATGCTTTCTCTTTCGGCGCACAAATTTCACGGGCCGAAGGGTGTGGGTATGCTGTATGTTAAAAAGGGTATACCGGTATACACTCTCGTTGAGGGCGGTGCGCAGGAGCGAGGCAAACGGGGCGGCACTGAAAATATGCCCGGAATAATCGGTATGGCGGCGGCGCTTAAGGAGGCTGTCGCCGGTATAGACGAAAACACAAAAAAGGTCGGCGCTTTAAGGGACAGGCTTATAGAGGGACTTCTCAAAATTCCTCACTGTGCACTCAACGGTACCAAAGAAAACCGACTTTACGGAAATGTAAGTTTTTGCTTTGAGGGAATAGAGGGCGAAAGTCTGCTTTTATTGCTTGACGCTAAAGGTATTTGCGCATCGTCCGGTTCTGCCTGCACATCGGGCTCGCTTGACCCGAGCCACGTTCTGCTTTCGATAGGCAGACCTCACGAAATAGCACACGGCTCTTTAAGGCTTTCGCTGAGTGAATACAACACCGAGGAAGAGGCAGACTATATGCTGGGGGAGATACCTAAGGTTGTCGACTATCTCAGGAATATGTCTCCGCTCTGGAGAGAAAAGGTCGAAAGCGGTAAATTCTTACTGAAATGAGGTTTTTGTATGGCGCTATACAGCGATAAGGTTATGGACCATTTTATGCACCCGAGAAATGTGGGTGTTATTGAAGATGCGGACGGCGTGGGAGAAGTGGGCAATGCCAAATGCGGAGATATAATGAAAATATATCTTAAGGTCGACAATGATGTTGTTTCGGATGTTAAATTCGAAACTTTCGGATGCGGTTCGGCGATAGCTTCAAGCTCAATGGCGACCGAAATGATAAAAGGTAAGCCGATAAGCGAAGTATTAAAGCTCTCGAACAAAGCGGTGGCGGAAGCGCTCGACGGTCTGCCTGCGCACAAAATGCACTGTTCGGTGCTTGCCGAAGAGGCGATAAATGCCGCCGTTAACGATTATTACAGCAAAAAAGATAAAAATAACTTGAAATAAATAACGGTTTAATGTATACTCAAATCGTAAGTCCACAAAGTTTTTACGATAGGAGTTTTGATTATGCATTTACCTATGAAATACGGAAACACCGTCTATGAGCCGGGTTACCTTGAGCGTGACCCCGGAGTGCTTGCGGCAGGAAAGATAGATTTTAAGGAGCTTTCCGCCGAAGAGCGCAGGCAGCTTATAGACGGTTATTTTTTGAAGGATATAAAAAAACTTTATAAAGAGCCTAAAGGCGCTATGAAATACCCTTATGTGGTCCCGGGCGGCGCATATCTCGACCTTTGGGATTGGGACAGCTTTTTTGTTGCCTGTGCCGTTCCCGAGAGCGGAATTCCTTACGCAAAAGGTTCGGTTGAAAATATTCTTGAGGGTATTTTCCGTACCGACGGCAGACCGCCTAAAAAAATATCGCCCGACGGTGCAAGGGAACGCTATTCTTTCCCGTATCCGCTGCAGGCGCAGTTTGCTTACATTATAGGAAGCCGTCAGGGAGATTTCGGCTGGATAGAAAAATATTGGGATAATTTAAAGCGTATGCGTGAGTGGTTCGATAAGAACTCAAAATCCCCGAGAGGCTACTATCTTTGGAATAAAATGTACGGCAACGGTCTTGACAATAATCCCGCAGTTTACGGAAGACCCAACCGCAGCAGCGCAGGAGCCGACCTTGCAAGCTGGCATTACCGTGACATTATGGCTATGTATCAGCTTTCAAAGTATTTTGAGCCTAACGTTTCGGACAAATATTTTGAACAGGCAGAGGAACTCAAAAAGCAAATTCAGGAAAACTATTTTGACACACTCGACAAATTTTTCTATAATATCGATTGCTATGAGGACTTTGAGGCTATAACCTGTCAGGATATAACTTGGCATACATACCTTAAATTCCGCAATTTTTCCTGTTTCTTCCCGCTCTGGGCAGGCGTTGCCACAAATGAGCAGGCAAAGTGCTTAAGAGACGCTCTTATGGACGAAAAGCAATTCCTCGCCCCCTGCGGAATCCGTTCGCATTCTGCAGAGGATAAAGCGGTTTATAATAATGTTCCTATGGTCGACCCGTCAAACTGGCAGGGACCCGTTTGGGGACTTACTTCGTATCTTTGCGCTTACGGTCTTAATCGTTACGGTTATCACGAGGACGCAAAAGAAGTCGTAAAGAGAATGGATAACACTTTTGCAAACGATATAAAGCAAAACGGCTGCATTCACGAATATTACAGCGGAGAGGATGCTCAGCCTCTCTTCCGTCCCGGATTTATAAGCTGGAATGTTCTTGCGCTTAACGCAGCAAAGGATATTGATAATAATACCGACTGCACGACCCACGGATTGCTTGTGAAATAATCCTTTTTTAAACCGTGAAATGCGGCTTAAATTCAATATTAAGACTTTGAGATTTTATCTGTCTTAACTGTGTTCCTAAAAGCTCCCTTCTTTCGGCTTTTGCCGAATAGATGGGAGCTTATGTATTCAATGGAGTCTTACTGTTAAAATAAAGCTTTACTGCCTGCGCCTGTGGCTCCCTTCTTTTTGTCGCAAGACAAAACAGAGGTTATTCCCCTATAAGGGGAAATGTCTGCGAAGCAGACAAAAGGGTGCCCGTTTTCGGAGAAAAAGCTGTCAGCCGTATGGCTGACTGAGGGGTATTCCTTCCTTATTTTTTAATATTTTTGGGTTTTGTTTTTTAAATTTCATATTCTGATTTTTTTAATTTTTGCTTGAAATTTACAAACGAAAACAAAAAGCTCTCTTTTTTGATGTTAAATTTTAATGTTTAATCTTTAATATTTTGGGTTTAGATTGAATTTTCAAGGTTTTACAATTTAAATGTTAATGCTTAATCATTAACATTTAAGTTTCCGCTTTGATTTAAGCTTTTAAACAATCCCTCAGTCAGCCGTTCCGTCTGACATTCTCGCTGCGGCTCGGTCACCTCACGGCTCTGACAGTCCCCCGGACTGTCATTCACTGCCGCTTAAGCCGCCTTCGGCTACCCTTTACACAAGGGAGCCGTTATATTCAATGTAGTTTTACTGTTAAAATAAAGCTTTGTTGCCTGCAACTGTGGCTCCCTTCTTTTTGTTGCAAGACAAAACAGAGATTATTCCCCGTACTCAGGGAAATGTCTAATATCGGCGAAACAAAAGGCTCCCTTCTTTTCAGCGTAGCTGAAACAGAGGGGAGCTGTCCCGTTAGGGACTGAGGGGTATTCGTTTCTTTGTAAATTTATATTTTTTCTTTTGTTTTTTAAAGTAAATATTCTGATTTTTTTAATTTCTTTTCTGTTTAAAATTTAAAGACAAAAACACAAAAATTCATTCTTTCGGAAGTTAAACTATAAGCTTAATCTCAAGGCACTTTCGGTTCCCGATTTTTGGTCTAACTGCAAAAAACGTGTTTCCCTATCGTTGCGATAACGGGTCGGCTGCGTATCCACTTATTGGTGGCGGTAACGGGATTATAATAATAAATAGCGCCCGAACTGGGGTCGAGCCCGTTTAAAGCGTCCATAGCGGCTTTATAAGCGCTGTCGGCAACAGGTTCGTAGAACTGGCCGTCATCAAGGCAGGAAAATGCCCCTTTTTGATATATAACCCCTGCCACGGTATCGGGGAAAGACGGATGCTCAACACGGTTGAGTACCACTGCTCCCACAGCTACCTGACCGAGGTAACTTTCTCCCCGTGCTTCGGCAGATATAACCTGAGCCAGAAGCTGATAATCGGTTGAATCATACCCGCCGTAACTGTTATCCGAGCCTGATATTCCGAGGGCGGCAAGGGTCTTTTTTCCGGCGATACCGTCGGCAGAAAGACCGTTATCACGCTGAAAATTTATAACTGCATTTTTGGTCCCCGTTCCGTAGATCCCGTCTATTGCTCCGGTGTAATATCCTCTGTTTTTCAGCGCTTTTTGAATTGAAGAGACTTCGTTTCCTCTTGACCCTATCTGTGACAATGCGCCTACACTTATTGTAAGCACCGCCGCAATGATAAGAAAAACTATAATATATTTCAAATATTTCAAATTCATTTAAATCACCCTTTTAAAGAAATTTTTACCGCCGTATAAAGAAAAATACATAAAAATACCGTTTCGACACAAAAAACTTTAACTTTACAGGAATTTTGCAGTTTGTGCGACAAAAAAGCCCCTATGTAAAGGTTTAAAATGGAATAGTAAAAAAATCGGCGGTGATAAAATGAAGGATGTTTTAAAAATTGAAACTAAAGTCAGCTCGGAAAAAGTAAGAGATATAGCGGGCCTTGCGTCAAAACACATAATTGCGGCTGCCGCTGCGTTTGCTGCGTCAAGGGCTGCGGTGTTTTCCTCGCTCTTGCCGTTCGGGATTTCATTTGTCGGCGGAATGCCGCTGCCGCTTGCTCCTGCTGCGGCTTGCGGAGCCTTTCTCGGGTATTTCATACCTGCGGTCGGCGGCGGAGGATTTCGTTACATAGCCGCAATGCTCGGTACGGTTGCCGTAAGACTTATGCTCTCGGGATATAAAAAATTAAGCGAAAACCCGTTTTTTATGGCGCTTACGGTGCTTATATGTTTTGCCGTTACTTCTTTTGTTGCTCTCGGCGGACAACCTTACTCTGTTTGGAGCAACACTGCCTGTATTTTGATAAGCACGGCGGCAACATTCTTTGTCTCAAAGGCTTCGGCTGCTTTTTCAAAGAATCGTGCCGGACTTTCAAGCGAGGAACTTGCCTGTTTGCTGTGTGTTTGCGGAATACTCATAATGGGGCTTGAAAAAATAACATTTTTCGGTGCCTCGCTCGGCAGAATACTCGGGGCTTTGCTTATTCTCACCGCCGCAAAATACGGCGGCACATTATCGGGAGCCATAAGCGGAATTGCAGTCTCCCTTGCTTCGTCGCTCGCCTCTCAGGGGGCGGAATACGGTACGGTTTATTCGTTTGCCGGAATGCTTGCCGGACTTTTTGCCCCTATGGGCAGACTTACCCAATCCGTAGCCGCCGTCGCCTGTTGTTTTACGGGTGCGGCGCTCGGAGGATTTTCCTCCCGTGGTGCGATTATGCTTGCCGAAATGATGATAGGTGCTGCGGGCTTTTTACTGCTTCCGAGAAATGCGGGGATAGTTTTAAGCAAGCTTTTTTGTTCCTGTCCTAAAATTTCGGGAACAGAGAGCCTTAAAACTGCGCTCAGTTTAAGGCTTTCAAGGGCTTCAAGTGCGCTCGGAGAGGTATCGTCCACAGTAGAACAGGTATCAAAGGAACTTTCAAAGATAAATTCGCCCGATTTCGGCGAGGTTATAAGCCGTATTGAACAGGACTCCTGCACAGGCTGCAAAATGAGAATAAATTGCTGGGAAACACGGCGTGATATGACGGTTGAAGCTATTCTTAAAATGACGCAGGCCGTAAGGAAAGGCGAAAGTGAGCCGTCCCTTTTTACTACCGATGAGTTCAGGGGAAGGTGCGTCCGCCAGCCGGCTTTTTGCGCCTCGGTTAAAAAAAGATACCTTGATTATGCTGCCAAAACCGCTGCGGAAAACAGGATAGAAGAGGTAAGAGGAGTCATATCCGACCAATTTTCGGGAATATCGGATATGCTTTGCGGTCTTGCATCCGATCTTGCTTCGGACGCAAAATTTGACAGCGCCGCCGCTCTTAATGCGGTAAGCGCACTCAGAAACCTCGGGATCCTTGCAAGGGAATGTACCGCAAGAACCGATAAATACGGCAGAATGACCGTTGAAGTGCAAATTCAGAAAAACCCCGACACTGTTATAAACAGACTTCAGGTTATGCGTATGCTTTCGCTTTCCTGTGAGCGGAATTTTGCGCCTCCTATTATCAATACCGTCGGCGGCAACACTTTTATGACCTTAAGCGAAGCGGCGGAGCTTTCGGCGGACATAGGAGTAAATCAGATATGCGCAGGGGATAACACAATGTGCGGTGACGCATATAATTATTTCCCAGACGGCAAAGGCCGTTTTATAATGATCTTAAGCGACGGTATGGGTACGGGAGGCAGAGCCGCAGTTGACGGGGCAATGGCGTCCGGACTGATGGCACAGCTTTTAAAAGCGGGATTTGGGTATGAATGCTCGCTTAAAATACTGAATTCCTCGATGCTTTTTAAGTCTACCGACGAATCGCTCGCAACCCTTGATATAGCAAGCGTTGACCTTTTTACGGGCGAAACCGAACTTTTCAAGGCAGGTGCCGCTCCGACTCTCGTGCGTCGCTCCGGAAAAACGGGTAAAGCGGAGAGCACCAGTGTGCCTGTGGGAATTTTGCGTGAAGTGAGGTTTGACAGGGCAAAAATAAGACTTAAAACCGGAGATATCGTCCTTCTTATGTCAGACGGCGTTTGCAGCGAGGGTACCGATTGGATACGGGATGAGCTTGAATCCTGGGGCGACGGCAATGCTCAGGAACTTGCCGAGCATATAAGCAACTGCGCCTTGAGACGCCGTGCAGATTCAAAAAGCGATGACATAACCGTTATGGCGGCAATACTTGAAAAAGCTGCCCCGAAAACCTGATTTTGCAGCATTGGCAAATGTGATAAAGAAAGCCGGAGAGAAAGGGTTAAAACAAAAGCTTGGATGAAATTTAAATGTTGAAGCTTGACATAAAAATCCGAATTCCGAAAGGGTGCGCTTTTTCGCTTTTTTTTGAATTTTAAATAAGAAATTTAAAAAAGTCAGAATAAAAACTTACCTGACAAAACATAAAAATTTAAAATATAACCCTTTTGAAAATTTAATGCAAGACTAAAAAATTAACGACTGAATTCGAAATTCAAAAACATTGGAAAACAATGAAAGAATACCCCTCAGTCAGCCGGAACGGCTGACAGCTTTTTCTCCGAAAACGGGCACCCTTTTGTCTGCTTCGCAGACATTTCCCCTTATAGGGAAATAACCTCTATAAAAAGAAGGGAGCCTTTTGTTTGTTTGCAGAAATTAGACATTTCCCTAAGCACGGGGAATAACATCTATTTCAGCTGCGCTTAAAAGAGGAGAGGCGAAAAATAAAGCCCTCCTTGTGTAAAGGAGGGTGGCACGGCAAAGCCGTGACGGGAGGATTGTTTAAAAACCAAAAGTAAAGCAGCGGCTAAAATTTTTAATATTAACCGTAAAGTTTAAAACATAAAACTTTTTAAAATTTTATCGATAACCAAGGGTGTTAAAAATTAAATATAAAGTTTAAAAATATAAAAAACAATGAACGAATACCCCTCAGTCAGCCGGAACGGCTGACAGCTCCCCTCTGTTTCAGCTTGCGCTGAAAAGAAGGGAGCCTTTTGTCTGCTTCGCAGGCATTTCCCCTAATAGGGGAATAACCTCTATAAAAAGAAGGGAGCCTTTTGTTTCTCAGATATTAGACATTTTCCATATCAGAGAAAAATCTTTATGCTTGAGACGCAAAAAAGAGAGCCTTAAGATATGATGAGGCATCATAAATGGGGGCTTATTATTTTTGTTCATCGAGAGTAAGGTAGAAACTCGGAATGAATTCCTCTAAAAACACCTCGGCTTCGGGCACGTTAAGGTCCTTTATAGCTTGTCTTGTGGCTTTTTCGGCGGCGGAGAACTCTTTATTGCCGGAAACGGTCTCCTCAATGCATTTAATGAGGGCAGAGAGCTTGTCCGCTGCTTTTATAAGCTTTTTTGTTTCATCGTCAGGTTTATAAAGGGGAACAAAATCGTCTCTTATATCATCGGGAAGCATTGAAAGAAGCTTTTCTTCGGCTACGGATTCTATTTTCTTATATGCGTCCTTAATTCCGGAATTATAATATTTAACGGGAGTAGGCATATCGCCGGTTATAATCTCGGAGGTATCGTGAAACATAGCAGCGGTTGCGACAAAATAAGGGTCCAACCGGCCGTTAAAACGACGGTTTCTTATAACTGCGAGCAGATGGGCAATAAACGCCGTTTCAAGGCTGTGTTCGCTTAAATTTTCCTGCCTTGTGTTCCTCATAAGACCCCAACGGTAAATGTTTTTCATTCTTGAAAGAAAAGCGTAAAAATGACTCTGCAAAAATATCACTCCTTATTGAATATTATAACATTTTTTGGTATAATAGCAAGTGTTACGTAAAATAAGGACAGACAATACAATGAGATTTATCCGCTTAAACGGTTTGCCGTTTGATCTTATGCAATACAACAATGAGTTTTTCAAAAAGGCTGGAGGAATTATGAACTTTTCTTTTCTTAAATCAACTTCACTTCGTCCTCAGAAAGAAAAAAAACTTTCGACTTTTTTGATAGCCGTTTTGACGGCTTCGGCATTTTTTGTTCCCTATATAATAATGGGACAGGGATATTTTATTTTCTTCGGTGACTTCAATGTTCAGCAGATACCGTTTTATAAGCTTTGCCATAAGGCGGTAAGGAGCGGTAATATAGGTTGGAGCTTTACTACCGACCTCGGCGCAAATTTCATAGGTTCATACAGTTTTTACCTGCTCGGAAGTCCGTTTTTCTGGCTTACAATTCCTTTTCCGAACAGTTTTGTGCCTTACCTTATGGGTCCGCTCCTTATCCTTAAGTTCGGATGTGCCGCTCTTACGGCATATATTTATATCCGCCGTTTCACCAAAACCCCCGGAGCCGCTCAGGTGGGCGCTCTGCTTTATGCATTTTCGGGCTTTTCGGTCTATAACATATTTTTCAATCATTTTCACGAAGCTATCGTGTTTTTTCCGCTTTTGCTTTATGCGCTTGAGCTTCTCGTAACCGAAAACCGCAGGGGAGTTTTCTGCCTTGTGACGGCGGTCTGCTGTCTTGTGAATTATTTCTTCTTTTTCGGAATGGCGGTTTTCACGGCACTTTATTTCTTTGTGAGACTGTTTTCGGGAGCGATCAAAGTAAAGTTCGGCAGATTTTTGACGGTCGCTCTTGAGGCGGTGCTCGGTGTGGGTATCGCCTGCGGATTGCTTATACCGTCGGTTTATGCCATTATATCCAACAGCCGTGTTTCCGAAATCCTTACGGGTTGGAATGCGTTGGTATACAGCAGAAGTCAGATGTATCCGAATATTATCCAGTGCTTTTTCTTCCCTCCCGATATCCCCGCAAGGCCTGTGTTCTTCCCCGGAGCGGAAGTTCCGTGGTCGTCTCTTGCAGGATGGCTTCCGCTTTTCGGAATGGTGGGAGTTTTCACATACTTTTTCAGCCGCAAAAAGAGCTGGCTTAAAAAAGCGGTCGGTATATGCGTGTTTATGATGCTCGTACCTGTTTTAAACAGTGCTTTTTATGCGTTTAACGAATGTTATTATGCCCGCTGGTTTTATATGCCGATACTGATGATGTGTCTTATGACCGCATCTATGACGGAGGACCCTGCGGCAGATTGGGGCAGAGGATTCAAGTGGGTTCTCGGAATAACTGCGGCATTTTCCGCCGCTATCGGATTTTTCCCGCAGAAGGATGATAACGGCAAGCTTATTTTCGGACTTTACACAAGGGAAGACGACGGCACATACTACACCGTAAGATATTGGCTGACCTGTGTGATAGCTATAGTATCGCTCCTGATATTGTATATTCTTTTAAAGGCGGTAAAAGAAAACAGAAAGGCGTTTTATAAAGGAGCCGTTGCCTGCATCTGCATAATTTCCGTTATTTACGGCAATGTGTTTATTGCGACCGGCAGAACACATTCTTACGATATAAAGGAAACGGTTATCGATAATCTGATAGAGGGCGATGTAAACCTTGAGGGGGACGGATTTTTCCGTATAGACACTTATGACGGTGTTGATAATACGGGAATGTTTTTAGGGTATCCGTCGATAAACGCTTTTCAGTCGGTCGTGCCGTCATCTATAACCGATTTTTATGCATATATCGGGCAGACGAGGGATGTTGCAAGCAGACCGGATGAAAATGTCCCCGCAATAAGAAGTCTGCTTTCGGTCAAATATCTTTTAAGCAGGACAAACGGCAGCAGTTTTGTCGATAAACACGGAGACGCCGTGATACCCGGTTTTGAGTATTTAAGGACCGACGGCGGATATTATGTTTACGAAAACAAAAACTATATCCCTATGGGCTTTTGCTATGACTGCTATATGACGGAGGACTATCTTGAGCCTTACAGCGGCGACAGCCGCAGCAGAATGATGCTTAAAGCCGTTTTGCTCACAAAACAACAGGCGGTTAAGTACCGTGACTGCCTTGAAAATGTATCCGAACTGAGTTATGATTACGGCTATATTGACGAAAATGCCGAAAACACCGATAATTCTTCCGGTATTAAGCTTAATCTTGATAACGAGACTATGGCGCAGGACGCCGAACGGCTTAAAAACAACAGCTGTTACAGCTTTGAAACCGATAAAAACGGGTTTACGGCAAAAATAAACCGTGAGAGAAGAAGCCTTGTGTTTTTCTCTGTTCCGTATGATGAGGGCTGGAGCGCAAAGGTCAACGGCGTGAGCGTTCAAATAGAAAAGGTGAATAAAGGATTTATGGCGGTTGCGGTACCTTCGGGAGATACGACCGTAAGATTTACCTATAAAACGCCGGGTCTTATGCTCGGGCTTAAAGTTACGGCTGTGTCTTTCGGGATATTCCTTGTGTATTTCCTTGCAAGTGCAATTTACCTTAAAAAGCGTCCGTCGGATACCTGTTATCCCGAGGGGGACGAGCTTATAAGCCGTTGGCACAAAGATGAAATAGCCGAGGCGGCAAGCGAGGTTTACGGCGACGACGGTGAGGACGACGGTGATTATGCGCCGAAATCGATACTGTTTTCGGACGATGCGGAAAAGCCGTCGGGCGAGAGCAAGTATTCGGGAGGATTCAATATAGATTCCGATATTTACGACGATAAATAAATCTATCAGATTTTAATGGCTTTTAGATTGGATTTTTAAATTATAAACAACGAAAGGGACGGGTTTATTATGTCAGATTACAACAAAAATTACAGTCTTTATCTTCCGAGCTATTCAATAGGGCCCGACTGTTACGGTGAAATCCCTTATGTTACGAGATTTTTCGGTAAAACAGCCGCAGTCATAGGCGGAAAAACGGCGCTTGCAAAGGCGAAAGAGCACCTTATCGGGGGCGTTGAAGGTTCAGATGTCAAGCTGCTTGATTTTATAGAATACGGCGGCAATTCGACCTATGAGAACGGCGACGCACTTATAGAAAATGAAACCGTTAAAACGGCGGATATGATTTTTGCCGTGGGCGGAGGCAGAGCCTGCGATACGGTAAAATATGTTGCGGACAAGCTTGATAAGCCGCTCTTTACATTTCCGACGGTTGCCTCAAACTGCGCCGCAACCACCGCAATCTGCGTTTTTTATAACTCTGACGGCACATTCAAGGACTACTATTATCCGAAACTTGCAAATCACTGCTTTATAAATTCGTCAATTATTGCGGATTCCCCCGAAAAGCTCCTCTGGGCAGGAATAGGAGATGCTTTGAGCAAAGAATACGAAGCCGTTTTTTCTTCAAACGGACACATTCTTTCGCATACTCCTCTTATGGGCAGACAGATAAGCAGAGTCTGCACCGAGCCGCTGCTTGAATATTCGGCAAAGGCTCTGCGTTCGGTAAGAGAGGGCAAACCTTCGTTTGAGCTTGATCAGGTCACGCTTGATATAATCGTTTCGACCGGAATAGTTTCAAATATGATGACAACGCTTAACGACTATTATTATAACTCGACCCTTGCGCACTGTATATATTACGGTTCGACCGTAACCGAGCACGGTCACAGACATCTCCACGGCGAAGTCGTCTCTCTGGGGGTTCTTTGCTTGCTTGAATTTGAAGGAAATGACGCCGAGGTTGAGCGGATAATGAAATTCAACGCCTCGATAGGACTTCCCGTCTGCTTTGACGATATTGAAATCGAAGAATCCGAGTTTGACAAAACGGCGGATAAATTTGTTATGACTACCGAATGGTCACGCCGACCCGAGAGCGTGACACGGGACGGATTTTTAGCCGCAATGCGCAGAGTAAACGAAAAGGGCCGTAAATTTAAAGAGTCCCTGTAAGGATAAACGGTATGCGCCGTATTGTAAACAAATTTAATAAAATCGCTTAAAGACTTGATTTTAGCGCCGAAAAGCTTTAAAATAAAGGGTGGTGCAGTATAATAAAAGGAAAACCGCAGCGACTGAAGTTTGCTGCACTGCCCAAATTTAAATACGCAGTTTTAAACTGCGGTTTTAAAGGAGTTATAAATGGCTAAATATACAGCTATAGGCGGTCAGGCGCTTATTGAGGGAATTTTGATGAAAAGCCCTGAAAAAACCGCTATTGCCGTAAGGAAAAAGGACGGTTCGATAGATATATCCTACCTTGAAGATAAAACCTTAAGGCAAAAGTATGCGTTTTTGCGGCTGCCCGTTATCAGGGGAATAGCGGCTTACATAGAATCAATGAAGCAGGGCTATAAGGCTATGATGATATCTGCCGATAA
Source organism: uncultured Eubacteriales bacterium (assembly GCA_934446475.1). Classification (GTDB taxonomy): domain Bacteria; phylum Bacillota; class Clostridia; order Oscillospirales; family Acutalibacteraceae; genus UBA737. The sequence goes on along the minus strand of CAKSEH010000008.1, from coordinate 63,596 downwards.
GTCGGGCTTTACCGATGTTGAGGAAGAGGAAGAAGAAAAGAAACTTTCCGATAAACAAAAGAATGTCTTAACAACGGTTATTATGACGGTGGGCACGGTGCTCGGAGTTTTGCTTGCGGCAGTGCTGTTTATGGGCGTTCCGAGATACATAGTAAAGGGTATAGAATGGCTGTGCGGGGGAGCATTTTCAAAGGTCGTCCGTTCAAGCATAGAGCAGCTCATTAAGCTTTCGGTATTTGTTGTTTATATGGCGCTTGTATCGCTGATAAAGGATATGCGCAGGGTCTTTATGTACCACGGAGCGGAGCATAAGACCATTTTCTGCTATGAAAAGGGACTGCCGCTTACGGTTGAAAACGCAAGAAAACAGAGCCGTTTTCACCCGAGGTGCGGAACATCGTTCCTCATACTGATGATACTTGTAAGTATTTTGTTTTCAACCCTTGTTCAGTTTATTTTTCCCGGTGTTTACGATATTATATGGCTTTGGATAATAATAAAAATTCTGCTTATCCCGATAATATGCGGGGTAGGATTTGAAATACTCAGAGCGTGCGGAAAATACGATAATGTGTTTACCCGCATCGTTTCCGCTCCGGGGCTTTGGATGCAGAGGATAACAACAAAAAATCCGGATGATTCGATGCTTGAAATAGCTATAGCGGCACTGAAGGCGTGCGAGCCGAAGATCCCGGATGTTGAGCGTCCCGCAGAAGAAAAAGAGGAGGAGTCCTGATTTGGCAACACTCTACAGAAGATACCACGAAACAAAGGCAAAACTTGCCGCCGCAGGCATAGACGACTGCGCATTTGAAGCGATGGTCATTATGGAAACTGTAACGGGCAAGTCGAAAGCCCGGATAATAGGCGACTATGAAAGCGAACTTACCATTGATGAGGAAAGAAAACTTTTGAGTACGCTTGCGCTCAGAATGGCACATTATCCGCTTCAGTATATACTCGGTTATTGGGAGTTTTACGGCAGAAAATTCCTTGTGGGCGAGGGAGTTTTAATTCCGAGGCAGGATACCGAAAAAGTTATAGAGGTATGTATAGAGCACCTTAAGGATATAAAAAGGCCTAAGATAATAGATCTTTGCGCAGGCAGCGGCTGTATAGGGATAACCCTTGCCAAAGAGGTTCCGAACAGCAGTGTTATAATGGTCGAAAAATATGAACACGCTGTTAGGTATCTCCTTGAAAACGCAAGCGAGATATCCCCCGAGAACACAACGCTCATTATGGATGATATTTTTGACGATGTAAGGCTGACAAGCAGGGTCCATCTTATAGTTTCAAATCCCCCCTATCTTTCGGATGAGGATATGAAGGACCTTCAGCCCGAGCTTTTGTACGAACCCGAAACCGCTTTCTACGGCGGAAGCGACGGACTTTATTTTTACCGAAGAATTGCAAAAGAATATAAACGCTATATAAAGCCCAAGGGCGCCCTTGTTTTCGAAATAGGAGCGGCTCAGGGCGAGGCGGTTAAGGATATACTCGAAAAAGAGGGTTACACCGATGTGAGGATAATTAAGGACTATTCAAGGAATGACAGGGTAGTTATCGGGACAGTGCCCAGAGTATAATTAACTCATAACACGAACGGAGGATTAAAAAATGGCAGATAAAAAGACAAAACCGCAGGTTACAAAAGTAAGTGCCGAGGACAAAGAAAAGGCTCTTTCAACGGCTGTTGAGCAGATAGAAAAACAGTACGGTAAGGGAGCCGTTATGAAGCTCGGGGAAAACGCTTCTATGAATATCGACCATATAAGCACAGGCTCGATAGCTCTCGATACGGCGCTCGGAATAGGCGGAATACCGAGGGGCAGAATAGTTGAAATTTACGGCCCCGAATCTTCGGGTAAAACAACCGTTGCGCTTCACTGCGTTGCGGAGGCTCAAAAGGCAGGAGGCACGGCGGCATTTATCGATGTTGAACACGCACTTGACCCCACTTATGCGCATAATCTCGGCGTTGATATAGATAATCTTCTGGTTTCCCAGCCCGATTCGGGAGAACAGGCGCTCGAAATTGCCGAAGCGTTGGTAAGGTCGGGCGCTATTGACATCATAGTTATCGACTCTGTTGCCGCTCTTGTTACAAGAGCCGAGATAGAGGGCGATATGGGAGACAGTCACGTCGGTCAGCTTGCAAGACTTATGTCGCAGGCAATGAGGAAATTAACGGGTGCGCTCTCAAAGTCAAACTGCTGCGCCGTATTCATAAATCAGCTGCGTGAAAAAATCGGCGTGGTTTACGGCAATCCCGAAGTCACCACGGGCGGAAGAGCACTCAAATTCTATGCGAGTGTGCGCATAGATATCCGTAAAGGCGAGGCGATAAAGAACGGCAGCGAGGTAATAGGCTCAAGAACAAGGGCGAAGGTCGTTAAAAATAAGGTCGCTCCGCCGTTTAAGGAAGCCGAATTCGATGTTATGTACGGCAAGGGTATCTCCAAAGAGGGAGAGCTTGTCGATATGGGCGTTAATTTCGATATATTAAAACGCTCGGGAGCGTGGTTTTATTACGGTGATGAGCGTCTCGGTCAGGGAAGAGACAATGTAAAACAGCTTTTCTGTGACAATAAAGAGCTTGCCGCCGAAATCGAAGGCAAGATAAGAGATAAATACGCCGAAATGATGAATAAAAACAAGAAGTCGGACGATAAGGGCAGCGAAACACCCGATGAAAAGGTCGTTATGCCGATAGAGGCCGAGGAACCGAGGGTAAGACCGAAAAAAATAAATATCGACATTGCGGTTGACGATTGATGACCGTTGTTGATTTAAGGCGTGAAAAACCGCATCTTGCCCGTATTTTTCTTTCAAACGGCAGCGATTTTGCGATAGATTTCGACCTTGCCTGCGAAACGCCCGTTAAAAAGGGCAGCGAGCTGAGCGAGGCGGATGTGTCGAGGCTTATAGAAAGTTCGGATGAGCTTAGGGCAAAATCAAGGGCGCTTTGGTATCTTGACAGGGGCGACCGCACCGAAAAGGAGCTTTATACAAAGCTTATAAAGGCAGGGTTTAATAAAACCGCCTGCGAGAAGGTGCTTATAAGGCTTAACGAGCTCGGTCTTACGGATGACAGACGGTATGCGCTGAGATTTTGTGAGACGGCGGCGTCAAAAGGACTGTCAAGGAGAGCTATAAGTGAAAAGCTTTACTTAAAAGGCATACCTAAGGATATCATAAGCGATACTCTGAGCGAGCTTGAGGTTGACGAGGACGAACAGATAAAGGCTCTTATTCAAAAGAAGTATGCAAGGATTTTGGGCGACGGGAGCGACGCTAAGCAGACCGAAAAGGTATATGCGGCGCTTATAAGAAGGGGATTTTCCTTTTCGTGCGTCAGAAATGCCCTGAAAAGCTACAGTGAAGAACTTAAAAGTATTAACGGAGAAGATTTTGATGTATAAAGTCAGTATGGTATCGCTCGGATGCCCTAAAAATCAGGTAGACGCCGAAATGATGCTTTATTCCCTTAAAGAGGCAGGCTTTGAGCTTGAGCCGGACGAGGCGGAGGCAGACGCTATAATTATAAACACCTGCGGCTTTATAGAAGAAGCCAAGAGGGAAGCAATTGAAAATATCCTTGAGGCTGCAAGATATAAAAAAGAGGGAAAACTCAAGGCGCTTATCGTAACGGGATGTCTCGCCGAGCGGTATAGAGACGATATAACAAAAGAGATACCCGAGGCGGATGTCTGCGTCGGGATAGGCTCAAACGCAAAAATAGCAGAGATAGTCAAGAATGCCATTGAGGGTAAAAAGGGAAATACCTACGGCGATAAATTAAGTCTTGACCTTAACACCCGGAGAATACTCGGCAGCTATCCGTTTTCAACCTATCTTAAGATAGGAGACGGCTGCGATAACTGCTGCACCTACTGCGCAATACCGAAGATAAGGGGCAGAATGAGGAGCAGAACCGTTGAGGACTGCGTGAGCGAAGCTAAAAGACTTGCCGAGGGCGGCGTAAAGGAGATCACCGTTGTCGCTCAGGATACTACCGCTTACGGCACCGATATTTACGGCAAACCTATGCTTTCGCATCTTTTAAAGGAGCTTTGCAAAATAGAGGGTCTGGTTTGGATAAGAACCCTTTATACATACCCCGAGAGGATAGACGATGAGCTGCTTGATACCATAGCAAGCGAAGAAAAGCTTGTTAAATATCTTGATATGCCCATTCAGCACGTAAACGGCGAGATCCTTAAAAGAATGAACAGAAAAGGAAACGCAAAGTCGCTTGAGGAGCTTATCTTAAAAATCAGGAAAAGAATTCCCGATATAACTTTAAGAACAACGCTTATAACGGGATTTCCCGGCGAAACAGACGAACAGTTTACCGAGCTTCACGCTTTTGTAAAGAAGATGAAGTTTGACAGGCTCGGATGCTTTACATATTCCGCCGAAGAGGGAACGGTTGCCGCCGAAATGCCCGACCAGACAGACGAGCAGACCAAGGTTGACAGAATGGAACTTATAATGGAGTTGCAGTCCGTTATAGCGGCGGAGAAAAACAAGGAAAAAGAAGGGTCCGTTTTAAAGGTACTTACCGAGGGGTATGACGATTATATAAAATGCTATTTCGGCAGAAGCGAGGCAGACGCCCCCGAAATAGACGGCAAGGTGTTTTTTATGGCAAATAAACCGCTTAAAATCGGTGAATTTGTCAATGTTATAATTAACGATACCATAGATTACGATTTATTGGGGGAAACAGTCTGATATGAACGCTCCTAACAAACTCACACTGGCAAGAATAATAGTAACGCCGATTTTTATGGCAACGATGCTCATTAAATTTCCCGGTCATTATATAGTTTCTCTGGTGATATTTATTGCGGCGTCCCTTACAGACCTTATCGACGGCAAAATGGCAAGAAAATATCACCTTGTAACCGATTTCGGAAAATTTCTCGATCCGCTTGCCGATAAAATGCTTACAACTGCCGCATATCTCGGATTTATAGATATGCTCGGTGAAAATTACCGCTGGCAGATAATAGTTATAGTGTTTATCGTACTTTTCAGGGAATTTTTGGTTTCGTCTTTAAGACTCACCGTTGTTTCAAGCGGCGGCGGAGTTATTGCGGCGAACATTTGGGGAAAGAGCAAAACCGTAAGCCAGATGGCAGGCATAATCGTTTCATTGCTCGCTTATTGCGTTATCGACCTGTTTTCGATCGAAAACACCCTGATAATGGATGCGGCGGTGCTTACGCTGCTTTGGATATCTGCCGTGCTGTGCGTTATTTCGGGAGCAATATATTTAAGGGATTCGAAGAACTGTATCAACACCTCGAAGTGACAGCATATACTTAGAATATGATGGGGAGTTGACGGTATGTTTGACAGACTTAAAGAAGATATTCAGGCTATAAAGGACAGAGACCCTGCCGCAAGGTCATCGCTTGAAATATGGCTTTTGTATCCGGGGCTTAAAGCTATAAGGATGCACAGAAGGGCAAATTTCTATTATAGGCACAAAATGTTTTTTCTTGCAAGATATGTATCTCAGAGAGCAGCGAGAAAAACGGGGATAGAAATTCATCCCGGCGCCAAAATAGGCAGGAGACTTGTTATAGACCACGGAACTGGAATAGTTATAGGAGAAACCGCCGAAATAGGGGACGATGTGCTTATATATCAGGGCGTGACCTTAGGCGGCACGGGCAAGGATGTCGGCAAACGCCATCCGACGATAGGCAACAATGTAATGATAAGCGCCGGAGCAAAGGTTTTAGGTCCTTTTAAGATAGGCGATAATTCAAGGGTCGCCGCAGGAGCGGTCGTTTTAAAAGAAGTTCCGCCGAATTCAACCGTTGTGGGAGTACCGGCAAGAATAGTAAAACAAAACGGGAAAAGAGTGGACTGTCCGCCGCTTGACCAGGTTCATATTCCCGATCCCGTATGGCAGGAAATAAACCGCCTTGAGAAGGAAATAGAAAAGCTCAGAGAAAAAAGGAAAGAAAAAGATGAAGATATTTAACACACTTACGAGAAATAAAGATGAATTCGTTCCGATTAAAAAGGGCGAGGTAAAAATATATGCCTGCGGTCCCACGGTTTACAATTATATTCATATAGGAAACGCCCGCCCGCTGTGTGTGTTTGATGTTTTAAGAAGATATCTTGAATACAGAGGCTATAAGGTAACATATGTTTCAAATTTCACGGATATCGACGATAAGCTGATAAAAAAGGCAAACGAAGAGGGTATTACGGTGCCCGAAGTCGCCGAGCGTTATATAAAGGAGTTCAGGACCGACGCCGCAGGCCTTAATGTAAGACCTGCCGATGTTCACCCGAGAGCTACCGAAAACATAGACGAAATTCAGCGGATAATAAGTACTCTTATCGAAAAAGGCTATGCGTATACGGCAGGAAACGATGTTTATTACAGAGCAAAGAAATTCAAAGGTTACGGCAAGCTTTCGCACCAGCCTTTGGAGGACCTTGAAGCAGGAGCGAGAATAACCGTAGGAGATATAAAGGAAGACCCGATGGATTTCTGCCTTTGGAAGGGAGCCAAAGAAGGTGAGCCTTATTGGGAGTCTCCCTGGGGCAAGGGAAGACCGGGCTGGCATATCGAATGCTCGGCTATGGCAGGCAGGTATCTCGGCAAAACCATAGATATTCACTGCGGAGGACTTGATCTTATTTTTCCCCACCACGAAAATGAGATCGCTCAGAGTGAGGCGGCAAACGGCTGCGAATTTGCACATTACTGGATGCATAACGGATTTATAAATGTTGATAACCATAAAATGTCAAAATCGCTCAACAATTTCTTTACGGTAAGAGACGTTGCCGAAACTTACGGGTATGAACCGATAAGATATCTTATGATATCTTCTCAGTACAGAGGGCCGATAAATTATTCGGTTGATATAATAGAGCAATCAAAAAATGCGCTTGAAAGACTTTATACCTGCCGTGATAATATCGATTTTGCTCTTAAAAATGCCCCCGAGGGCGGAGAAAGGCCCGAATTTGCGGATAAGAGAAAAGCCGAATTCATCGCCGCTATGGACGACGATCTAAACACTGCCGACGCTCTTGCGGCAGTATTCTCACTTGTCCGTGAAATAAATACCGTTATAGCACAGGGCGCCGGAAAAGACACGATTTTGGCCTGCGCCGATATATTCGATGAGCTTACGGGTGTTTTGGGACTTGTTTATAATCGTAAAACCGCCGCTCTTGACAGTGAGATAGAGGCACTTATAGAAAAAAGAACCGCAGCAAGAAAAGCAAAGGATTTTGCGACTGCGGATAAAATAAGAGATGAGCTTAAGGAAATGGGTATTGTGCTTGAAGATACCCCTCAGGGAGTAAAATGGAGCAGAATATAACCCTTCAGCCTTTGGGCGGCGGCGTTTATATATACACCGCACCGCATCACTCTTTCGGAACCGATGCGGTTTTGCTTGCAAGCTTTGCGAAGGCGAGGAGAAACGACCGTATGGCGGACCTCGGAACAGGCTGCGGAATAATTCCGTTTTTGATGCTCAGAGACGGGCTTCTTTCCTCTGCGGTCGGTATTGATATAAGCCGGGAGGCGTGTGAACTTGCCGTGGCCTCCGCAGAAAAAAATTCATTTGCGGATTTTTCTGTAATAAACAGCGATTTAAACAATCTTTCGGGCAAGGTGAACTTCGGCTCAAACACCCTCGTTACCTGCAATCCGCCTTATAAAGCAGTCGGAGCGGGACTTAAGAATCCCGACCCCGTTTGCTGTACCGCAAGGCACGAAACCGCCTGCACTTTAGAGGATACCGTAAGAGTGGGGGCAAGGCTGCTTCAGACTTCGGGCAGACTTTGTATGTGTCAGAGACCGGAGCGAATGGCTGAACTTATGGAGCTTATGAGAAAATACAGGGTCGAGCCGAAAAGAATGCGTCTCGTGGCGCAGGAGAAAGGCAAAAAGCCGTGGCTTTTCCTTATTGAGGGAAGGCGCTGCGGAAATACGGGGCTTGATATCGAACCCACTCTTTATATTGAGGAAAACGGCGGTCCCTCGGAGGAAATGACGGAAATATACGGAAAATATTTCACCGCTGCCGAAAAAAACAAAAAACAGAATATATAACCTAACGCTCCTTTGCGTGCCTTGAAATCAGTTGCCAGCCCTGCTCCTTTTAGTCAAGGCGGAGCGTTAGCTGCAATTAAAAAAACACCGCACCGACGAATAATCGCCGGTGCGGTGTTTTAAATTTTCAAGAGCTTTATATCAACTTGTTTTTATTCCAAGCTTTCCGATTTTGCTTCGGGCAGACCGGTAATACTTGTGAGGATGGATAAAAGCCCCGATAAAAGGGAGGCGCTTATAACAACTTTCCAGTTTATCTCACAGATCACCGCACTCGTGCCTATAGTTGCTATGGCGGTTTGAGCTATTGTTTTTACTGCCCTTACAAGGGCGGCTTTTAACCATATTTTAAGCTTTTTCTTCATATTATCACCTTTATTTTTTAAGTCTCTTGTTAACTTCGGATTGAACGGCAGAATAATTGTATCCTGCTTTGGTAAGGCGGGCTTTGCGGTCCTCTCCGTTTCCCCACTTCCCCGCTATTACTTCGTCTGCGATCTGTGATACGGTTTTTGCCGTCGGTTTTCCCGAAAGAGCGGCGTTTACCGCCGCCTGAACGGCAGAAAAATCGTATCCTGCTTTGGTAAGGCGTGTTTTACGCTCTTCACCGTTTCCCCATTCGCCTCTGATAACTTCCTTTGCGATCTGTGATACGGATTTCCTGTTTTGAGAATCGGGTGTTTGAACAGGAGCGGCGTCGGTCGGTGCGGCGGGTACGGCACCCGAGCGTTCGATTATAACGCCTGCAATAGCCTTTGCGGCAGACTCGGCAAATGAATCGGTTAAGATAACGGGGGTGTCGGCTGTGCTGTCCATAAAACCGCATTCAAGCAAGACCGCCGGCATTTTTGTTTCTCTTACCTCGTGGAAGTCCGCAGTGCGAAGCGGACGGGAACGGTTGCCGATAAGACCTGTCGACGCAATAAGAGCTGCATACAGCTGCGACTGCCAGGAACGGGTTTTATCGTCGACTTTAAGATAGGTGTATGCTTCTATTCCGCCGCCCGAACCGCCGTTTATACCTGCATTATGGTGTATCGCAAGATAAAAATCGGCTCCGAAGCTGTTGGCGGCCGAAGTGCGCTTTGAAAGCGGTATTTCCGTACCGTTGTCTATCCTGAGTACGGAGATGTCCTTATAACCTTTAAGGTTTTCCTCGATTTTATCGCAGATTCGTTTGTTTAAAACATATTCTCTTGTTTCGTTTTTATCTATAGATTTTAAGCATCTTTTTCCGGGCGTTGTATATGCGTGTCCGGCGTTAAGAGCTAATTTAAACATTCTGTTTCCTCCTTTGCCGCCTGATATATACTATGCCGTGGCGGCGTAATTGTTTATTTTAATATGAATGCTCCGAGCGTTCCGATAACGATTCCGATAATCCCCGTCAAAAGAGCCGTTATCATAGCTCTTTTATAGTGTTTCATATCTTCTGCCGGAGCGTGCTCTACGGAGCTTAACCTGTCCGATATATCCGCTACCTTTTGGGCGGTTGCCTTACTTGAAAGCGCAAGCTCTTTCACAGCTACTGTCAGCTGACGGATATTTTTGACTTCATCCTTAAGCTCATCGAGCTGATGAAAAATATTTTTGTTATTTGTCTCAAGTACCGAGAGCCTGCCCGATATGTATTCATCCATTTTCTTCACCCTTTGTTTTCTCAGCTTTCATAATATTCCTCACTTGGATAATCAGTCAATCGCCGAAAATCAGATTTTCGTCAACACTATCCCTCGGCACTGCTATCCAGGGGAAATTATCAAAGTTATAATTGCAGGGCAAATAACTGAGTGTGTAATAGTAAGTTACGGGAGTTTCTTCGCCTGTATCAGGGTTGATTGCAACTTCGTTTGCAGTCGAATCGTAAAATAAATAACCCTCGTTTGCCGTCATCCTGTAACCTGCGGATTTATTATTAAAATATCTACGTTCAACGGTTATACCGGGAAACACAATGTCGTTTGCAACGATATAATTAACATTCATACGAACTGCCACCCCTTTGCCTGAATATTCTGTAAATCGGTTTCGGTAAGCTTTGCTAAGTTAGCAGAACCGACCGTTACTTTGTAAGTCCCCGAAGTTGCTGACGATTTATCTTCGAGTGCGTTTATAAGGCTGCGCAAGCTCTCGATTGTCAAAGGCGACCACTGAAAATTTAAGTTAGTAGGGCAAAACTGACCTTCAAAAGTGATATTTTGAAGTTTGCTGCAATAATAAAAACTATTGTTGCAATTTACTGTTGAGGATGGCTTGAATATGGTCAGAGTTCCTACGGTGACAAGATTTGAACAATAATAAAAAGCGCTCTGTGCACTGGCACCTCCGAAATTTAAAGGAGGAGTTCGTGATACATTTGCCTGCTGAAATATGCCGTTGATAGTTACACCGAAGGTCAAAGCATCATAAGGAGTGAAAACAATATTGTTATCACTGAAAAAATCAACCATATCCACAGGAGTTGAATTGGCTTTATTAAAGTAGGCAAAGGCGCTGTTTAAACTGTCGTATTCAATAGGATATTTTGGCGTAAACCCTTTGCTCCAGGTACTTATGTAGTTGACAAGCGCACCGACAGGTTCGGAAAACGCATATGCATAACACCGCTTTTGTCCGTTCGCCTGAAACATATCCCAAAACTCATCCAAACCTGACTGTTTGCCTTTTTCATACACCTCATTAACGCCGTTTGCCATATCGGCGGTCGACATTGTCTCGGTCTTTCCCGTTTTTCCCCTTATGGCGTTTGCTATAGCGGTTGCGGTAGTGTCCTTGATTGTTTTAACGCTCATCAGTATGCACTCTCCTCGCTTTCGGGCAAACCGGATATGGCTGCATTTACATAATCAAAAACCGCCTTAGCGCTCGGATATTCACTGTCTGTCGAAGCGGATGAAACAGAGAATACCTTATTTGCGGTTGCTTCTTTTTGATTCAATGCGGTTTTTACGGTATCAAGAGCCTGAGCTACCGCCTTTCCGCTTTGTGCATTTTCCGAAACGGCAGAGTAGGTCTGGTCGGTCGGCGGCGTATCACCTTTTTCGCCTTTATCACCCTTATCGCCCTTGGCTCCGGTATCGCCTTTATCGCCCTTGTCGCCTTTATCACCCTTGAACAAACCGCTGTCTGCGTCATCCCTTACCGACTGAGCGACGGTCTCGGCGTGAGCGGTTGTGCTAAGCAGCTGCTGCCATACATCCTCGCTCGGCTCGGCGGTTTTATCGGTATCGGTCGAGCCTCGGCTTACGGGTACCGTTACAACGGATGAGGTTATGATTTTATCGCCGTCAAAACCGTTGACCGTTATTCGCATAGATGGGTAGGTTATTGCTTCGTGCGGTACGATACATACATTTTCCGAGGGGTATAACCCGTTTCCGGGAAGCATAACAACGCTGTGCGTAACGCCGTCCGCTCCGGCGAAAAGGGCGGTTTTAACATATCCGTCCCAATCGGAATCGAATGTAAAGCTGACTGTCAGATATTTAACACTTTCCGACACCGTCTGCGTATACTGCACGCTCAGCTCCTGTCCGTTTAACTGTGCTGTTATCATTTTTTAACATTTCTCCTTTACAAAAAAATCACGGAAGCTTTGTGCAGGCTTATAATAACCCCGTAACCTGCGACTTTCACCGACAACAAATAAAAAATGCCGCACCGAGAAAATTTTTCTCAGTGCGGCAAAATCATTTTACCTATGCGTGTTTTTTGATTTTAAGTTCGGGATAATCGTTGATTCTTTTTATATCGGCTCCGAGTCCGGTGAGTTTCTCGCATATTGAATCATAGCCTCTGTCAATATATCCAATATTCTCTATTTCTGTCGTACCCTTAGCCATAAGACCTGCTATTATCATAGCGGCTCCTGCTCTGAGGTCGACCGCTTTAACGGGCGCAGGGGAAAGACTTTTAACTCCTGTTATAACTGCCATTTTACCGTCAACCTGTATATCGGCTCCCATACTTGTAAGCTGGTCGACATACCTGAAACGGTTATCCCAAACGCCCTCGGTTATAATACTTGTACCGTCCGCCACAGTAAGCAGGGTCGCTATCTGCGGCTGCATATCGGTGGGGAAGCCCGGGTGAGGCATTGTTTTAATATTGCACTTTTTTGGCCTTGTGTTCATCTGAACCCTTACTGCTTCGTCATACTGCGTTACCTTTGCACCTATCTCAACAAGCTTTGCTATAATCGACTCAAGGTGTTTCGGCGTTACATTTTCAACCGTTACGTCACCGCCTGTTGCCGCAGCGGCAACCATATATGTTCCTGCCTCTATCTGGTCCGGAATAATACTGTACTGCGTGCCCTTAAGGTGTTCCACGCCCCTTATTTTTATAACTCCCGTTCCGGCGCCCATAATATTTGCGCCCATAGAGTTGAGGAAGTTGGCAAGGTCAACAATATGCGGCTCTCTTGCGGCGTTTTCAATAACAGTAAGACCTCTCACTTTTGCGGCGGCGAGCATAATATTTATAGTTGCTCCCACAGACACCATATCAAGATAAACGGAACAGCCGGAAAGCTGTTTTGCTCTTGCATTCACCATACCGTTTTCGATAGTGACCTTAGCTCCGAGCGCTTCAAAACCTTTGATGTGCTGGTCTATCGGTCTTACGCCGAAATCGCATCCTCCCGGAGGCGCAACTCTCGCACGGTTCATTCTGCCGAGCAGAGCACCTAAAAAATAGCTGGATGCTCTCATTCCTTCCGCCATTTCTTTTGTTACAACAAAGGAATGAACATTAACGGGATCTATTTCAACCGAGGTTCTGTTAATGGGCCTTATTTTAGCTCCGAGCGCTTTCATTGAACGAAGCAGGGTTGAAACATCGGATATCTCGGGAAGATTTTCAATTATGCAGGGTGAATCTGCAAGAAGCACTGCAGGCAGTATTGCAACGGCGGCATTTTTTGCTCCGCCTATACGGACCTTCCCCTTAAGAGGAACGCCTCCGTTTATGACAAATTTTTCCAAAAGCTCAGCACTTCCGTTTCTACATTTACTAAATAAAATTACTATAACCTAACGCAGATGTCCTCTGTTTTAAGAGGCTTGCAATCAAATCAGAGCGCTGCTCTGATTTGAAAACCTCATTGTGATTTATATTGCTGCAACGGATACGGACAAACTGCGGTAAAAATAAAGGCTCTTGTTATCTGCGACTATTATAATTGTCCCTCAAAAGCGGCACGATATGAAAAACAGTTAAAACTTATTTTAAAGTTTTGATCTTTTGCCTTTTTCTGACCGACCTCGGCGTTAACGATGCGGTAAAGCAGCGGTAAACGAAAACGGCTATAAACAGCCCTGTGAATGCGAGGGAAATAAGCGATAAAGGAGAATAATGAAGAGGAATATCTTTTTTTATTATAAGAAGAGCGAATTCCGGCAGGCAGGTAACTCCGCAGAGTATAACCGCAGAACCGCCGAGCGCCAAGATATTTTTATAAGAATTCTCGGGGACTATATCGTTTGCCATTTTGCTCCATTCGAGGAAGAACAAAGCAACCAAAACAAGTGAAAGATCTATATAGATAGTTTCGGAAATTGCAGAGAACCTTGCAACTATCATAAACTGACAAACTATTTTCTGCGCATAATAAATTGCGGGAAGAACATAGAAAAGACGGTTTATTTTATAATTGTAAACTCCCTTTGCGGCATAAAACAGGAGAAAAACGCCTGTTGCGCCACCGAAAATGCAAAGCAAATTCCATTGCCACGCCCCGAGCTTGCCCTCGTTTATAACATCCATTGTATCCATAAGGATAAAAATTGCGGCAAATGCAGAGGAAGCTCCGAGACCCAAATTCACCCTCGGAGTTCGCCTCGGTTTTCGCTTTACAAGCGAGCTTATGGCAACGAACCCTAATATGGCTGCCGCTATAAGAAGCGAGCAAGCGGTTCCCGGTTTTTCGGCGCCGGCATAAAAAAAAGCCGTTACGGGGTCCGTAAGCGCAAACAACTGGTAAGTTCGGATCGCAAGCGCCGCCGGAAACAAAACAAGGAATGACCATATAACATATTTATATTTCATTAGGTAACACTCCCGATGTATTTTTCATAGGAAAAAAACATAATTATTTATAGGCTGACGGGAACCGAACCCATTATGCCTAATGCATTTACTGTATCATACTTTTATATTTTACTAAAATTATGAGCAAAAGTCAATAAAAATACCGATAAAGGAAAATGAAGACTTATGAAAAACATTTTAATACTTACTGCGGTGACCGCCGCAGCCGCTGTTTTTATACCTCTGTTTTCTCTTACTGCAACGCCTCAAAAGCCCGTAGCTAAAGCTGCTTTGGCGGTTTCCGCCAAAGCATATGACGCAAAGGACGAGACCTTCAGACTCTACCGAAAGGAAAGTAAAACCGTTGAGATCATAAGCGCAGAAAATTACATTTGCGGTGTTCTTGCGGCGGAAATGCCCATAAGTTACGAGCCTGAGTCGCTCAAGGCTCAGGCGGTTGCGGCTTACGGTTTTGCTCTTTACAGAAAGGAAACGAGAAGCACAGAGCAGTTCGATGTTACCGACGATTATACAACGGACCAAAGTTATATCCCGCTTGAGACCGCCCAGTCTAAGTGGGGAGAAAAAGCGGCGGAGTACACAGAGAAACTTAAAAATGCCTATAATCAGACCAAGGGACAAAGGCTTACATATAACGGCAAAACGGCTCTTACGGTATATCACGCAATATCATCCGGCAGGACAAACTCGGCTGAGGATGTCTGGGGGAGCAAAGTGCCGTATCTTAAGAGTGTTGACAGTTCCTTTGATAAATCAGCTTCCGGTTATCTCTCAAGCGTTAAAATGAGCGCCGCAGAGGTATCGGCTAAGCTTTCGGGGATTAAAAAGGCATCGGGCAAAGAGGGTGAATACTTCTCAGATATCAAAAAAAATTCAAGCGGAAGAGTTATGAAAATAAAATATTGCGGCGAAAATATTACGGGAGCGCAGGTCTCCAAAGCGCTTTCACTCAGGTCATCGAGCTTCGATGTGAAGTATGAGGACGGGAATTATATATTTACCGTTTACGGTTACGGCCACGGGGTCGGAATGAGCCAGAACGGAGCCAACCAGATGGCAAAGCAGGGCAGCTCATATAAAGAAATTTTATATCATTATTACCCCGATTGTAAACTTGCTTGACATTTGACAAAAAAGGGTTTATTATTTGCTTGCAAGCCGTAATTCAGGGCTGTAATATATGTGAGGAGGCAGTCGGGGCGATAAGGTGCACCCCGTACTTGAAATGGCAAAAATAAGGATTTTAAAAGGACCGCAGGACAATGCGGTATTAGGTCAGAAGGACGGCTGCGCAACTGCAAAGCTTACTCTTAAATACGAAGCAGAAAATGCCCCTCAAAACGAGCTTTTCTGTTTTGTCAGGGTCATCGATATGAAAAGCGGAACGAGAATTATGCCGCCGCTTAAAAGAAAACTGACAGAAGATAACGAAGTGTTTGATGTAAGCCTTGAAATACCCGCAGGCGGACCTTACAGGATAGATACATATATAAGAGGCGGAGTCTCCACGGAGTATGCGGGTGAACGCAGGTTTAATATAGGAGTAGGAGATGTGTTCGTCATTGCAGGGCAGTCAAACGCAGTGGGGACGGGTAGAGACCTTATAAGCGAGGATGTGTCAGACAGTGTGCATCTTTTCAGGGCGTGCGGCGTCTGGGGAAGAGCGGAACATCCTGTTTTCGATTCGACCGATACAAAATACCCGTATTTTCAGGGTGCGGGATACAGTCCGTGGATAACCTTTGCAAAAATCATTTCAAGAAGGCTCGGATATCCTATAGGTCTTATTCCTGCCGCCGTGGGCGGAACTCCTCTTTCTTTTTGGGATCGCAGGAAGGACGGAAAGCTATTTAAAAATATGCTTGATATGTTAAGAGATGCCGACTGCGGCTATGTAAAGGGAATACTTTGGTCGCAAGGGTGCAACGAATCGGAAACCGGCGTTAAAAGCGAGCAGTATGCGGAAGAATTTAAGAGCGTTTATGCCGATTTTGAAAGCGTTTTTTATAAAGGTGTGCCTGTAGTTACCGTGCAGCTCAATAAAATAGTATGCTATAAGGACAGAGATATCGACGCTCTCGGAAAGGGTCTTGCCGAAATAAGGGACGCTCAGTTCAGGCTTTCGAGGGAAATAGAAAATGTTTTTGTTGCGCCCTCAATAGACCTTTCTGTTTGCGACGGAATACATAACTGCGGTTCGTCAAGCCTTGTTATAGGACAGCGCACTGCAGACCTTGCCTCAAAGCACATATATAAAAAGGATGTTATTTGCGACGCTCCCGAAATCGATGAAATAAGGAAATGCGGCAGCAAAGCGGTTTTGTATTTTAAAAATGTTTACGACGGTCTTTTTTCGGACCTTAATAATACCGATACCCTTATGTTTTCTCTCTATGACGGCGGCGAGAGGTATTTCCCCGTCGATTACGAATGCAAAGAAAATACCGTGGAACTCACTTTTGAAAAGGAAATAGGCGAAAACGCATATATAAGCTGCGACCGTTACAACGAGACGGGTCTTATCCCCTATGATATGTTCTCATATCTTCCGATAATTCCTTTCAATAAGGAATATGTTAAATAATTTATAACTTAACGCAGATATCCCCCTCCTCTTAATGCGGAGGATATTTCAGGGCTTGTTGTGAATGTGTGATCGCCTTTGTAAAATCCAGAGGAGCTAACGCTCCTTTGCTTGCAATCAGTCGCAAGCACTGCTCCTTTTAGGCAAAGCAGAGAGCCGCTCTGATTTAAGAATAAAGCTGATTTAAGAACTCACCGTTTTTATATCAGCTTTATTTTGTATATTGAATATTAAATTATAAGGAAAGAATACCCCTCAGTCAGCCATACGGCTGACAGCTCCCCTCTATGGAAAGAAGGGAGCCTGTGGTGGGGGCAATTTTGCCGATTTGTTCGCAGACATTTCCCTGAGTACGGGGAATAACCTCTGTTTCGGCTATGCTGAAAAGAAGGGAGCCAAAAAGACAATAAAGCCCTCCTTGTGTAAAGGAGGGTGGCACGGCGGAGCCGTGACGGAAGGATTGTTAAAAAACTCAAATTAAAACAGCAGCTTAAATATCAAAGATTAAACATTAAAATTTATAGCAAAAGATATTTTTCATTCGTGAATTTCAAATAAGTAATTGAAAAATATCAAAATATGAAACCAAAAAAACAAAAGAAAAAATACTAAATCACAAGGAAAGAATACCCCTCAGTCAGCCGTTCCGTCTGACAGCTCCCCTCTATAAAAAGAAGGGAGCCTATGGTGGGGGCAATTTTGCCGATTTCTTCGCAGACATTTCCCTGAGCACGGGGAATAACCTCTGTTTCAGCTACGCTGAAAAGAAGGGAGCCTAAAAATAATAAAGCCCTCCTTGTGTAAAGGAGGGTGGCACGGCGGAGCCGTGACGGAAGGATTGTTAAAAAACTCAAATTAAAACAGCAGCTTAAATATCAAAGATTAAACATTAAAATTTATAGCAAAAGGTGTTTTTCATTCGTGAATTTCAAATAAGTAATTGAAAAATATCAAAATATGAAACCAAAAAAACAAAAGAGAAAAATACTAAATCACAAGGGAAAAATACCCCTCAGTCAGCCATACGGCTGACAGCTCCCCTCTATGGAAAGAAGGGAGCCTAAGGGGCAGTAAAGCCCTATTTCAACAGTAAAACTGCATTGAATAAATTGACTCCCTTGTGCAAAGGGAGTCAAAAAGTTAAAGCTATTCTGTTTTTCGGTTCCGCAGGTATTTTTCGAAACTAACGGAACAGTTTCTGCTTCGTTTAGAAAGGCAAGTCTTATCTGCGATAAAGCTTATACAACAGTTTTCGTTTTATGGCGTCAGTCGATGACCTTTATATATTCTATTATCGGTTTGGAGCCCGTTTTAACTGTTCCGTTATCATCGGTAACGGGGGTCTCGTCGGCTATTTTATCGACAACCGCCATACCGTCCGTAACCTTGCCGAATGCGGCGTACTGGCCGTCTAAAAATGTTGAGTCCTGATGAACTATAAAAAATTGAGAAGATGCACTGTCGGGGTCGGAACTTCTTGCCATTGAAATAACGCCTCTGAGATGTGAGATATTATTCTCAACGCCGTTTTGTGAAAATTCCCCTTTAATGGTATTTTTGCTTCCGCCCGTCCCGTTGCCTTTAGGGTCGCCGCCCTGTATCATAAAGCCGGATATTACTCTGTGGAATGTAAGACCGTCGTAAAATCCTTCGTTTGCAAGATTTAAAAAGTTCGTAACGGTAATAGGAGCGGTATCGGCGTCAAGCTCAAGTGTTATCGTTCCCATATCCTTGACCTTTATTTCGGCGTGATGCTTGCCTGTAAGAGTCTTTAAACTGCCGGGCGAAGGATTATTCTCGGACTTGCCGTCGGTATCGCTGTCTGCGCCGCAAGCCGAGAATGACAACACCATAGCTGCGCAAAGCAGCAATGCAAAGATTTTTTTAATAGCGGAAATCATCGTCATAATAATTTTTCTCTTCCTTTCTTTCGTCATAAGGCACATATTTGACCCTGCGCCTTCTTGCCCTTTTCGAATTCATTCTTATAACAGCAATTATAAACAGGATTATCGCTATGGCAATAATGATGTAAAGCAAAATCATATAACTTGAGGTAAAGAACCTTTTTAGCGCATCCAGAACGGTTAAAATCGTACTTTTCTTAACCGATTGCCCCGCAACGAGATTGACGGTTCCTATAACCTCTTCGGCGTATATAACATCCGCAGTTCCGAGAATATCGCCCTTTTTCACGGGAGCTTTGACCGACTTTGATTTAAGATGCGGTTCTATGGTTATGGTCGAAGCGTCCGCCTCCTTGGGAAGCACCGTAACAAATCCCTTTTCAACATAGAGCGGCACAAAATCTGCTTCAAGGGAAAGGTCTAGCGCAATTTCGCATATGGGATTTTCGCTGTCCGCCACTTTTTTGAACTCAAAATTGTTGAAAGCCCAGCGATAGAGGTTGCGGCTGTCGATAAACTCATACCTTTGCGCACCTCTCGGAGTACATCCGAAAAGTATGCAGATATAATTGTATCCGTTATAGCTTGCGGTTGTGACAAGACATCTGCCGGCTTCATCGGTATACCCTGTTTTAACGCCGTGAGCATATGAATAATAATAGTTTGTGGTTTTGTCCTGAAGGAAATTGGTTGTTGAAAGTGTGCGTGCG
This sequence comes from uncultured Eubacteriales bacterium, assembly GCA_934446475.1. Taxonomy (GTDB): domain Bacteria; phylum Bacillota; class Clostridia; order Oscillospirales; family Acutalibacteraceae; genus UBA737. The sequence continues at coordinate 44,237 of CAKSEH010000008.1, read as the reverse complement.
GGGGAAAGATTGGTCGCAGGCATAGGGTACCTGTCCGTCTCGCACACCTTTTTAAAGGTTTCGTTTTTAAGAGCGGTTTCGGTCAGAACAAGAGTATCCCTTGCGGTGGTGTAATTCTGTTCATCGTGCAGACCTATGGGATTGGCGTAATGAGTACCTTTAAGACCGAGCTGCTTTGCTCTTTCATTCATCATATCAACAAAACCGTCTATAGAGCCGCCGTACTTTATTGCGGCAAGATATGCACAGTCCCCGAAAGAGGACATAAGAACAAGATAAACAAGGTCAAGCTCGGTTATCTCTTCGCCGCTTTTCAGCCCCGATACGGAACTGCCGGTTCCCGATATCATCTTAAGAACTTCGCTTGTCATCGCAATCTTACCGTCGGGATTATAACTGTCGCTTTCAAGCATAAGCATAACGGTCATAATCTTTGTTATCGACGCCGGATAAACCTTTTCGTCCGCTCCTTTTTCGTAAAGTGTTTCGCCGGTGTCAAGCGATACGAGCAGCGCATTCTTTGCATTCAGTGTAAAACCGGACGGCTCGTAAGCCGAAACGGAAAATGCGGGCGAAATGCACACAAGTGCAATAATCGCCGTCAGGAATAAGGAAAATATACGCTTTGTCATATAAATCTCCTTGCTAATATGATTAAAATACAGTATAATAACATTATACTATAAATACTGTCGAATTAAAAGAGAAAAATAAATTTTTTTGAAGGGCGGGTTGCGGTACGGTATATGTTACGGGCGATATGCACGGTTGCCTTGACAGGCTTTATGACCGTGAATTCCGCAAGCTTAAAAAGGGCGATGTCCTGATAGTATGCGGGGACTTCGGATATATTTTTGACGGTTCGGCAACCGAAAAACAGGTTATAAATTATCTTGCCGAAAGAAAATTCGTTACTGCGTTCATTGACGGAACGCACGATAATCTCGATACGATAAACAAATCGAGAGTAACAGTGTGGAAGGGCGGCAAGGTCCATAGAATAAAGGGCAATCTGCTTCATCTTATGAGAGGACAGATATTTGATATCGAGGGCTTTCGTTTTTTTACCTTCGGAGGAGGAGAAAGCGTCGATAAGGATATGAGGATAGCTTCGGGCAACTGGTGGAGACAGGAGGAACCCACGCCTGCCGAAATGGCGGAGGGTGCAAAGGCGCTTGACGATGTGAACGATACCGTGGATTTCATAATAACTCACGAGCCGCCCTCAAAGGTAAAAAGCGCTATGCTGCTGAGACGGGGAAGTGCAGACAGGGTAAATAAATTAAACGGCTATTTTGAGGAAATAGGGCGTTTTTGCAATTACAGACACTGGTATTTCGGATCTCTGCACGAGGACAGGAATATAACCGAGCGCCACACCTGCGTGTTTTCAAAACTGATACCGGTTACCGATACGAAAAACGGCAGCGGCAGGGGAATATCCGAAAGGGCAAACTGATACTTGTAAAATTCGGCAAAATGTGCTAAAATTGCTTTGAGGACGCCGATAAATGCGTCCGAACTCAACAATTTTTCAGGAGGATGCTATGATAGATCCCGAAAGAATTTGTCCCTCGTGCACGGGGGATAATGCAGGGGAACGCATTTGTCCGCTCTGCGGATTTGACTGCGAAAGTAAAAATCCCCCGGAGACGCTTTCTGCAAAAACAATACTTTTAAAAAGGTTTTTTGTCGGCAAAGCCGTTTCAAGAGACAGTGAGGGCATAACCTACATAGGATACGATGCACAAACCGAAAGCAGCGTGGATATAAAGGAATATTATCCGGCTGCGGTTGCGGTAAGGAATGAGGACGGTTCGGTCGCATGCGTGCCGGAATCGAAGTTTTCGTATAACGAGGGGCTTATGGAGTTCCTTGAGATAAACAGAACCCTAAGCGAGGAAAAACTTCCTGCAACGGTGGCGGTTCTTGCGGTTTTCGAGGAAAACGGCACCGCTTATTGTGTGACCGAGAAGATAAACGGCATAACGCTTGCTCAGTTTCTCGAAAAGAACGGAAACACGCTTAAATGGGAACAGGCAAGGCCGCTGTTTTTGCCGCTTGTGGATACTCTTATAGCATTGCAGCAAAAAAGAATATTCGTGCTCGGAATATCTCCGCAGACGATTACCGTCGGGAGAGATGCAAGGCTGAGATTTTCTTCGATATGCGTCCGCAGCAGCAGATGCGTTATAAATGATGTAAAGCCGAGACTGTTTGACGGATATTCGGCTCTTGAGCAGTACGGATTTGAAGATTTGAGCGTCGGCGCATATACCGATGTTTACGGTCTTTCCGCAACCCTTTTCAGAACGCTTATAGGAATGGTTCCGCCTTCTGCGACGGACAGAGTCGAGAATGACGGTATGACCATTCCCGCAAGGTTTGCCGATGAGCTTCCGAGGCAGGTGCTTGTTGCCCTTGCGAACGGATTGCAGGTTATGCCCGAGAGCAGAACCTCTTGTGCCGAAACATTTAAAAACGAGCTTGTATACGGCGAGGCTCAGGAAAATGCGAGGAAAGCGGCGCTTGCAAGAAAGGCGGCAAGGCAGGCAGAGCTTGAAAAAGAGGTAAGTTCTGACAGCAAAAGAGAAGAGAGCATCAGAAAACAGGCAGAAAAACAGGAGAAAAAAGAGCGTCCCGTTTCGCCTGCAAAATATGCCGTTATTTCGGCTGCCTGCACGGCGGGATTCTTCCTTTTGATAGCACTTGTACTTTGTCTTACAGTGTTCAGAGGTTCCGTGTTCAAAACATCAACATCGACGAATGAAAGCAGTCAGGACAAAATGCCGAGCGTTGCTTCCATAGGCGATGTCGATAAGGACGCCGACAAGGGACTTACAAAGCTTTATCACGTTCCGAGTTTTGTGGGTAAATACTATTCGCAGATAGCGAGCGATGAAGAATATGAAAACCTTGAATTTGTTATAACGGGAAAGCAGTATTCCGATAAGGTGGCGAGAGGTGCGGTGGTTTCACAGTCGGTTGCTGCCGAATCGGATGTTGCAAAGGGAACAAAGGTAGAGCTTGTGATAAGTCTCGGTCCGAAACAAATCAAGATAGCAAATGTTATCGGGCAGACTAAGGACGCAGCGGTGCTCGAACTTTTAAAGCAGGGATTTATTTACGATAATATAACTGTCGAAGAGAAATACGATTCGACCAAAAAGCCGGGAGTCGTCCTTTCCCAGACCCCGAAATACGGGTCTTCGGTAAACACCGAGATAGGAATTACGATATATGTCAATTCGTATACCGGCGACCAGGAATAAAAAAGTGAAAAAAACACTTGATTTTATCTGAAAATGTGGTATAATCTAAAGGTAGAATGTAAGCAGAAAGGTGAGTGGGGTATCCCGCTCACTTTTATTATAGTGATTAGACAATACAATCAGGGTACCATACTTCCCATAGCGGAAAATTTGTGACCGAATCAAGGATTTGGTGTCAAAATAGCCATTATAACGGTTACAGTCAGTCAAAACAGCGGCTGTGTAAGGGCGGGCGATAATAATTCAAGTCCGTCAAAAGCGGCGTGTTTTCGGTGCTTTTGCCTGCTTATGCGGCAGAAAAACAAGAAATTATCAGAGTGCGACGGACCCGGTTTCCGTCGGTGCGTCAATTATTACGGTTCGGAGGGAAATTTATGGGCAGGATCGCCGATAATGTTTATGAGCTTGTCAAGGATGCGGTCGAGTCGCAGGGCGTTATGCTGTGGGATGTTGCGTTTTTAAAAGAGGGAGCTTCTCATTATCTTCGCATATTCATAGATAAAGAGGGCGGAGTCAATATCGATGACTGCGTAAATGTTTCCCACGCAGTAGACCCTATTATAGATGAAGCCGACCCGATAAGCGAGTCTTACTGTCTTGAGGTATGCTCTCCGGGTCTTGAAAGGGAACTGACGAGACCCGAGCATTTTGAAAAGATGAAAGGCAACAAGGTGAAAATCAGGCTCTTTAAGCCGATTGACGGTAAAAAAGAACTGTCCGGAATTTTAAACGGGCTTCGAAACGACGGTATTTTGCTTTCGACCGACGACGGCGAAATTGAAATTAAAAAAGCCGACGCCGCAAAGGTAAAGCTTGAAGATTTTTAAATAAGGCATTTGTTTTGCATATTATATGGAGGTAATTCGGAAAATGGCTAAGGCAAAGAAAATGACAGCGAAGGAAAAAAAGGATAATAAGGAATTCTTTGAGGCTTTAAACCTTATGGAACAGGAAAGGGGTATTCCCAAGGAATTTATTGCGGAAAAGATAGCGGACGCTATAATCGTTGCCGCAAGGAAGGACTACGGCGATAATAATACGGTATCCTGTACTATCGACCCCGAAAAGGAAATATTTCTTGTTACCGCAAGAAAAGAAATCGTGGATACCGTTGAGAACCCTTACACTCAGATATCAAAAGAAGATGCGGCTGCGATAGACCCGTCTTCTGTAGAAGAAGGATTCATAAACATAAAGCTCGACCCTAAAAAGTTCGGAAGAATAGTTGCCCAGAACTCAAAGAATAACTTCCGTCAGGGCGTAAGAGAAGCCGAAAAGGGACAAACACTGGCAGAGTTCCAAAGTCATAACAGAGAACTTGTTACGGCGATCGTAGAGCGTATAGACCCAAAAACAGGAAACGCAATCTTAACCATAGGCAACAACGAGGCAACCCTGCCGAAGATAGAACAGGTTCCCGACGAGGTCATAACCGAGGGGGACCATATAAAGGTTTATGTTGTCGATGTTAAGGAAACCGAAAGAGGGCCTCGCATAATGCTTTCACGCACCCATCCGAGTCTTGTAAAGAGGCTGTTTGAGGCGGAGGTTCCCGAAATATTTGACGGTACGATACAGATAAAGAGTATTTCCCGTCAGGCAGGACTTCGCACAAAGATAGCGGTATGGTCCGATAATCCCGAGGTTGACCCGATAGGCGCCTGCATAGGACCTAAGGGTACGAGAGTAAACAAAATTGTTGAGGAACTCGGCGGAGAAAAGATAGATATAATCAAGTACAGCGACGATCCCGCAACTTTCGTTGCGGAAGCTCTTTCTCCCGCAAAGGTAGTATCGGTTGAGATAGAAAGCACAGAACCTAAGATCTGCAAGGTGAGCGTTCCGGAATCTCAGCTTTCTCTTGCAATAGGCAATAAAGGTCATAATGTAAAGCTTGCCGCAAAGCTTACAGGCTGGAAGATAGACATTCATCCCGAAAGCGGATTCTTCGGCGAATAATTTCGGAGGAGGTAGCCGAAAGGTGACTGTTAAAAAAACACCTATGCGTATGTGCCTTGTGTGCAGGGAAATGAAACCGAAGCAGGAGCTTTTAAGGGTAGTTAAGACAAAGGACGGCAAGGTTTTTGCCGACCCTTCCGGCAAATCCGGCGGCAGAGGCGCTTATATCTGCAAAAATCCCGTATGTATAGAGAAAGCCGCAAAAACGAATGCTCTGAGAAGGTGTTTCGGCGTTTCGGTCCCGGGGGAAACATATGACTTGCTGAGGGAGGCAACCGAAAAAGTTGAACAATAAAGTAATGACCTTGCTCGGATTTGCTTCAAAGGCGGGCAGGTTATCGTATGGGCAGGCGGCGGCAACAGAGTCGGCGCAAAAGAAAAAAGCAAGGCTTATAGCGGTCAGCGGCGAAATATCGCCCAAGAGCCTTAAAGAAATCAAGTTCTATGCAGATAAATCAAACATCGAAACGGTAGTTTTAGAGGATGTTTCGATAGCCACCCTTTCAGCGGCAGTCGGCAGAAATTGCGGAGCGCTCAGCGTAAACGACGCTTCCTTTGCCGATGCCATAACAAAGCAATTGTCTACAGGAGGAAATGCTAATGACGAATAAATACAGGATAAGTGAGCTTGCCAAAGATTTTAATATCCCCTCTAAAGATATAGTGACTCTTATAAAAGAGCTTACAGGCGAAGAGAAAAAATCCGGAGCATCGTTAAACGAAGCGGAAACCGCACTTGTTTTTGATGCCCTTACAAAGAAAAACAGCGTTAAAAGTTTTGACGAATATTTTGCCGCAGGCGAGGAGACCCGTAAAAAAGCGGCTAAGGAGCACGAGGAACGCAAGAACAAAAAACTTGCCGAGCAAATGGCCATATTAGAGCAGCTTAAGGCTGCTGCCGGCGGTCAGAAAGCGGAAAAGAAAAAAGAACCGGAGAAAAAGCCCGAAAAAGCGGAGAAACCGGAGCTTAAGGAAGATAAGGCGGAGAATAAGCCCGACGAAAAGCCCGAAAAGAAAAACGAGGCAAATAGCAAAAAGCAGGCAAAACAGGCACCCGCTTCCGAAAAGAACGAAACGGGGAAGAACGGAAATACCGAAAACGGCGCAAAACAGTCAAAGGCGGAAAAGCCATATACAGGTCCGCTCGTTGCTCCCCCGAAAAAAGAGAAAAAGGGCGGAGAGGCTCCGAACAGAGGTCCTGCACAGCTCAGGCATATCGATACGAGAACCGTTAATGTAAACATCGATAAATATAACGAAAAATACGAAACCATAGCTCCTGCAAGCACTATGAAGGATAACTTCACACGCAAGCAGAAGATAAAGCAGAAATCTCAGGATTACCGCAGACCCAAGGGCGCTAAAAGAGAGACCGAGGCGGATAAGCTGAGAAGAATGCAGCTTGAACGCATAAAAAAGACCCCGATAACGGTTACGGTCGGCGAAGAAATAACCGTTGCCGAGCTTGCGGCGGCGCTTAAGAAAACCGCTTCAGAGGTTATAAAAAACCTTATGAAACTCGGAATGATGGCGACCGTGAACCAGGTCATAGATTATGATACGGCTGAGATAGTTGTAACCGAAATGGGAGCAAAGATCCAAAAAGCGGTTGTCGTTACCATAGAAGATAAGATAATGGATGTTACCGAGGATACGGCGGAAAACTTGAAGCCGAGAAGCCCGATAGTAGTCGTTATGGGTCACGTTGACCACGGTAAGACTTCTTTGCTCGACGCTATCCGCAATACGGCTGTTACCGATACCGAGGCGGGCGGAATAACCCAGCATATCGGTGCTTACAGGGTAAACTGCAACGGACAGGATATAACATTCCTTGACACTCCGGGACACGCTGCGTTTACCGCAATGCGTCAGAGAGGCGCTATGGCAACCGATATAGCGGTTCTTGTTGTGGCTGCGGACGACGGTATAATGCCGCAGACCGTTGAGGCCATAAATCACGCTAAGGCAGCCGGCGTTCAGATAATAGTTGCGATAAACAAAATGGATAAGCCGGACGCCAATCCCGACCGTGTTTTGCAGCAGCTCACCGAATATTCCCTTGTTCCCGAGCAGTGGGGCGGCGATGTTATTTGCGTTCCCGTTTCGGCAAGAACACACGAAGGTATAGATAAGCTTCTTGAGAGCATACTTCTTGTTGCGGAGATGCTTGAACTTAAAGCAAACCCCGACCGCAAGGCGAAGGGTGTTGTTGTTGAAGCAAGACTTGATAAGGGCAGAGGTCCTGTTGCAACATTGCTCGTTCAGAACGGTACCTTGAACGCAGGCGATATCATAGTTGCGGGAACGGCAGTCGGCAGAGTGAGACTTATGACCGACGAAAACGGCAGACAGGTAAAGAAAGCGGGTCCGTCGGTTCCCGTAGAGATAACCGGTCTCGCCGAGACGCCGAGCGCAGGAGACAATTTCGATGCGGTTTCGGATGAGCGCCTTGCAAGAGAGCTTGTCGAACAGCGTAAAGAAAAAATCAAAAACGAACAGTTCAACGCAAAGCAGAAAGTAACGCTTGATAACCTCTTCAGCCAGCTTTCCGAGGGCGACCTTAAGGAACTTAATGTTATAGTCAAGGCGGACGTTCAGGGAAGCGTTGAAGCCGTAAAGGACAGTCTTGTAAAACTTTCGAACGACGAAGTAAGAGTAAATGTTATTCACGGCGGCGTAGGAGCGGTAAACGAGTCGGATGTTATGCTCGCTCAGACTTCGGGCGCAATAATAGTAGGTTTCAATGTAAGACCCGATTCCGTAGCTGCGGCAACCGCAGAGAGAGACGGCGTTGATATCCGTATGTACAGAGTTATTTACGATTGCATCGAAGAAATAGAAGCCGCAATGAAGGGTATGCTTGCTCCTAAGTTCAGAGAGAATATTCTCGGAACGGCAGAGGTAAGAAATACCTATAAGATATCAAGCGTCGGCACTATTGCAGGCTGCTATATAACAAACGGCAAGATTACACGCTCCTGCAAGATAAGAGTCGTAAGAGACGGTATAGTAATCTGTGAGGACGCTATAGCTTCGCTCCGCCGATTTAAGGACGATGTTAAAGAAGTGGCGCAGGGCTATGAATGCGGTATAGGACTTGAGAAATTTGCCGATATTAAAGACGGCGATGTATTTGAAGCCTTTATTATGGAGGAGTACAGAGATTAAATGGCAGGATATAAAATCGGTCGTGTCACCTCGGACATAAAACTTTGTTTATCGGAGCTGTTAAAAGAAGTTAAGGACCCGAGAGTAAGCAAGCTTATAAGTATAGTTAAGCTTGATGTGTCGGGAGATATGTCATATGCAACCGCTTATGTCAGCGCAATAGAGGGAAGTAAGGAAACCGAACAGTCCGTTAAAGCACTCAATAAGAGTGCATCGGGCTTCCTTCGCAGGGAGCTCGGGCGGCGGCTGTCGCTCAGAAAGGTCCCTGAACTTCGTTTTGTTGCAGATAATTCTATAGAAAACAGCGCCCATATTTCAAGGATAATAGAATCTTTTTCAAACAATGAAGAAGATTGAGCCGAGGGCAGGAGGTTGTTTTATGAAAAACGAAATCTGCGGATGCAACGAGCTTACTTTAAAGCAAACCGTTAAATTTCTTAAAAGCCACGATAATTTCGTTATTTTGACCCATACCTCGCCTGACGGCGATACTTTAGGCGCAGCTTACGCTCTCTATTACGGGCTTAAGGAAACAGGCAAGGAAGCTGCGGTCATATGCCCGGATGTTATTCCGAGCAAATACGATTATTTTGTATGCGAGACCGACCATATAGAAAAAGAAAAAGCGACGGTCGTGGCGGTCGATGTTGCGGACAGAAAGCTCTTAGGCTCTTTGGAAGAAGAATTCGGAGATAAGGTGGTCCTCAATATAGACCACCATATATCGAATGTCCGTTATGCAAAAAATTTGTATCTTGATGCAGATGCCTGCGCAACCTGCGAGATAATATACGATATGCTTTGCCTTATGAAGGTCAATATAAACAATACGACCGCAAAGGCGCTTTACACCGGCATCGCAACCGATACGGGCTGTTTCAAGTATTCTAATGTTACCGCAAAGACCCACCTTACGGCGGCGGCGCTTTACGAATACGATATAAACGCTTCGGAAATAAATCGTCTTATGTTTGATACCAAATCGAGAAAGCTTCTTGAACTTGAAAGAATGGTGCTTGACACCGCTCAGTACCATTTTGACGATAAATGCATAATGCTTACCGTTACCGCAGATATGCAGCAAAAAACAGGATGTTCGGGCTCGGAGCTTGAGGGAATTTCGGTTATTTCAAGAAGTGTGCAGGGAGTGCTTATCGGTCTTACATTAAAACAGACCGACGATAACGAATATAAGCTCTCCGCCCGTACATATCCACCGTATGACGCTTCGGATATCTGCCGCAGACTCGGCGGCGGCGGTCATAAAGGAGCGGCCGGAGCTTCAATAAAGGGAAGCCTCGAAGAGGTCGAGAGAAAGGTACTTTCGGCTGTAAAGGAGGTTATGGAAAACGGCGATGCAAGGGCTGATATTACTTGATAAACCGTCAGGGATAACCTCTTTTAAAGCGGTTGCGTCTGTAAGGCATCTTACCGGAGAACGCAGGGTAGGACATACGGGAACGCTTGACCCTATGGCAACGGGAGTGCTTCCGGTGCTGGTCGGAAGGGCGACGGCGCTTTCTTCCTTTTTGCTTGACGGCGATAAAGAATATACTGCGGTTATAAGAACGGGAATAAAAACAGATACGGACGATATAACCGGCAATATCACGGCAACATCCGATAAAACGGTATCTTACGAGGATATGAAGGCTGCGGTGGATAAATTCACAGGCGTGATAAGTCAGCGGGTGCCGGCATATTCGGCGGTAAAGCAAAACGGAGTCCGGCTTTATGACAAGGCAAGAAACGGAGAAAAGGTTGAGGCTCCGCTCAGAACGGTGACAGTTTATTCGGCAGAGCTTTCGGACAGGCTGCAAGATAACGAATTCGAAGTTAAATTCAGCGTTTCAAAGGGCACATATATAAGGTCGCTTGCCCGTGATATCGGTGATTTTTTAGGCTGCGGTGCAACGCTTTCTTCCCTTACAAGAACCAAGGCTTCGGGATTTTCCCTTTCGGACTGCACAAGACTTTCCGATATAAGCTGTGAAAATATAGGCGAAGTTTTAAGGAGCGAAGAAGAAGCTGTTTTGCATTTCAAAAGTGTTTGTGTCACCGAAAAACAAGCAGTCAGATTTTCAAACGGCGGAGCTTTGAGCCTTGACAGGGTAAAGCTCGGCGGATATGAAGACGGTGAAATATACAGAGTCAAATACGGTGAAATTTTCTTAGGTCTCGGTGAGGTAAACATTTCTTCGGGCGAACTTAAGACAAAATGCGTTATAAACACATTAAAATAAAACAGAGGAGGTGGCAGCCGCTTATGAAAAATGCGGTTATACTCGGCACTTTTGACGGCGTTCATTCGGGCCACAGAGCGGTTATAGACAATGCAAAAGGCTATGACATAACGGCTGTCTCCTTTAAAATCCCTCCGAGAGCCTGCATTGAGGGCACGGCGGAGCTTCTTATGACGCCCGACGACAGAGTGAACGCTCTTTACGGCTGCGGCGTAAAAAATGCTGTTTTTCTTGACTTTGCCGAGGTGAAAAATATTAAGGCAGAGGATTTTCTTGTTAAGATAAAGGAAAAATATGCGCCCTCGCTTATATGCTGCGGATATAATTACCGCTTCGGAAAAGATGCGAGGGGCGATGTAAAAATGCTCGGAGAATTTTGCGGCGATAACGGCATAATATTAAAGGTGGCGGACTGCGTTTTCAAAGACGGAGAGGCGGTATCCTCCACAAGAATAAGACAGGCGGTAAAAAGCGGCGACATAGAGTTTGCAAACGCCTGTCTTTTTGAAAAATTCGGGTTTAAGGCAGAGGTTTTCAGGGGCGACAGAAGAGGAAGAACCATAGGATTCCCCACGGTAAACCAGCTTTATCCCGATTTGCTTATAAGGCCTCCTTTCGGGGTTTACGAATCTGAGATTGCGATCGACGGTATCCTATACAGGGGCGTTACAAACCTCGGAATCCGCCCGACCTATAAGACGGATTATGTTTCCTGCGAAACACATATTATTTCTTACAGCGGCAATGCTTACGGTAAGTCGGCTGATTTAAGACTTTGCCGATTTATAAGACCGGAGCAAAAGTTTGATTCTCTTGAAATGCTTAAAAACGCTATAGACGCCGATGTGCAAAGCGTTTGTAAGTCTATATTATAGGAGTGGTACTTATGAAAAAATCATTTAAATTACTGTCACTTGCGGCGGCAGCGGTCATTGCGCTGTCATTTGCGGGCTGTTCTTCGGTTGATAAGGCAAGGGAGAACGAAAACACTACCCTTTCTGCAAAGAGAGACCACTCAAACATTGAAATCCCCGAAATCAAATCGGAGGACGAAGTTATGCCTACTTATCTTGATATAAGTATTTACGATGTTGAAAACTATGCGGATGTTTACCTCGGCAAGAATTTCGATTATAAAATGAATTACGGTAATTCCGTGCTTTCGCTTCCCACCACTGCCGAAAAAATGGCTGAAAAAGGATGGAGCTTTATGCCCGAAGAAGGAGTGACCGACGAATCAAACGTTATGGCGGGCAAATATCAGAAAGCACAGTTTAAAAACGAAGAGGGAACGCAGCTTACGGCGGTTTTTTATAATTCGGATAATTCTTCAAAAGCACTTTTTAAATGCAATATAGTTAAAATTATAATACCCGAAAACAAAATCAACAATCCGTCAAGCGTTTACGGTGAATTCAGGGTGAGCGGCGTAAGCAATACCTCTGCGATAACCGATGTAATAGAGTGTCTGGGAACGCCGTCGCATTTTTATGCGGTGTCTTCGGATAAGTATTATTTTGATTACTTTCTTACAAAGAGCGATAAAAGAAGTAAAATAAGGGTATATCTCGATTCCTCGGATGACTGCATAGACTCAATAGAAATCTCAAGATTTGAGTAAAGGATAATAAAATATGGAAAATAAAAACTGCTTTTTCCCGGCGGATATCTTAGTTCCGCAGGGAAATCTTAATAAATGGTCGGTAATAGCCTGCGATCAGTACACATCGGAACCCGAATACTGGGAAAAGGTGAAAGAAATAACCGAGGGCGAGCCGAGCGCACTCAATATCATTTTGCCGGAGTGTTATTTAAAAGAGGATAACAGCGGCAGTATAAAAACAATAAACGAGAATATGAACAAATACCTTGAAGAGGGTATTTTCAAAGAATACAGGAACGCTATGGTTTATATCGAGCGTGTTCAGTGCGACGGTAAACTGCGGTGCGGAGTGCTCGGATGCATAGACCTTGAACAGTACAGCTATGAGCAAAAAACAAATGCTCCCGTAAGAGCAACCGAACAAACCGTAATTTCAAGGATACCGCCGAGGGTAGAAATAAGGAGAGATGCTCCGCTTGAGCTTCCGCATATAATGCTTTTGATAGACGATATCAAAAGGGAAATAATCGAACCTCTTGCCCTTAAAAAGCAGAACTTTGAAAAGATTTACGATTTTGAGCTTATGCTCAAAGCGGGCCGTATAACGGGATATCTTATAGACAGTGAAACCGTGAAAGAAATAAGGCAAAAACTTTCAAAGCTTGCCGAAAATAACGGCGGACTTGCATTTTGCGTGGGAGACGGCAATCATTCCCTTGCAACCGCAAAAGAATGCTACTTAAAAAACCGCTCCGAGCTTTGCCGATATGCGCTTTGCGAATTTGTTAACGTGCATTCCGATGCGCTTTGCTTTGAGCCGATATACCGTGTTGTTTTCGGTACAGACCCGAAGGCCCTTACGGATGCATTCGTAAATTTTTGCGGCGGAGAGTACAGCGGAGATGACGCACAGGAGTTTAAGTGCTTTTATGAAGGCTGCGAGCGCACGGTGTCGGTAAGGCCGAAATATAAGCTGAGCGTAGGAACACTTCAGGCTTTTCTTGACAGTTACTGCTCGGATAAACCGGAAATGAAAATAGATTATATCCACGGCGAAGAGTCGCTTAAAAAGCTTTCGGAAATAAAGGGAGCGGTAGGTTTTATATTCGGCGGAATGAAGAAGGAAGAGCTTTTTCCCGCAGTTTTGAAGGACGGTTCTCTTCCGAGAAAAACATTTTCAATGGGACATTCCGATGATAAACGCTTCTATCTTGAAGCAAGAAAAATCAAATGATTTTAAATCTGTTATGCTTTAAAAACTTGTGCTAATTGTGCCTTTTAGCCAACTGATTTTGTAAAAATAGATAATTTCAGACAAAGTTTGTTTAAAGTATACAAAAAATCCCGCCTTAAATTAAACAGATAACACTTGAAAAAAATGAAGGAATAATGTATTATAGAAAGGTAAAGAATAAATTTAAACATCAAGTAAAAGGGGCTTATTTATGACCAATTATACTATTGCTCAGCTCACCTCTATGATAGAGAGAAAACTTTCTCACAATTTCGGTGTAACGCCCGAGCAGGCATCGGACGAAATTTTTTATAAAGCGTGCGTGCTTGTGCTCCTTGAAATAATGGGAGAACGCAAGGAGGCGTTTCGGAAAGCGGCGTCGGAGCAGGGCGCAAAGACGGTATACTATCTCAGTATGGAATTTTTGATGGGTCGTTCCCTCAAAAATAATCTTTATAATCTTGACCTTACCGATAAAATGGCAAAGGCTCTTGCAAAATTTAAGGTAAAACTTGACAATCTTTATGAATTCGAGCCGGACGCAGGTCTCGGCAACGGCGGTCTCGGCAGACTTGCAGCCTGCTTCCTTGACGCTCTTTCGAGCGGCAATTACAGCGCTATGGGATACTGCATTAAATACGAGCTCGGTATATTCCGCCAGAAGCTTGTTGACGGTTGGCAGACCGAAATGCCGGATTTTTGGCTTCCGGGAGGCAGTGTATGGCTTGAACAGCGCCAGTCCTCGGCGGTAGATGTCAGGTTCGACGGGCATATAGACGAGTGGTGGGACAATAACTATCACCACGTAGAGCATAAGGACTATCAGACAGTTCACGCAGTGCCCTATGATTTAATGGTAGCAGGAAAGGGCGGCAAAACCGTCAATGTGTTAAGACTCTGGAGCGCAGAATGTCAGGACTTTGATATGACGGCGTTTAATCAGGGGGACTATGTAAGAGCGCTTGAACAGAGGGCAAACACAGAGGCTATTTCAAAGATCCTTTATCCCGAAGACAACCACGTTGAGGGAAAATCGTTAAGGCTCAGGCAGCAGTATTTCCTCGTTTCGGCTTCGGTTCAGGATATCCTTGCCCGCCATATGAGAAGGTACAACACGCTTGACAACCTTCCCGAAAAGGTTGCAATTCATATAAACGATACCCACCCCACTCTTGCTATACCCGAGCTTATGAGGCTTTTGCTTGATGAGTGCGGATATTCCTGGGAAAAGGCTTGGGATATAGTAAAAAGAACAGTCGCTTATACAAACCATACGATAATGTCGGAAGCTCTTGAGTGCTGGCAGATAGGTCTTTTCAAGGAGAGACTCCCGAGAATATATCAGATAGTCTGCGAGATAGACAGGAGATACCGTCAGGATGTTATAACCCTTACGGGCGATAAGGCGCTTGCCGAGCGTACAGCTATTATACAAAACGGTGTTGTAAGAATGGCAAACCTCTGCGTTGCGACCTGCCATACCGTAAACGGCGTTTCAAAGCTTCACAGCAAGATAATAACAGATGAACTTTTCAACGATTATTATAAAATGACCCCCGATAAGTTCACTAATGTTACAAACGGTATTGCTCACCGCCGCTGGCTGTGTCAGGCAAATCCCGAGCTTTCCGCCCTTATAACCGAACTTATAGGCAACGGCTTTGTTAAGGATTTATCCCAGCTTTCAAAACTTTCGGCGTTTGAGGATGATTCCGCAGTTCTTGAAAGACTTGCGGCAATCAAACGTTCAAATAAGGTAAGACTTGCGGAATATATCAAGGAAAACTGCGGAATCGCAATGGACCCCGATTCAATAGTGGATATGCAGGTTAAGAGACTGCACGAATATAAGCGTCAGCACCTTAACGCTTTGCATATAATAACCGAATATCTTTACCTTAAAAACAATCCGAATGCTCCGTTTACCCCCAAAACCTATATTTTCGGCGCAAAGGCGGCATCCGGCTATCTGTTTGCAAAAGAGATAATTCAGATGATATATAAGCTCTCGTGCGTTATAAATAACGACCGTGCCGTAAACGATAAGTTAAAGGTCATATTCCTTGAGGATTACCGTGTTACTCTTGCCGAGCTTATGATACCGGCTGCCGAAATAAGCGAGCAGATATCGCTTGCGTCGACCGAAGCGAGCGGAACGAGCAATATGAAGTTTATGCTTAACGGCGCTATAACCCTCGGTACGGAGGACGGCGCTAATGTTGAGATACACGAGGCTGTGGGAGACGATAACATAATAATCTTCGGTATGAGAACACCGGAGGTCTTAAGCCTTCAAAAGAACGGTTACAGTCCTGTTTCTTACTATAATAACAATGCCGATTTAAGGCAGGCGCTTGATTTTATAGGAAGAGGCATAGACGGTAAGAAATTTGATAATATATACAACACCCTTAAGAATGTTGACCATTATATGGCGCTTGCGGACTATGCCGATTACTGCGTAGCCCAGAAAAAAGCGAGCGAGCTTTACGGTGATAAACAGCGCTGGAATAAGATGTCGCTCAACAATATTGCAAATTCCGGCATATTCTCGGCGGACCGTTCCATTGCCGAATATGCGAACAACATCTGGGGTATAAAACCGGTAGAGTGAGATATGCAGTATTATCCGTTTGATTCGAGAGATCCGCTATATTCAAAAAGTATAGGAGCCTTGGTTTCGGGGGAGACCCTGAGGCTGAGGCTGTTGCTGCATAATGACGCTCATTGCCATAATGCTTACATAATTTTGCAGCGTGACGGAGAGCAGCCCTGGGAGGTAAAGTTAGAGCCTAAGGAATGGCTTGAAAACTACAGGTTTTATGACTGTGCCGTGCCGCTCGGCGAGGGACTTTACTGGTATTATTTCAGGTATGAAAGCGATTACGGCGAATTCTTAGTTACCAAAACAGAAACTTCGCTCGGTATTGTTTCAAGGGACGGGGCAAAGTGGCAAAAGACCGTTTACGAGAGCGATTACGAGACCCCGGATAAGCTTGACGGCGGAATAATCTATCAGATCTTCCCCGACCGTTTTTTTGCTTCGGGCGCTCCTAAAAAGGGCGTGCCGGAGGACAGGTTCATAAAAACGGATATTTTTTCCCAGCCCGAGTACAGGCAAAATAACGGGCTATGCAGTCTCGGTAACGATTATTACTGCGGTGATCTTAAGGGAATTGAGGAAAAACTTGATTATATAGAAAGTCTCGGCGTGAGCATAATTTATTTAAATCCCGTTTTCGAGGCTCATTCCAACCATCGCTATAACACGGCAGATTATATGAAGATCGATCCTATGCTCGGGGATGAAGATGACCTTAAATCACTTTGTGCAGCAGCCGAAAAACGGGGAATAACGGTTATTTTGGACGGTGTCTTTTCCCATACGGGAGACGACAGCGTTTACTTTAACAAATATCGGCGTTACGGCGACGGCGGCGCTTATAACGACCGAAACGGCAAGTATTCAAGCTGGTATACGTTCGTAAATTACGAATGCGGATATAAGGCGTGGTGGGGAGTTCCGTCTCTGCCCGAAACCAATGAGGACGACCCCTCGTTTTCAGACTTCATAACGGGTGAAAACGGCGTGCTGAGGCACTGGCTGAAACTCGGTATCGGAGGGTGGAGGCTTGATGTTGCCGATGAGCTTCCCGACAGATTTCTTGATAAAATAAGAACTGCCGTTAAGGCGGAAAAGAAGGACGCCTTTATTTTAGGCGAGGTATGGGAGGACGCTTCCAATAAAATAAGCTACGGTGTTCGCCGAAGATTTTTAAGGGGCAGACAGCTTGATTCCGTTATGAATTATCCCTTTGCGAACGCCGTTATCGCTTTTGTCTGCAAGGGGGACAGTTCGGGTCTTAACAACACGGTCCTTGATATAATGGAAAACTATCCGCCGCAGTCGGTAAGGCTTTTGATGAACCATATCGGAACTCACGATACCCAAAGGGCGATAACCGCAATAGCAAGATATTCGCAGTATTGCGGAGACAGGCAGTGGCAATCCGAGCAAAGGCTCGGCGAGGAGGAATATTCCCGTGCGGTAACGCTGCTTAAGGCGGCGGCTGTCGTCCAATATGCGCTTCCGGGACTGCCGTCTCTTTATTACGGTGATGAAGCAGGTCTCTCGGGTTACGGCGACCCGTTTTGCAGAAGGGCTTACCCGTGGGGAAAAGAGGATGAAGACCTGCTTTGCTTTTATAAAAGTCTCGGAACATTCAGGAGAAACACCGAGGCGTTTAAGGCGGGGGGATACACACCGCTTTGCTGTGAGGACGGGTTTATCGTATTCCTCCGAAGCGGAGGAGAATATGCGGCAGTTACGGCGGTCAATGTCTCAAAAGAGATAAAAACCTTTGCTCTTTCGGATAGAATGTCGAAATATTCTTCGTTTTTCGGCAGAGAACCCGAAAACGGCGTAATAAGCCTCGGATACGGGGAATACTGCATACTTAATATAGAGCTTTACTCTTGATAAAAGACGAAGTCTGTGATATCATATAAACAATACAATCGGGCAAATTTCCGCTATGGGAAGCGTTGTAACTTGAGTGTATTGTCTAACCGAACGCAGATGTTCCCGCATTAAAAGGCGGATTCCGTTTCAGGGCTTGGCTGTGAGTATGATCTCCTGCGTCAAACCCTGAGGAGCTGACGCTCCTCTGCTTTGCTTGATAGCATTGCCGGAGCGTTGCTCGGATTTAAAAATCAGGCAATTATTGTCTGACAACAAGGTATAGAAAGCCGACAGGCGGTTTTGGGGGAGTATTATGTCTGATAACAGACCCATAGGAATTTTTGATTCGGGACTCGGCGGTCTTACGGTCGTAAAGGAAATAACAAAACTCTTACCTAACGAGGATATTATATATTTCGGGGATACCGGCAGAGTGCCCTACGGAACAAAGGGCGATGAAACAATAAGAAAATATGCCCTGCAGGATGAGAAATTCCTTGTTTTAAAAGGAGTTAAAATGATAGTTGCGGCTTGCGGAACGGTATCATCTGTGGCGCCTGATACCGCAAAGGACTTGAAAGTTCCGTTCATCGAGGTTATTTCGCATTCGGTAAACGCTGCAACGGCGGCAACAAAAAATAAAAAAATAGGCGTTCTTGCTACCCCTGCAACAATAAACAGCGGTGCGCATAAAAGGAAGATACTGTCCGTTATGCCGGACGCCGAGGTGGTCGAAAGCGCCGCAGCTCTTTTGGTGTCCCTCGTCGAAGAAGGCTGGGTTTCCGCCGAGGATCCCACTGTAAACGAAATAACGAGGCGATATCTTGAGCCTATGATAAATTCGGGTGTTGATACCGTTATTCTCGGTTGCACTCATTTCCCGGTGCTTGCCGATGTGGTGCAAAAAATAATGGGAGACGGAGTCAAACTGATAAATATGGGCTGCGAGACGGCGAAGGCGGTCTATGAGGCGCTTAAAAAGAGCGGCAGCCTTTGTGATAACAAAGAAGCGGGAAATCACAGCTTTTTTGTATCGGACAGACCGCAGTCTTTCAAGAAGACCGCAGCGGTCCTGCTCGATGAGGAAATAGACGATAAAAAGGTAACGCAGGTGGATATAAACTCACTATGAGAAAAGAAGTTCTGATAAACATAAATTCAAAACAGGTCGTGGGAGAAAAGCAGGACGATCTGCAGCTTTCGGTCTGCGGAGAGATGGAAGAGGAAAACGGGGCGGTAAAGCTTTTCTATGACGAAAGCCGAACCTTAAACGAAAAAAAGGTTTCCACCACTCTTTCTCTTTTTGAGAGCGGAACGGCTGTTATAGAAAGAAGCGGCAGTCTTTCGTCGAGACTTGTTTTGGAACCGGGAAGGCGCAACAATTCGCTTTACAGTACGCCTTACGGCGATATGATGATAGGCATTTTCTGCAACTTCGTCACAAACGAACCCACAAAGTCGGGAAGAAAAATAATTATGGATTATACGGTTGATTCCAACTGCCACGAGATAAGCAAAAACAGCGTTACAATAAAGATAAAAGAGGTATAATATATGTCAGTTCTGGTCGAAAGGGCTAAAAATCAGATAGAAACGGCGCTTAAATGCGCAGCCGAAAAGGCTATGGAAAGCGGAGAACTTCAAAAGTGCGAGCTTACTCCGTTTGCCGTAGAGGTTCCGGCGAACCGTGCAAACGGCGACTATGCGGCAAATGCCGCTCTTGTTTGGGCAAGGGCCTTTCATAAGGCTCCGGCACAGATAGCCGGCATTTTACTTGATAATCTTGACCTTACGGGCTTATATGCCGTTAAAGCAGAGTGCGCAGGTCCCGGATTTATAAACTTTTTCCTTTCGGACGCTTATTATGCGGACATCCTTTCCGATATAGAGGAAAAAGGCTCGGATTACGGCAGGAGCGATTACGGCAAGGGGAAAAGAGTTTTGGTTGAGTTCGTTTCGGCAAACCCCACGGGACCTATGCATATAGGTAACGCAAGAGGCGGAGCTTTGGGAGACTGTCTGGCGGCGGTTATGAGCGCTGCGGGGTATTATACGGAAAGAGAATTCTATATAAACGACGCAGGGAATCAGATAAACAAATTTGCACTGTCTCTGGATCTGAGGTATCAGCAGATATATAAGGACGGCGTTGAAATGCCGGAGGACAGTTATCACGGCGACGATATCATCGCTCACGCAAAGGCGTTTGCCGAGATAAACGGTGATTCTTATATCTCAAAATCCGAGGAAGAACGCAGGCAGGCACTCGTAAAGTTTGCGCTTCCTAAAAATATACAGGGTCTTAAGGATGACCTTAAGAAATACAGAATAGAATACGATACCTGGTTTAAGGAAAGCTCGCTCCACGAAAGCGGAGAAACTAAAAAGGTTATAGAGCTCTTAAAAAAGAGCGGATATACGTACGAGAACGAAGGTGCGCTCTGGTTTAAGGCGACCGAGTTCGGCTGCGATAAGGATTTTGTCCTCGTAAGGGCAAACGGCGTGCCGACTTATGTTGTGCCGGATATAGCTTATCATTACAATAAACTTGAGGTAAGAAAATTCGACAAGGCGATAGATGTCCTCGGAGCGGATCATCACGGATATGTCCCCCGTCTGAAAGCGGCGCTTACAGCGCTTGGGGTCGATGCCGGACGGCTGGACGCCGTGCTTATGCAAATGGTCCGCCTTGTCAGGGACGGCGAGGTAATAAAGGCTTCCAAGCGTTCGGGCAAAGCGATAACGCTTGTAACGCTGCTTGATGAAGTGCCGATAGACGCAGCAAGATTTTTCTTCAACTTAAGGGAACCAAACAGTCATTTTGATTTTGATCTTGACCTTGCGGTGAGCGAATCATCAAATAATCCGGTATATTATGTTCAGTATGCTTATGCGAGAATATGCAGTATCTTCAGAAACCTTGAGGCTCAGGGCGTAAACATAAGAAAAGCGACAGAGGATGAGCTTAAACTTCTCACTGCGCCCGAGGAAAGAGAACTTATTTTGTATCTTGCCGCTTATACAGGCGAAATTATACAGTCCGCCAAGACCTATGACCCCGCAAGGATAACCCATTACGTTTTGGAGCTTGCGACAAAATTCCATAAATTCTATGCGGCGTGCAGAGTTAAGGGCATAGAAGAGGGCCTTATGAGCGCAAGACTTTCGCTTTGCAGATGCACGGCTCTTGTTATTAAAAATGTTCTTGATATGCTTAAAGTATATGCGCCCGAAAAGATGTAAGGAGGATACGGGATATGATAAGAGATAACAGAAATCTTACAATGATAATGGATCTTTACGAGCTTACTATGGCTAACGGTATATTCAAAAGTGAGCTTAAAGACGATATCACATACTTCGATATGTTTTTCAGACGCATTCCCGATGACGGCGGATATGCCCTTATGGCAGGCGTTGAGCAGCTCATAGCATATCTTAACAACCTGCATTTTGACGATGATGACATTGAGTATTTAAAGGGTCTTAACCTTTTTTGCGACGAATTTATAGATTACCTTAAAAACTTTAAGTTTTCCTGCGATGTGTGGGCAGTCCCGGAGGGCACTCCCATATTTCCGCACGAGCCGATAGTAACCGTAAAAGGTCCCGCTATGCAGGCTATGATGATAGAAACTATGCTTCTTTTAACGATAAATCATCAGTCGCTTATAGCAACCAAGGCAAACAGGATAGTAAGGGCTGCACAGGGCAGACCGGTTATGGAATTCGGAGCACGGCGTGCTCAGGGAGCAGACGCTGCTTATTACGGTGCGAGGGCGGCAATAATAGGCGGCTGCGTCGGCACTTCGGATATAAGGACCGCAAAGGATTACGGCGTTCCCGCATCGGGCACTATGGCTCACAGTTGGGTTCAGCTCTTTGACAGTGAATATGAAGCCTTTAAGGTATACGCCGAAAATTATCCGGACAGTTGTCTTTTACTCGTTGATACATATAATGTCATACATTCGGGGATACCGAATGCGATAAAGGTGTTCAATGAGATTTTAAAGCCGCTCGGAAAGCGTCCGCTCGGAATAAGGATCGACAGCGGAGATATAACCTATATCACAAAGAAAGCACGCAAAATGCTTGACGACGCAGGTTATCCCGACTGTAAGATATGCGTTTCAAACTCTCTTGACGAATATCTTATAAGAGATATGATATTCCAGGGAGCAAAGGTTGACAGTTACGGCGTCGGAGAGAGACTCATAACCTCTTCGAGCGAGGCTGTTTTCGGCGGTGTTTACAAGCTTGCCGCAACCGAGAAAAACGGAATTATCACGCCTAAGATAAAAATAAGCGAAAACACCGCAAAAATAACCCTGCCGGGAGTAAAGATACCGTGGAGACTTTATGACAGGCAGACCGGAAAAGCCATTGCGGATGTTATAACGCTTAATTATGAGAAGATAGATTCATCGGAGCCTTATGAAATATTTGACCCCGAGCACACCTGGAAGAGAAAAATAGTTAATGATTTTGTTGCAAGAAAGCTGCAGGTAAAGATCTTTGAAAACGGCGTTCAGGTTTACGAAACACCGTCTATAAGTGAAATATCAAAGAGAAGAGAAAGGGAAGTTGATTCTCTTTGGGACGAAGTCAAGCGTTTTGAGAAACCTCATACATATTATGTTGACCTTTCGGAAGACCTTTGGCATCAGAGAGACGCTCTTTTAAACGAACTTTCTTACAGGCAGATGACCGAAAACAAATAAAGGACTGAGAATATGAAAAACATTAAAAGATATTTCGCTTTTATAATGTGCCTTGTTTTGTGCGTAAGTTTCAGCGCCTGCGGCAGCAAAAAAACCGAAAAGATAGGCGTTGATGTTTCGTATTATGCAAAGCTCGGAAAAATAAAGGAATGTGATTTTGCTTTAGGCGATAACGGAGAACAGGTCGTTGAAGAAATTAAGGCAACGATACCCTCGGGCGACGGTGAGGACGCAGGAGACACCCATACCGAGACCGACGGCGACGAAATAGAATTCTGCAACACCTATGAGGGTGAGGGCTATGTTTCCGTAGATATTCCGGGAATCACATTCAGATACAACAGCGAAAGCAAGAAAATATACCGTATTGTTTCTTTAAAGGAGGCTTACGGATTTCAAACGGGAACCATATCGATCGAAGTGCAAAAGGCAATGAAATCATACGGTCTTGAAACAGAGGAAAGAAGCCTCACGGAGGAAGAGCGCCTTATGGCGGCAGGCTCTGAGAGCGATACCTGCCTTGAATATAAATTCGGTGAGAATTATGTGCTTTTCTTCTTCTCGGAAAATGCTCTTTATGCAACGGTAATTTACAACGGAGAATAATATGTCTGAAAAATATGAAACAAGCACACTGCCGCTTATTCCGCTGAGAGGTATGGTGGCGTTTCCCAGAATGGGAATGACGCTGAATATCGGCAGAAACAAGTCCGTAGCCGCAATTAAAAGCGCTATGGAAAACGACGGACTTGTTTTTGTCGTTACCCAGCTTAATATTGAGACTCAGAGTCCGAAGATAGAAGATATCTACAAAATGGGCTGCGTGTGCAGAGTGCGGCAGTGTTTTAATACAGCCGAGGGCTGCACCGCCTTTGTTGAGGGCGTTACAAGAGCAGAAACAGTTTATTTCTTTGATGACAGGGATTATATAAGGGCAACGGTAAAGGTTTTAAAAGATGAACCGTATAAAGGAAAGCCCTCGTATAAGGCTGCGCTTCTGCGTAAGATCAAGGAGAGCTTTGAGGCTTACAGAGAGGTGAACACAGCCGTTCCCGAGGATATAGCGATAGCGGTCGCAACTTCAAACGACCTTCCTTATCTTTGCGATTATATAGCTTTCAGCCTGCCCGCTCCTTTTGACGATAAACAGTTTGTCCTTGAAAAAACAAACATTCCCACAAGGGCAAAAACGGTTTTGAGACTGCTTTCAAAGGAAACGCAGATAACAAAGATAGACCGCCGCATATCCGAGCAGACCAAAGAGCGGATAGATGATTCTCACAGAGAATATTATCTTAAAGAACAGATAAAGGTTATAAATGACGAGCTTTACGGCAGCGATGACGGGCTTGACGATACCGACAGACTTTTTGAAGCGGTCGCAAAGCTGAATGCGGATGAAAGCGTTAAGGATAAACTAAACGATGAGATAAGAAAATTTTTCAAAACACCTCCCGGTTCGCAGGACGGCGCTGTTCTAAGAACCTGGCTTGATTTGTGCCTTTCGCTGCCGTGGAACAATATGAGCGAGTCGGGCGTTGATATCAAAAAGGCCCGAAAAATTCTCGACCGTGACTTTTACGGAATGGAAAAGGTAAAAGAAAGAGTGCTCGAAATGCTTTCGGTCTATGCTCTTTCCCCCGATATAACAGGGCAGATACTCTGCCTTGCAGGTCCGCCCGGAGTGGGCAAAACTTCTATCGGCAAAACGGTTGCGGAGTGTATGGGCAGAGAATTTGCGAGAGTGTCACTCGGCGGTCTTTACGACGAAGCCGAAATAAGGGGGCACAGGCGTACATATGTAGGGGCAATGCAGGGCAAAATAATATCTGCGCTCAAAAGCTGCAAGACCTCAAATCCCGTTATACTGCTCGATGAGATAGATAAAGTGGGAAGGGACGGCAGAGGCGACCCTTGTGCTGCGCTGCTTGAGGTCCTCGACCCTGAACAGAACTCGGCGTTTGTTGATAATTACGTCGATATACCCGTCAATTTAAGCAAGGTCGTGTTTATGACCACCGCTAACGATATTTCCCCTATACCCGCTCCTTTGCTTGACCGTATGGAGGTTATAAGTCTTGACGGGTATACAAGAGAAGAAAAATTCTGTATCGCAAAAAAGCATCTTATTTCAAAGCAGCTTAAAGCCCACGCACTTACCAAATCTCAGTGCAGAATAACCGACGGTGCTGTTTATTCCCTTATTGATTTTTACACAAGGGAAGCAGGAGTAAGAAAGCTTGAAAGAAGTATAGCGTCATTGTGTTCTAAAACGGCAAAGCTTATAGCGTCGGGAGAGAAGGACAGTGTTGCCGTTAACGAAAAATGTGTTGAGGAAATGCTCGGTAAGAAAAAATACCGTCCCGAAGTTATACTCGAAAACGACGAAACGGGAATAGTAAACGGCCTTGCGTGGACGGCTGTCGGCGGTGAGATTATGCAGCTTGAGGTGCTCGCTTTAAACGGAAGCGGTAAAACAGTGCTCACCGGTTCACTCGGAGATGTGATGAAAGAGTCCGCTCAGGCGGCGGTTACCTTTGTGAGGGCAAACGCCGAAAAGTACGGTGTAGACGAAGATTTCTTCAAAACAAAGGATATCCATATCCACGCAACCGAGGCTGCCGTTCCGAAGGACGGTCCTTCAGCCGGAATAACCATAGCAACGGGACTTGTCTCGGCTCTTACGGGCAGGAAGATACGAAGAGATATCGCAATGACCGGTGAGATAACCATAAAGGGCAGAGTGCTCCCGATAGGCGGACTTAAAGAAAAAGCAATGGCAGCTTACAGGGGCGGAGTTAAAACCGTTTTCATTCCGAAAGAAAATATTCCGGATTTGGATGAGGTTGACGAAACCGTGAAACGGGGACTCATCTTTGTCCCTGTTGCCTTTGCAAGCGAAGTGTTGGACAGAGCTTTTGTTTCGGAAGGTGAGGAACAACCCGAAAAACCACCGAAAGAAAATCCGGTTATACCTGCGGTCACGCCTAAAAGGAGAGTCAGGGTATGATATGGGCAAATGCGGTTTTTGAAGCGGCTTACGGCACGGCGGAACAATTGCCTGCGTCTGACCTTCCCGAAATATGCTTTTCGGGGCGTTCAAATGTCGGAAAATCCTCGCTTATAAATAAAGTCCTCGGCAGGAAAGCGCTTGCAAGAGTAAGCGCAACGCCGGGTAAAACGGTAACGGTGAATTTTTACCGTATTCCCGACGGCGAAACCGATATTCGTCTTGCGGACCTTCCGGGATACGGGTATGCAAAGGTTCCGTTTGAAGAAAAGACCCGTTGGTCCGAACTTATGGAGGGTTATTTCGGCTCCGGCCGCAATATAGCTCTTTGCCTGCAGCTTATAGATATGAGAAGACCGCCCACGGATTTTGACATTTCTATGCTTAAATTCTTAAGGCATTACGCAATACCCACGGCGGTCGTTATGACAAAGAGCGATAAGCTTAATAAGACGGAGTTTTCGGTTCAGTCGGAGCTCATAAAAAGCGAAGTTTTTAAAATATGTCCGAAAGCTCTCGTTATACCGTTCTCGGCGCTTAAGGGTACCGGTACGGAGGATGTGAGAGAAATCGTGCTGGCTGCCTTAGTGTGACGGGTTTGAGTCTTTCGGCACTGTGCCGACGGAGCAACGGGCGTTTTAACATAGCGGTGAATCTGCGCTCAAATAAATATTGACAACTTAAAAAACAGGTGATATAATTTTTACATCTATAAAAAGGCGATGACGGAGAAAAGTACCGGCAAAGGCGATGCAAAGTGAACCGCAGACAGTGGGAATGCGGTGATGCGCAGGTCGTGAAGAACACTCCCTATGCCGCAATCTGAACCTCCGAAGGCAGGCTCGGCTTTGGCAGAGTTTATCTTAAGGGCAGTAGGTGCGCCGTATTTAATGCGTTAAATTAAGCGTCGGTCTTTCGGCTGATAAGAGAGGTCGCTTTTGCGGCAAATCGGGTGGCACCACGGATAATGCGTCTATTCGTCCTGATAAAGAGGGACTTATAGGCGCTTTTTTATACATATTTATTAACGGAGGAAAAATATGAAGCACACAGATATTGTCGATATTTTGACGAACAAATCATATCAGGGCAAAAAGGTTACGGTGTGCGGCTGGGTCCGCACCTCAAGGGATTCGAAGAATATGGCGTTTTTGGAGCTTAATGACGGCACATCCCTTAAACATATCCAGATAGTTATAGATAAATCGAAAATTCCCGATATTTCCGAATATATGAAGCTCGGAACATCGCTTAAGGCAGAGGGCGAGGTCGTGGAATCGGTAGTGGCAAAGGATTCGGTGGAAATAAATGCGGAAAGCATAAGCGTTCTCGGAATTTGCCCGCCCGAGTATCCTCTTCAGAAAAAGAGACACACCCTTGAATATCTGCGCACTATTCCGGCACTTAGGGTAAGGACCAATACATTCAATGCGGTGTTCAGAGTCCGTTCGGTAGTTTCGGCTTCAATACACGAATTTTTTCAGGCAAGGCATTATACCTATATTCATACGCCGCTTATAACCGCAAGCGACTGCGAAGGCGCAGGCGAGATGTTTAAGGTTACAACCATAGGTTTCAGCAATGAATATAAAACCGAGGAAGAATATAATGAGGCGGACTTTTTCGGTCAGAAAGCGGCACTGTCGGTATCGGGTCAGCTTGAAGGCGAGGTTGCCGCAATGGGACTCGGAAAGATATATACTTTCGGTCCGTCCTTCAGAGCGGAAAAGAGCAATACACCCCGCCACGTTGCCGAATTCTGGCACGTTGAGCCGGAAGTTGCTTTTGCGGAACTTCCCGATATAATCGAAATTGCCGAAGCTCTCATAAAGCATATAATAAATTCCGTTCTTGAAAGATGCCCCGACGAACTTAAGTTTTTTGACGCTCATTTTGAAAAGGGTCTTATAGATAAGCTCACATCGGTTGCAAATCATAACTTTGCCGTTATGACATATACCGAGGCGATAGAAAAGCTTAAAGAAAGCGGAGAAAAATTCCAGTATCCCGTTGAGTGGGGCTGCGACCTTATGACGGAACACGAAAGATATATTTCCGAGGTCATCTGCAAAAAACCGGTATTCCTTACGGATTACCCGAAGGAAATAAAGTCGTTTTATATGAAGCAGAATCCGGACGGTAAAACCGTTGCCGCAACTGACCTGCTCGTTCCGGGAGTGGGAGAGATAATAGGCTGCAGCGAAAGAGAAGCCGACCTTGATAAGTTGCTTGAGGCGATGAAGGTAAGAGGAATGAATCTTGATGATTATAAGGATTATATTTCATTGAGGCGTTTCGGAAGCGTTCCTCACAGCGGATTCGGACTCGGTCTTGAACGTATAATTATGTATGTTACCGGAGTGTCAAATATAAGAGATGTTATTCTCTATCCCCGCACGGTAGGTAATATTTCCTGATAAGAGGGATCTGAACTATGGAAAAGTATGTAAGAAAACTTGATGTTCTCGAAACGCAAAAGGCGATAAGGTCGCTCAGACACAGATTTGAGGAAAACCTGTGCGACGGACTGAATCTGAGCCGAGCCTCGGCACCGCTGTTTGTCAAAAAGGGAAGCGGAATAAACGACGATTTAAACGGCGTTGAACGCCCCGTTTCTTTTGATGTTCTTGAAACAGGTGACGAAATGGAAGTGGTACATTCTCTCGCAAAATGGAAGAGAATGGCGCTCGGCAAATATCATTTCCCGATGCACACGGGGCTTTATACTGATATGAACGCTATCCGCAGGGATGAAGAGTGCGATCCCATTCATTCGATATATGTCGACCAGTGGGACTGGGAAAAGGTAATATCCAAGGAAGACCGCACGGCGGACTATCTTAAGGATACCGTTTACAGAATTTATTCTGCTGTCTTAAATACTGCCGACGGCGTGGAAAGACTCTATCCGCAGCTTGACAATTATCTTCCGAGAAAAATTAAAATGGTAACCACCTATGAGCTTGAGGAACGTTACCCCGAACTTACTCCGAAGCAGCGGGAAAACGCTGCCGCAAAGGAATACGGGGCTATGTTTCTTATGCAGATAGGCGGCAGGCTCAAAAACGGCGAAAAGCACGACGGTAGGGCGCCCGATTATGACGACTGGACATTAAACGGAGATATAATAGTTTATAACCGTGTGACCGATGCGGCTTTTGAAATATCTTCAATGGGAATAAGGGTCGACAAAGAAGCGCTTGTAAGACAGCTTGAAGCCGAAAATATGACGGACAGACTGAATCTTCCGTTTCATAAGGCACTTATGAACGATGAACTTCCGCTTACGATAGGCGGAGGTATAGGTCAGTCAAGACTTTGTATGCTTTTGCTCCAAAAAGCTCATATAGGTGAGGTTCACGCTTCCGTTTGGCCCCAGTCCCAGATAGATTATTGTGAAAAAATAGGCGCCGTATTACTTTGATTTATAATAAAAAGGAGATGTCGTCTTAAAACGGCATCTCCTTTTGTGCAGAATAAAGCAGAACCTGTTTTTCAAAACGCACATTTCCCGTCAGCCTTAGGCTTGACATCATTTGTCATCAAGCTGCGAGGTGCAGTGCGGACAGCGAACGGCGTCTATTGCTATTTCGCTTTTGCAGTACGGGCAAATCTTTGTTGTGGGAGCTTTAGGCTCTTCGTGTTCAAATTTCTTGCCTATTTCCGAAAGCTTGTTTAAAGTCTTTAAAATAACAAAGAGAACAAGGGCTATTATTATGAAGTTGATAACGGCTGTTATGAAATTCGAGGCAAAGCCTGCGATCTCCTGCCAGGTATACCAGTCTTTATGAGCTCTCGTCACAAGATCCAAAATAGGCTGAATGAAGTTCGCCGTAAGCGAGGTTACTATTGCAGTGAACGCAGTACCGATGATCATACCTACGGCAAGATCCGCTATATTTCCCTTAAGCGCAAATTCTTTAAACTCTTTTAAAAACTTTTTCATCATTATTTTCCTTTCGTGTTTCTTAAAATGCGAGAATTAAGGCATATTTTGCAGGATAATTATATCATAATGTGAGTTAAAATGTCAAAGTTTGAGATATTCGATATCAAAAAAGAGAAAAAATCCCAAAAATGCGATAAAAATACGGTAAAATTCTAAAAAATGACTGGAAATATGATGAATTTTATGATAATATATGGAACAGAAAATTCTGAGGAGGAAAAAATAATGGATAAAAAGCTAAGTGTGTTGATTGCGGACGATTCTACGGAGCTCGGTCAAAATTGTGCGAAAGCGCTTAAGAGCTACGGGATGGATGTTGAGCTGTGCGAGAAAGACGGCAGGAAACTTATGGAACGGGTGAAGGCGGATGAGCCCGATGTCATACTTGCGGATGTTTTTATGCCGAATCTTGATATTCTGGGAGTTCTTTCGGAAATCAAGGAGCTCGGCGAAAAGGAAAGACCTATGGTTATGACTATGTCGAGCTTTGACAATCAGCGTCTTGAAAAGGAAGCTCTCAGTGCGGGTGCGAGCTATTACTTTTTAAAGCCGTTTGACCTTGATACTATGGCGAAGCGTATAATGCAGCTTGCGGACTGGAAAAACGACACTGCGCCGGTAGTTATAAAGGACAATGTAGTTACCGATACCGAACTTGAGCTTATGATAACTGAGATAATACATCAGATAGGTATTCCGGCTCACATAAAAGGGTATCATTATTTAAGAGAAGCCATAATGCTTGCGGTAAAGGACGGCGAGGTAATAAATTCGGTAACAAAGCTTTTATATCCGACCGTTGCCAAAAACAATAACACAACCGCTTCGAGGGTTGAAAGAGCAATTCGCCACGCCATTGAGGTTGCGTGGGACAGAGGCGATGTTGATGTTCTTAATTCCTATTTCGGATATACCATACAAAATAACAGGGGTAAGCCTACAAACAGCGAGTTTATCGCAATGATAAGCGATAAACTCAGACTTAAGCTTAAAATCAGTTAGTAACTCTTAAACAATTGCGGTTTTTGCGGAATGCTCGCAAAAACCGCAATTTATTTGCAAATTTTGCTTGACAAAAATGCGTCTGAATTATATAATAAACTTCGTGACATTGCATTTTCCGAGAGGTGTCCGTATGATACTTGACCTTAAAGCCCTATTTTCAGGCAGGGTAAATTCGCTTGATATAGATTATTCAATAGATATGAGCGATGTTACTTACGGCGGCGTTTGTCCGCTTGAGAAGCCTGTCGGTATAAAGGGCAGGGTTTTCAACAGAGCGGATGTTGTAAATCTTGAGCTTATCGCTCGGTATGAGTATTCGGCTCCCTGTGACAGGTGCGGTGTTCAGGCGGTTCGTATGCACAGCGTCGAGATAAACAGAATGCTTGCTGTATCTTCGCAGGGCGAACAAAACGATGCTATAATAACAGTTCCCGATATGAAGCTTGATGTGGACGAGCTCGTATTTTCCGAGGTTTTCTTAAGTCTTCCCACTAAGCACCTTTGCAGTGAGACATGCAAGGGGATTTGTCCGATGTGCGGAAAGAACTTAAATGAGGGCAGCTGCGGGTGCAAGACCGACGAAACAGACCCCAGACTTTCAAAGCTTAAAGAGCTTCTTGAAAACGGGTGATAAAATTTATTGAGCGACGCCGAGTTTATCGGCTTGTTGAAATGCAGGAATTATTTTAATGTTCTGTAATTAAATAACTATTAGCCTAAGGAGGTGCTGATAATGGCAGTACCGAAGAGAAAAACTTCAAAAGCAAGAAGAGACAAGAGAAGAAACAATCTCTGGAAATTAGAAGCTCCGGCACTTGTAAGATGCCCGTCATGCGGAAATTACAAGCGTCCTCACAGGCTTTGCCCTGCCTGCGGCAAGTATAACGGCCGTGAGGTTGTAAAGGTTGCGGAATAATTGCAGTTTGCAATCAGATTTAACGGGGGAGGAGATATCCTTCCCCTTCAGTCTGTCAATAATCTTACATTAAGATTACTTTGCGGCGTGAACGCCGCTTTTTGTTTTTTCGCTGACAGGTGCGGCGAAAAAACACCTTTTAAGCGAAAAACCGCTAAAGAGCGGTTTTTCAAGAACGCAGGGGTGGTATCGGCGGGGATAGAATGCAGTCCGAAAATCTCTGATTTTCGAGCGAAAGGCATCCCCGTCCGAGAGTGTGCCGACTCTTTCGGCACACTCAAAGGGGGAGGAGATATCCTTCCCCTTGTTTTTTTGGAAAAAATCGGTATAATATATATGATAGGGAGTTGATAGTGTGTCCGTTGTTATCGAGAGCGTTGAGAAGAAAAGTCCTGCATACAAAGCGGGAATAACTGCGGGAGAGACGCTGGTAAGCCTTAACGGCGAAGAAATAATGGATGTTTTGGATTATCGCTTCTATCAGGAAAACGAAAAGATTACCGCCGAAATACTCGGAGTTAACGGAAAAGTGAGAACCGTAAAGATAAAAAAGGACGAATACGAGGAGTTGGGTCTTGAATTCGCAACATATCTTATGGATAAAAAACATTCCTGTAAGAATAAGTGCGTTTTTTGTT
The DNA here is from genome assembly GCA_934446475.1 of uncultured Eubacteriales bacterium. GTDB lineage: Bacteria > Bacillota > Clostridia > Oscillospirales > Acutalibacteraceae > UBA737. The sequence goes on along the minus strand of CAKSEH010000008.1, from coordinate 12,051 downwards.
TTATCGATCAGCTTCCGAAAGGCCTTAGAGAAAGCCTTTATTTTAAGGACGACGATTCCCGTCTTTCATTCCTTTTCGGCAATTACATCACGCTTACCAATATAACGGAACACGAAATAAACCGAATAATAAAGATGCACATAAGCCCTATAAATATATCCGTTCATACTACAAATCCCGAACTTCGGGTCCGGATGATGAAAAACAAGAATGCGGGCAAGGTGCTTGATATAATACCGAGACTTAATGCTGCGGGAATAAAAATAAACTGTCAGCTCGTTCTTTGCCCCGGATTTAATGACGGTGCCGAGCTTGAAAAAACCCTTTCGGATCTTACGGAGTTTGAGAATGTCGAATGTATAGCGGCGGTCCCCGTGGGACTTACAAAATTCAGGGAGGGACTTGAAAAGCTTGAGCCCTTCAATGAAGAAACGGCGGCTGCGGTTATAGATATAATGGACGGTTTCGGTGAAAAATGCCTTGAAAAATACGGCGACCGCAGAGTTTATGCAGCCGATGAATTTTACCTCATTTCAAAAAGGCAGATGCCGCCGGCTTCGTATTACGGCGACTTTTTGCAGCTTGAAAACGGCGTGGGTCTGTGGGCGATGATGAAAAGCGACGTTAATGACGCTCTTTCGGATATCGAACCCTTTAAAAGAAACAGGCATATATCGCTTGCCACAGGCACGGCGGCTTATCCGCTTATAAAGGAAACTGCGAGCCGCTGCGAGGAAAAGGTGAGCGGTCTTGTGTGCGATGTTTATGCCGTAAAGAACAATTTTTTCGGAGAGAGAATAACCGTTGCAGGACTCGTTACTGCAACCGATATATATGACCAGCTTAAAGGAAAGGACCTCGGAGAAGAATTACTTATACCGTCGGTAATGCTGAGGAGCGAGGGAGATATGTTTCTTGACAGCATAACGGTCAACGAGCTGTCCGAAAAGCTCGGTATTAAAATAACACCGATAGACTGTGACGGTTACGGTCTTGTCGGAGCGCTCACTGAGAAAGGGGACAGTCAGGATGTCTAAACCGGTAGTTGCGGTTGTGGGTCGGCCGAATGTCGGCAAATCCACGCTTTTTAATAAATTGATAGGTAAACGCCTCTCTATTGTAGACGATACTCCGGGCGTTACGAGAGACCGTATATTCGGGGACGCCGAATGGCGCAACCGAAAGATTATGCTTGTGGACACGGGCGGTATAGAACCCAAGACCGATGATATCATACTTGCGAGTATGCGCTCTCAGGCAAAACTTGCTATTGAAACCGCAAGCGTGATAATATTTGTAGTCGACTTAAAGTCGGGAGTTACTGCGGCGGACAGTGAAATAGCGGCTATGCTTCAAAAAAGCGGAAAGCCGATCGTGTTGTGCGTCAATAAATGTGACGGTATAGGAGAAATACCTGCGGAGTTTTATGAATTTTACAATCTCGGTCTCGGTGACCCGATAGCAGTGTCATCCGTCCACGGCCACGGAACGGGCGACCTGCTTGACGCCGTTTTTGATAACCTTCCGGATTCGGATTTTTCCGATGACGATGATGATATTATAAATGTTGCGGTCATAGGAAAACCGAACGCAGGAAAATCGTCTCTTGTAAATAACATTTCGGGTGAGGAACGCTCTATAGTTTCCGATATAGCGGGAACCACGAGAGACGCTATTGATACAAGGGTAGAAAACAAGTTCGGAAAGTTTAATTTTATAGATACCGCAGGACTGAGAAAACAAAGCAGGGTTGACGATAAAATAGAAAAATACAGCGTTATGAGAGCCAAAATGGCGGTTGAACGCTCAAATGTATGTGTTATAATGATAGACGGTACAGACGGGTTTACCGAGCAGGACTCAAAGGTCGCCGGTATTGCCCTTGAGCAGGGCAAAGCCTGTATAATAGCCGTCAACAAGTGGGATATTGTAGAGAAGGACGGTTCTACTATGGACTCCTACCGCAAACGGCTTATGAAAGACTTCTCGTTTATGCCGTTTGCCCCGATAATATTTATATCGGCAAAGACCGGTCAGCGTCTTGACAGACTTTTTGAGCTTATCAAATATGTATATTCGCAAAATACCATGCGCATTTCAACGGGTAAGCTTAACGATATCCTTGCGGACGCTACGGCAAGGGTACAGCCGCCGTCGGACAAAGGAAAGAGACTTAAGATATTTTATATGACTCAGGCGTCCACCTGTCCGCCTACTTTCGTTTGCTTTTGCAACAGAGCGGAATTATTTCACTTTTCATATCAGCGCTATCTTGAAAACCAAATACGCTCGACCTTCGGTCTTGAAGGAACGCCGGTAAGATTCGTTATAAGAGAAAGAGGAGAAAAATAATGATACTTACAGCTCTTGTCACGGTAATAGGGGCTTATCTGCTCGGCAGTATAAGCTTCGCCGTTATATTTTCCAGAGCATTTGTCAAAAAAGATGTAAGGGGAATGGGAAGCGGTAACGCAGGTACTACAAATGTTATGAGAGCCGTAGGTTTTCTGCCCGGACTTCTCACATTTATATGTGACGCTTTAAAGGGGTTTATAGCCTGTAAGTCGGGAGAAATGATTTTTGATTATATCTCAAGGAATTCTGCGAGTGAATGGGCTGTTCCGATATACGGTGCTTATATCTGCGGCGTTTTCTGTATGGTAGGACACATATTGCCTCTCTTTTTTGGGTTTAAAGGCGGAAAAGGTGTTGCAACGGCGGTAGGAATATTTGCGGTGTGCTGTCCGAAAGCCATTATAATAGGGCTTTTGGCATTTTCTGCGGTACTTATTATAAGCAGGATAGTATCTTTAAGTTCGCTTGTTGCGGCGGTGACGGTGGTCGTCCTTTCAATGATATTCAGGGATACCTCGGCTGCATTCCTGCCGCAGGCAATTATGAGCACCTCTATGGGCGCTATGATATTTATAAAACACAGCGATAATATAAAGCGCCTTCTTTCGGGTCAGGAAAAACGCATTAAAATAAAGAGGTGACGGTATGGCTAAGATAACTGTTTTAGGCTCGGGCGGCTGGGGAATTGCCCTTGCGCTCACTGCATTTGAATCGGGGCACAGCGTTACTATGTGGTCGCCGTTTGAAAATGAAGTTGAACTTCTTAAAACAAAGCGTGCAAACGATAAGCTTTTAAGCGGCGTATCTATACCCGAGGGAATAAACATAACCTCGGATATGTCCTGCGTAGAGGGATCTCTTATAACAATAACGGCAACTCCTTCAACAGCGATACGTTCCGTTGCGCACAGCCTTGCGGGTTACAGCAATTTCGGTATAGTAGTAAACGTGGCAAAGGGACTTGAAAAGGGAAGCCTTAAAAGGCTTTCCGAGGTCATAAGCGAGGAAATACCGAATTCTCCCGTTGCGGTTTTATCGGGGCCGTCCCACGCAGAGGAAGTTGCAAGAAAAATACCCACTTCGCTTGTTGCGGCGTCCGAGAACTCGTCGGCACCGTCGATAGTTCAGGATGTAATGTCTAACAGCTTTTTCAGGGTATATACATCTTCAGATATAACGGGAGTTGAGCTTGGCGGAGCGCTTAAAAATGTTATAGCTATCTGCGCCGGAATTTGTGACGGCTTGGGACTCGGCGACAATACAAAGGCGGCTCTTATAACGAGAGGCCTTGCGGAAATGGCAAGAATAGGAGTTTGTATGGGTGCAAAGGAAAGAACTTTCGCCGGTCTTGCAGGAATAGGCGATCTGGTCGTCACCTGCACATCGAGGCACAGCCGAAATAATCGTTTCGGGCATAAAGTCGGAACGGGTGTTCCGATAAAACAGGCGCTTGACGAAGTCGGAACGGTAGAGGGTTATTATGCCGCTCTTATGGCACACCAGCTCGGCAGAAAATACGGGGTTGAATTGCCTATAATAGACACCTGTTACAGTATTCTTTATGAAGACAGACCTATCGATACGGTCGTAACCGACCTTATGATGCGTCCGAAACGACCCGAAACAGACTGAAAATAATAAAATATCGTTAAAATTACGGAAAATGTGAAAAAACACTTGCATTATGGCGAGTTTTCTGTTATTATTATTGTTGCTATTGTAATCGGCATTGCCGATAAGATCAAAAGGAGGTGCAGACCATGGCAAAATGTGATATCTGCAATAAGGAAATTGCTTTCGGAATTAAGGTTTCCCACTCTCATAGACGCTCCAACAGAACCTGGAAACCGAATGTTAAGAAGGTAAAGGCTATCGTTAACGGTTCTCCTCGTCGTATAAACGCCTGCACCCGTTGCCTGCGTTCAGGTAAGGTTACCAGAGCTATCTGATGAGTTAACAAATTAGGGTCTCGGGAAATCGCTTACGGCGGTCTCGGGACCTTTTTTCTTACCGCTTGAAGATGAAGGTGGATATATGTTAAAAGCAGTTATTTTCGATTTGGACGGAACTCTTGTTAATACCCTTGAGGACCTTGGGAATTCAACCAACCATATGCTGTCGGAAAACGGTTTTCCGATACATACTATGGATAAATATAATTATTTTGTCGGAAACGGTATACCGAAATTGATAGAAAGGGCTTTGCCCGAAACTGAGCGAAGCGCCGAAAACATTAAGAAGTATACCGAACAGTTCACGAAGTATTATTCAAAACACTTTGCTGATAAATCCGCAGCTTACGGCGGCATAGCGGAGCTCGTCGCCGAAATAAAGAAAATGGGTCTTAAAACGGCAGTTGTCACAAATAAGGCTCAGGCTATGACGGATCTTGTCATAAGCAAGGTGTTCGGCAGCGGCGTTTTTGACTCTGTGGTCGGCAAGAGGGATGAAAACCCCGCAAAGCCTGACCCTAAGGCTGCTTTTGTTGCTATGAGTGAGATGGAAGTAAATCCGGATGAATGTGTTTTTGTCGGCGATTCCTCGGTCGATATTCTTACCGCACGCAATTGCGGCGCATATCCGGTTGGTGTTTTGTGGGGGTTTCGCACGAGGCAGGAACTTGAAAATTCCGGCGCACGGCTTATAATATCAGAGCCTGAGGAGCTTGTGCGGTTTATTTTTGCGGTAAACGGAGGTAATATTAAATGAAACGTTCCGATTATATTTCCTGGGATGAATATTTTATGGGAATAGCATTGCTTTCGGCGATGCGAAGCAAGGACCCTTCGACTCAGGTCGGAGCATGTATAGTTGACAGAAATATGAGAATACTTTCCGTGGGCTATAACGGTATGCCACGCTCCTGCAGTGATGACGATTATCCCTGGGATAAAGACGAGGGCCTTTCTTCCAAATATCTTTATGTATGTCACGCAGAGCTTAATGCAATACTTAATTGCAGAAGCGGTTCGGTGAGAGACGCTGTTTGTTATACGACACTTTTCCCTTGTAACGAATGTGCTAAGGCGATAATTCAGTCGGGAATATCGGAGGTTATTTATTTCAGCGATAAATACTGCGATACAGATTCCACAAGGGCTTCAAAACGAATGTTTGACAGTGCGGGCGTAAAATACAGAGAATACAACATTTCGGGTAAAGATATAAACTTTACTCTTTAGACAAATAAGTCGGGATATTAAAATTTTGAGCCGAAAACGGCATAACTTTTTTGCTTTTAAAGGCGGAAAATATCAGAATGTTTTAGTTTTCAAGCGGTGAGCCTATAAAAAAGGGTAAGTTATCCGTTTTCCGAACCGTTGTAAGTATGATCAATTTATCCGATTTGATATCTTTTAAAAAGACAGATAGCGTTTAAAGTGCGCTGTCTGTCTTTTTTTGTTTGTCGGTATTGTGTATGAAAAATCAATTTTATGCACGAAATTAACAAAAATATAGAATTATACAATAAAAAACTTGCAAACTTAACCAAAATGGCGTATTATAGAGACAGAAAAACAACAAATATTACCTTATTCGACAATGTTCGACAATAAGATGAAGGGGAGGTGTGAATGTTGAAAAGACGAGTGATAGGTAAGAAGTCTTTTCATTTGTGAAACCGTTTAAGTGTTACACTGAGCGGTATATATCAGGTGTAACACAAAAGGCAAAAGCTTTAATGGATTGTAACTGAAGACGAAAGGAATACGAAAATGAAAACTACGAAAACTACTAATAAAATCGTATCGTGTCTGCTTTCTCTTGCAATGGTAGTAGGGGTGCTTTTACCTTGTTCGGGTCTTCTTGCATATGCGGAGGACTTAAACTTCCCGGCACCTGTGGAAGCAGAAACAACAAAACTCTTAAAAGAAGTAACCGTGCCCGATACGAACATCCCGACGGCGGAGATATCAGACGCATTTGCACCCGCTCTTTCGGGCAGCGTATCACAGACGGCACCGGTTATAAGCTCAATAACATCGCAGGCAACACCCAACAGCAGCGTAGTCATAAACGGCGAAGGCTTTGCGGGCGGAAGTGTTTACATATACGGACTTAATACAAACGGACAGGGGATGTTCAAAAGGGCTGAACTTTTAAGTCTTACCGATACTACCGTAACGGCGACAATAGACAGTTCGTTTGCATACGGAATGTACTTTGTATGGGTAAGAAACGCTTCGGGCGAATTCGGATACCCCGTAAGGGTAAACGCACCTGAGACAACCTGGTTAAGCAACGAAAATGTAAAACAGGGAAGCAGCGTAAGGATATACGGCAAAAATCTTTCCAAAGCAAACGGAACTCAGGAGAGCCATATATATCTTACAAACGGAGAGAATTATTATGCTGCCGAAGTAACCGAAGTAAATCCGTTCAGGGTAACATTTACAGTACCCCAAAATATAGCAAACGGAGATTACAAGGTATATCTTCATAACGGCCACGGCGGAGCATACGGCTGGACCAATGCACTTAGCATAACGGTAAATGCAAACGCCGAAAGCATATGGAACGATACCGTAGTAACAGTTCAGGATACAACACAGGAAGCTATAATAGCAGCGATACAGAGCGCTTCGGATTATGATACGATATATCTTCCTGCAGGAACATATGATATAACCTCGGCTATAAATGTATGTGTAGGTTATCCGGCACCGGAAAATCAGAAAAAAGCACTCAGGTTTGTAGGCGAAGGCGACGGCAGTCAGGTTAAACTTATAAACAAGATAAGAGCAACCGCAAGCAGCCAGTTATTCTATGTAACAAAGCTCCCCTCTGAATTTAAGAACATAACATTTGAAGAAGACGTTTCGATATTCAAGGGTGAAGAAAACAAGGCTGTTTTACCGTCCTCTTTCATATTTGTAAATCCCTATCGCAATAAGGAAAACGGTCTTCCCTACAGCGGACTTAAAATCGATAACTGCAATTTTATACAGCACAGGCTTATGCCTATAGAAATTCCCGCTGCAGATGACGCCGAATTCGACGCATTGCTTGAAAAATATAATAATCCCAATGCAGAAGATTCCCGTTACTGTGAAGGCGACTGGCTTGACGACCCACGTGTAAGAAGTGCTCAGTACAGCAATTATGTAAATTTGGGAGAATCTTGCATTATTATAAGCTCGGTGGAAAACGCCGAGATAACAAATTGTCATTTTGAAGGATATCAGGGCATAACAGCGAGAGACTCAAAAAATTTAACCATCGCCGACAACGAAATGATAGGCAAGGTTGTTATGCACGCTAACAGCGGTTCGAGTTTTGCATTTATTACGTATACCGACAATATCGATATAAGCAATAATGATATTATCGGTAAGGATCTTTATACCGATCCTGACGGCGACCTTGAAAGAGGAGATTTGACTCTTTGCCGTTCTATAGTTATCCAATTGCCTCACGGCTCTGTTGTAAATAACTATATTGCCGACAACTATATAGAGCGCATAGGACAGAATAAGTCATATGCAGGCGAACATATCCTTTATGAGGATCTGACTATGGCATTTATGGATAAGCCTGCAAGCGTTACGGGCGAGGGCGGAGTTACACTTTCGTTTGATAACACTCAGTTTGAAAACAGGCAGGAGACATTCTCAACCGGAACTTACGATAACTGGTATGTTAAGACTTATACAAGAAACGGAAGCGGAGCTTCTGCAACAGATACCGAATCCAGCAGATATATAGGTAAAACATTTGCGGTTGTAATTGACGGTAAAGGCGAGTCACAGTACAGAAGGATAGTAGGCTTTACCGAGAGTTCAATAACCGTTGAAAGACCTTGGGATATAGTTCCCGACCAGACAAGCACAATTGTAATAATGAATGCGGTAGAGAATTCTGTCAATTACCGCAACACTATTATCGGCTCGAAAAAGTATTATCTTGACGGTAATGCTTCCGCCGGTTCACAGCCGTATGCGACAATGCTTGACTACATAGTAGCAGAAAATGACTTCAGACATATGTACACCGGCGTTTTCTGTGATTTACACTTCAATAACAAGCGTCTTACCTCACCGAAAGAGGGCAGAGGAACTCATTATGCTGACATTCAAACCGAAGGCTTTAACTGGCTTGAGGATGCGCTTATTTATGACAATGTTATAACCGATACAAGAAAAGGCATCGATATACAGATATGCTACAGTGCAGACAATGATATTACCGACGGAAGTGATCCTCTTACCGTAACTCACGGTGTTGTAATCCGTAATAATACCCTTAAGGATATGCGTTATGGCTTTGAATACGATTCCGCAGGCGTGAATGTTATAGAGGGTATAGGCGCAGAGGGCGTATTTGTAGGAAGCCTTGATAAAGATTATACTATATGGAACTATAATCCTCTCTGGCAGGGCGACTGGATAAGAGATACTCTTATTGAAAACAACAAAATAACAAACGCAGCAAAGGCAAGCATAGGTCTTTACTATCATCAGTCAAATACTATGCTCAGGAACAATTACTGCGGCGGAATAACCGATGAAGCGAGAATGGTATACTATGCTCCGACACGCACGGCAAATCCGCCCGTAAACAGAGCAGTTATCTATAAGAATTACGGAACAAGCGAAAACGGAATAACAACCAAGAAAGCAAACGAAGCTTATGATATAATTCTTGCAACCGTTTCGCCCGTTAACTTGGACTTTACAAGCGGTCTTAAGTATTGGGCACCGAAATCGGATAAGCTCGGCGCAGCATCGGCTCAGATGAGAACCGTATCCGATGAGGAAAAGGGAACCGTTATTACAACCGTTAAGGATACCGAAAACGCAACCGATACGGGAAGAGGAATAACAACGGTTAAATTCCGTGCAGATGTAAAAGCGGGAGATAAGCTTTATCTTCTTACAAACTGGAAGAACAATTCAACATCGGGTTACGACGCATATCCGACACTTTATCAGTGGGATGCTTCGGGCAACAAAACCGCAGTTGAGTTTAAAGAGCTTACGGCAAATTCAAAGTCTGCAGGAAAATGGAACACAAAGACCGTAGCCGCAGGCGAGGCTGCATCAAGCGATTCTACATTTGCTATTGAGATAAAAGATGTAAGAACAAACGCCGGCACAGATTCAAACATATTCTTCAGTGAATTTAGGCTTTTAAAGCAAGACGCACAGGGTATCTATACCGATATCACCACCGGCGCTCAGGTATATGCAGACGGTCAGCCCGTAGGCGGAACCGAGGAAGAAGGCGTAAAAGCTACATTCTATAACGGCGATATGCGTCACTACGGCGATATAAATGCAGAAAGTCTTTACAACAGAGATGTTTTCGGCACCGTTGAAGGATTAAACAACGGCGATTTCTCTCAGGGCTTTAAATATTGGTCCATAAGAGAGTATTCGCCCTCAAAAGCACCGCAGTATGTATCCCTTTCTCAGCAGGCAACCCTCACAGAGGATGGCGTTTTAAGGCTTAACGGCGATATTACCTGCTGTGATGAATGGCTTGCTGCTCATCCGACAGATACAAATATTTACGCAGGCGTCAGCTCGGTACCGTTTACTCTGCCGAGAGTAAGCGCAGGGGAAGAAATATATCTTGCCTTTGATATGCGCAAAACAGAAAATTATGTTAGAGTAAGACTTTATGATGATAACATATTTGTTACAACGGGAACAGCAAGGTATTCTCAGGGTCACTTTAATAACACGAGCGACGATATGCGTACCTATGTGTTACCGGCGCTCACGGTATCTGACGACAATTCGATATTCTTTATAGAAATCGAGAGAACAATAAACTCTAATGTCGCAGAGGTAGACAACTTCAGAATCGTTACCAGGAACGACGACGGATCTTATACCGACGCTACCACCGGCGAACGCCTTTACGGCGATTTACAGCCGTTTGGCGGAACGGAAGAGGAAGGTATAGTATCAAGCAATTTCAACGGCGGAGCCATGGTGACTGTACGAGGAGACTATTCACTTCTGTATACAAATATTTATCAGGCTACAGCCGGACTTAAAAACGCAGATTTCTCACAAGGCTTTAAGTATTGGTCTTACAGAGGATATGCTTATTCAAAAGCTCCTCAGTATACAAAAATAAGCCAGCAGGCAACCGTTGATAAGGAAACAGGCATACTCACCTTCGGTGATGTTAGCTGTTGTGATGAGTGGGTTGAAGCTCATCCGGAGGATACGCATCTTTATGCAGGGATTTCTTCTACAGGCTTAACTTTCCCCGATGCTGTTGCGGGCAGCACAATTTTTGCCACAGCTGAAATAAGAAGAACAAACGGCAGAGTAACTCTTGCCCTGCAGGAGCATGTATCCGAAGCCGTTGATTCTAATTACAGAAAAGACTCAATAACAACCGTTTATAACGGTAACGGCGGAGATTTGAATACAAGCGATGAGTGGATAACTACTCAAACCGACGATCTTACCGTTACTAACACCGGAAGCTGGTTCTCCCTCTATATTCAGCGTTATAACGGCGGCGGAACTCAGATCAGAAATATAAAGATTTATATGAGAACTTCCGACGGAACCGTATACGATATAACCGACGGTGAACCCTACTGGGCAGGAACAGCAGAGGACGGCATTCGTTCTAACATTTCCGGAGAAAGCTCAACTGAAAATAAGCCCGCTGTTGACGGACAGATAAATTATGACTTCTCCAAGGGCCTTAAATACTGGGCTTCAACCGCTAAATTTGATAAAGATCAGGAAAGCGGAACGGTTGACCACCTCTATGCTTCCGAGACCGGCAGTATAGTAACCGAAGCAAACGGAAACAAATACTTCAGGTTCGACGGCAAAAAGCGTTCAACCTACAGCGGAATAAAAACGGTTAAGCTCAGTATATCGGCAGATAAAATAAGCGTCGGAGACAACCTTGTTGTTATGTTCGATTATATGGGTGACACGAATGTTCAGGTTAAATTTGAACAAAGATTCTGCACAGGAGGCTTTGCTTATTCGAACAGTATGATAAATGCCTGCACCGTGGTAAGAGCGGCAACCGAGGATAACCCCTGGACAACGGTTGCTACCAAGCCTCAAAACCCCGTTGTTGCCTCAACAGCTACAGTGGCGGCAAATCAGTCGGTTCGTGACGGCGACTATGTATTTATGATAACGGCAGCCGTTCCGGAGAACAGAGAAAGCACCTGCGGCCTTGATAATATCCGCCTTGTAAAGATAGATGACAACGGAAATTATTGCGAACTGTTCTGACAGAATAATGCTTCGATAATAAATGAAAACAAAGCCGTTGCCGAAAGGCAGCGGCTTTGTTGTATGTTATTTTGATAAATCTATATATTTTGATTTGTGAATATTTCACAAAATTTATTAAATATATTAAAAAACTATTGCAATATACTGAAAAATAGGATAATATATCCATATAAAGTATTAAATTTTACTTTATTCGACTGTTTTCGACATTTGGAAATCAAGGGGGTGCAGATATTGAAAAGACGAGTGATAGGTAAGAAGTCTTTTCATTTGTGAAACCGTTTAGTGTTACACCGGGCGGTATATATCAGGTGTAACACAAAAGGCAAAAGCTTTAATGGATTGTAACTGAAAACGAAAGGAATACGAAAATGAAAATCAAAAAATCCACGAATAAAATCGTATCGTGTCTGCTTTCTCTTGCAATGGTAGTAGGGGTGCTTTTACCTTGTTCGGGTCTTCTTGCATA
>CAKSEH010000007.1 GCA_934446475.1 uncultured Eubacteriales bacterium | reverse complement strand
TGCCTCTGTAGCTCAGTCGGTAGAGCAGGGGACTGAAAATCCCCGTGTCGTTGGTTCGATTCCGACCGGAGGCACCATTTATTTGCGGATTTAGCTCATCTGGTAGAGCGCCACCTTGCCAAGGTGGAGGTAGCGAGTTCGAGCCTCGTAATCCGCTCCAAGGGCACTTAAATGGCTTTAAGTGCCCTTTGTTTTCCGAAATCTTAATACGGCACCATGGCCAAGCGGTAAGGCAGGGGCCTGCAAAGCCCTTATCCCCAGTTCGATTCTGGGTGGTGCCTCCAAAAAAAGAACGAAGTGAAAACTTTGTTCTTTTTTTATCCAATCCGAAGGATTGGTATGTAATCGCCGCAAGGCGTATGTAATCAGTTCGCTTTGCAAACGGTATGTCATCAAGTCGCAAGACTTGTATGTTTTTTCCTTCGGATTGATTACATACCACCTATGGTGGATTACATTCACGGCGTTGCCGTGATTACATACATTTCTTAGAAATGATTACATCCAACACTTCGTGTTGATTACATTCCGACTTCGTCGGATTTCATACAATGCTTCGCCTTGATTTACAAACGGTTTTCTGCTATACTATTAAAGAGGTGAGAGTATGAAAGATAATCCGCTGCTTAAATATTCTGAACAGTTGGCTGTTGATATAGAAACTTTATGTAAATCATTAGAACGTAAAGATAATTCTAATGCAATTTTCCAAATTCGCAAATCTTCCTCGAGTGTTTTTGCAAATATCACTGAAGCACAATACCCTCAAAGCTTACCTGATATGTTATCGAAATTTAAAATTGCTCGTAAGGAATGTGTCGAAACCGAAAGTTGGTTAAAACTTTTATATTCTAATAATGCTATTGATGAAATTGCTTTTAAAAAATATAGGAATATTTGTGGTAGAATTCAAAGAATCTTAACAGCTTCTTGTATTACAATAGAAAAGAAAATAGATCAAAAATAAAAAAGCCGTGAATTTCACGGCTTTTTATATTTCATCTTCTATATACTGCATAATGTCTTCAACATTACATTTTAAAATTTTACAAAATGTTTCTATTGTATGTGTACTAACACTTTCATTTCGTTTTAATCGTGTGATTTGTCCTGGGCTAATATTATATTTTTTAATAAGCGTGTATTGAGTGACGCCTTTTTCTTTCATAGTCTGCCATAATTTATCATAGGAAATCATATTTTTTCAATCCTCCCTATTGACAATGATAACCGATTATGGTATATAATTATATTAACCAATATCGGTTAATATAATTCTTATAGGAGGTGTTTTTATGAAAAAGGTATTTTGTATGCTACTTGCTGGCATTATCCTTTGTGCTGTTTTTTGTGGTTGTGGTAGCGATACTTACAGTAACGATGATAACGATTATAGTTATAGCAATGATGATAACGAGTATAGTTATAGTAATGATTATGATTATGACAAAGGATATGGTTACACTGCGCCAGAGCCAGGAGAGTCGTTAAGTGATTATATAAAGAGGCAAGACCCCGATTTATATAATGATATGCAGGACAGATGGGATAGTTTAAGTTAAAATTCTTGTTTTTCAGGCACATTTCATTCGTGTCATTAAGTTCAAACTACCCACGAAAAAGCACTTAAGCTTCAAGCTTAAGTGCTTTTTCAGTTATTTTCGCCTTACGGCGAGTGTTATTGCTGCGCAGTGATATCCGACTTTGTCGGGTGATATTTGCTTCACGGGTGTGATGGCGAATATAATATCACTGTGGACTTCAGCGAACAATATCACTTTTGCTTATGGCTAAAAATATCACGCCGAGCACGGCTCGGCATATAACCGGTCCTTTACAAACAGGTGAATATTATGATATATTTCATTTAGGTGATGAATAATGTCAGATAGTATTTTGCGTTATAAATCAAAAGAATTTGCCAAACAAATCATATCCCTTTGCCGTGATATTAAAACCAAAACGAAAGAATCGGTATTAACAAATCAGCTTTTGCGTTCCGGCACGAGCATCGGGGTGAATATTTGTGAGGCACAGTATGCCCAAGGTAAAAAGGATTTTATCTCAAAGTTGGAAATAGCACAAAAGGAGTGCTTTGAAACAGGTATTGGCTTGAAATGCTTTTGAAATCTGATTATATCGATGAGGCGATATACAAGTCTATTGATAAGATCGGCTTGACAATTCGTATTTTATTAATAGCGTCGGTTAAGACTGCGAAAAGTAAATTGAAGAAATAACTAAGTTGGTGATGATATGCCTTTGCAAACGATAGAAATTAATTCTGTTAAAATTACATTTAATAAGGAAAAGACAAAAGAATATCGCACAGATTTTAATAAACCTTGTGCTTGCCAAGATTGCAGAAATTATTATAAGCATATAGAGAGTAATTCTGAACTCGTTGAATTTTTAAGTAGTTTTGGTATTGATTATAATTGCGCCGAAGAAGTTCTTTCTTGGGATTTGGAAAACGATAATAATTCATTGATTCATCACGAGGGTTATTATGGAGTTTTCGGTAAGATTGAAGGCGAAGAACTTGATTTTGAAAAATTCGGAGTAAAAATAACATTTCAAAAAGGTGCGGCTGTTCCTTGTGACAAAACAGGGGAGTACTTTTGGATATGTGTTGCAGGAGATTTTCCTTATATTCTTAATGAAGAAAGAGATTTGCCCCTTTCGCTTTCACAAAACGTTAAGAAATCAAAATTTATCAGTATGATTAAGACAATATTTAAGTAAAGAAAATGCTCGGTTTTGACCGGGACTTTTCCGGCCACTAAATTGCCGATTTATTGCCAAACTTCAAATTTCACTTAAGCTTAAAGTTTAAGTGATTTTTCCTGTGAAGGATGATTTATAAACAAACCCCCGTTCATATGAACGGGGGTTTAATAATTTGATTTTATTTAATTAAATTTCACTTGCTTTGTCTATAGCGTCAAGCTCTTCGTCTGAAAAAGAAGTGTTTTCGGTTGCCTTAAGATTATCAAGGATCTGAGACGGTTTTGAAGCGCCTATCAGCACGCTTGTTACAATGCCGTCCCTCAAGATCCAGCTGAGAGCCATTTCCGCAAGAGTCTGACCTCTTTCCTCGGCAATGTTATTTAGCTTTCTTATGGCGGCAAGGCGTTCTTCCGTTATGGCGTTTTTATTTAAAAATCTACCGTCCGTCATAACACGGCTATCGCTCGGAATTCCGTTTAAATAGCGGTTTGTCAGCATTCCCTGCGCAAGGGGACTGAAAGCTATTATGCCCTTTTTAAGCTCTTTTGCCGTTTGTTTCAGTCCGTTTTGCTCTATGGTACGGTCGAAAATCGAATAGCGGTTTTGGTTTATAACAAACGGGCAATGAAGCTCGTTTAGTATTTCGGTCGCTTTCCTCAGAGTGTCGCCGTCGTAATTTGACAGTCCGACATAAAGAGCCTTTCCGCTTGTTACTGCCTGAGAAAGCGCAAGCATTGTCTCTTCAAGAGGTGTTTCGGGGTCCATACGGTGGTGATAGAAAATATCAACATAATCAAGGCCCATTCTCTCAAGACTTTTATCAAGGCTTGCAAGAAGGTATTTTCTGCTGCCCCAGTTTCCGTAAGGTCCGTCCCACATTTCGTAGCCCGCTTTTGTGCTTATTATAAGTTCGTCACGGTAAGAACTTAAATTTTCTCTTAAAATCCTGCCGAAGTTTTTTTCTGCACTGCCGGGCATAGGTCCGTAATTGTTTGCAAGGTCGAAATGTGTGATACCGTTATCAAAAGCGGTGAATACAAGCTCTGTCATATTTTGATAAGAGGATGTATCGCCGAAATTATGCCACATCCCGAGGGAGACGGCGGGCAATTTAAGTCCGCTTGCTCCGCAGCGATTGTATACAAGCTTGTTATATCTTTCTTCCGATGCTCTGTACATTGAATTTCCTCCTTAAATTTAATATGGTCTTAGCAAGAAAGTTCATCCTATAATACCGATAATAAATATCGCCGCTATAAGTATCGGCAGGACTATCATGAAATACCATTTCGTCCAGTTTTTAACTTTAAGTCCCTTTCCCGTGTTTGCTTCTGCCTGATAATTTTTAAAGCCCCATCCCCATTTGGTAACACAAAACAGAAGATACACAAGAGAGCCGAGAGGGAGAAGTATATTACTTACAAGGAAATCTTCACTGTCGAGAATATCCCTTGAGCCTATCGGGTGAACATCACTTAAAACATTATATCCCAAAACGCAGGGAATACTTATGATAAGTACGATAATTCCGTTTATAACAGCCGCTTTTTTTCTGCTCCAGCCGAAGGTATCCATACAGGACGATATTATATTTTCAAGCACGGCTATTACGGTTGAAAATGACGCAAAGGTCATAAACAGGAAAAAGAGGGTTCCCCAGATGCGGCCTCCTGCCATATTTACAAAAACATTCGGTAATGTCACGAATATAAGGCTAGGCCCTGAGGTTACTTCCACGCCGTAACTGAAGCAGGCGGGGAATATAATAAGACCTGCCGAAACGGCAACAAACGTGTCAAGCGCACAAATTCTTGCGCCTTCGCCTATGAGTGTTTGTTCCTTGCTCATATAACTTCCGAATATCTCCATTGCAGCTATTCCGAGGCTTAATGTGAAAAAAGACTGATTCATAGCTTCCGCTATAACCTTGCCTATGCCTACCGATTTAACGCTCTTAATATTCGGCACAAGATAAAACGAAAGACCTTCTTTTGCTCCCGAGAGCGTAAAGCTGTGTATGGCAAGAATGAGAACAAGCACAAACAGGGCACTCATCATAATTTTACTTACTCTTTCAAGACCCTTGCGTACGCCGAAACTGCAAATTAAAATTCCCGCAATAACGGTTACCGCCATCCATATGCCCATTTCAACAGGATTTGACAGCATATCCGAGAAAACCTTGCCGCAGGCTTCGGCGTTCATATCGGATTTAAAGGTGCCGGTTGCGAATTTTGCAAAATAATTAAGCATCCAGCCCGAAACGTTGGTATAGTACATCATAAGTATGTAGCAGCCGAGAATAGCAAACCAACCGTGTATGTGCCATTTTGTTTTCGGCTTTTCAAGCGTTTTATAGGCAAGGATTGCACTTTTCCTGCTTGCTCTTCCCACTGCAAGTTCCATTGAAAGAACAGGCAGACCCATTATAACGAGCATAATAAGATAAATAAGCACGAAAATCCCGCCGCCGTTTTGACCTACGATATAGGGAAAGCGCCATACGTTTCCTATACCTATCGCACAGCCTGCGCTTACAAGCAAAAAGCCGAGCCTTGATTTAAATGATTCTCTTTCCATTTTTTATACCCCTTATTATGATATTAAGCCGTCGTTCGGCGGTTAAGGACCTTTTTAAGTTTTGCCGTTGCGGCAACGATATCTTCGGAAAAATCAAGATACCATTTTTCGGTTTCTTCTATATATTGTTTTATAAAACCGCTGTCCGCACAGGCCGCAGTGTTAAGGTTATGAAGTCTGTCCGCACACTTTACATTAAAGGCTATGTCGTTTGAGCGGATGCCGTTTACATATTCCTGCATATCGCAGCCTTTTTCCTTTGTAAGGAGTTTTACGGCTTTCAATACATCACATCCGCCTATGGCAAAGATTTCTTCTTCGGTAGTGTCGGTATCCTCAAGAAGGTCGTGAAAAAGAGCGGTTACTATATAGTCTCCCCGAAACCCTTTACCGTAAAGCATTTCCGCAACTGCGGCGGGGTGGGAAATATAAGGTTCTCCGCCTATACGGGTCTGTCCCGAATGCTTTTCTTTTGCAAAATTATAAGCCTTAATATAAAGTTCTTGCTTTTCCATAACACCTGCTCCTTAAGCCTTACGAGAGCCGAATCGGTTTTTTGAGGGCGGATTTTTTGCACTGCCACGCTAAAATACCCGTTGATCCGGCGCCTTATAAAGACAACAGGTTAAAATACGCCGCTTCGGTCTCGGGTTTGGATCTATTATCGTTTGTCTAATTTAAGGGAACATTTTGTTACGGTATTTTGCGGGAGAAACACCGAGCCGTTTGGAAAAAACTTTTGAAAAATAAAATCTGTCGCAGAAGCCGAGATCGGAGCTTATTTCCTCTATAGAGGACTTTCCGTGAAGCATTTGCTCTGCGGCAAAAATGACCCTGTCCGTCACATATTTTCCTATCGGAATTCCGACCTCGCTGCGAAAGCTTTTTTTAAGTTTGCTTTCCGATATCAAAAGCTGTTTTGAAAGACTTTCGGTTGTTATTGATATTTTCGGAGAGGCTTCGATAATTTTCATAGCGTCGGTAACCGTCTTTGAATAGTTGCGGAGTTCACCGAGCGCTACATTTTTCGAGCGGAGTGCTTTAACACAGTCACTCACTATTATGCTTTTAAGTTCCAACGCATCAAGCGGACTTCCGTTTTGCCAGAGTTTTATGACTTTTTTGACTCTGTCCGAATTGTTCGGTAAAACAACAAAATCTTTTAAGTCCAAAACAGCGTTGGTACGGTCCGCTCTTAAGATATTAAGGTGGCAGTAGAGCTTTTTTAATTCTCTTTCGCAGGAGTATGAAAAGGAAATGCCGGGCGGGATTATATAAATGTTTCCGCTTGTCAGCAAAATTTTCTTATTTTCGCTTTCGATTTTTCCTTCGCCTTCCTCTACATAATATACTCTTGTGAAGGCTGCAAAGGCATCGTCTCTTTGCCAGCTGCTGTCAAGCTCGGAATAGGCTATTTCAAGAATATATGCGTCAAGCCCGCTCATTTCGTGACTTATATCTGCATTCCAAACAATATTCATACAAAAGTCTCCGTAAATTGCTCTTGAAATTATAAGTTTATTATGAATAAATTATATGATATTATCAAAATAATGTCAACAAAAATGCAGAATATGCAAATGTTGTCCGAAATATTAAAAATACAAATTAAGTCGGTTACTGTCCTGATTTCGGGACAGTAACCGACTTATAATATAAATGTCAGGAAAAACAAACTATAAAAATTAAGAATAAAAATGCTTGACAAAAAATAAAAATTGTATTATAATAAAATCGCAAAGACCGAACAAATGTTCGTCGGAGGTAAATTATGAATTTTCAGGATGTTTTAAAAACTTTATTTGAAGTGGCTTTGGTCCTTTTCACACTCTGGGCGCTCTTTCACGAGGATAGGTTTGTTTCTTTTGAAAGGCGTATCGCTGCGGCTTTCCGCCGCAGAAACATAAAGGCGGTCAAAAGACCTGATGTTACGGGTGCGGACTTTTAGGCAAGTTCGGATTATTATCGCTTGCCTTAAGCTGACGAGGATCGAACCTATCACGCCTTATCATCATAAGTTGTTTCGCTGATTTTTGATTTGCTCCTTCATATACTTTTTAGGGGTCATTCCCTTATGTTTCTTGAAGGTTCTTGCAAAATAACTCGGGTCGTTAAACCCGCTTTCCATAGCAGCCTCTGTTACCGTCCGGTGGTTTACCGTCATTTCGTGGCAGGCGCTTTCTATCCGAATGCTGTTTATGTATTCTATAGGAGTGCGCTCGGTAAACTCCCTGAAAAGGTGGCAGAGGTATTTTTTATTCATTCCGCAAATGCAGGCGAGCCGGTTTAAGGTTATATGTTCGGTATAGTGCTGTTCTATCCAGTCGATAAGAGAGGTTATCGCTTCGGTTTTATGCCGACCCTTTTGCGGATTTTGAACGCTGTTTATTTTCTCGTGCGAATAAAGAACGGAAAAGATATTGAAAAGCAGACCGTAAACCGCAAGCTCATAATAACCTTCCTTATAATGCATAGCGTTGAAAAAGGAAATTACCGCTGCGTGAAGTCTCTCGTCCTCCCCGAGCGGAGAGAGGGTGGTAACAAAACTGTCGCCGCTCATAATCGGGGTAAGTAAGGGGGTTATAATATCGCCCTGTCTTCGGCGGAGCATATTTATATCAAAAACGGAAACCTCGTATATGCAGTTATCAGGTTCTCCTCTGTGCAGCAATCCGCAGCCGACAAAGGCTATATCGCCCTGTTTCATATTGTATTCGATGTTGGAAACAAACAGCTTGAATTTACCGCTTATAATATGTATTATTTCGAATTCTTTGTGCCAATGCAGCGGCATAATATATTGATGATGGTTTTTATCAACATAGTCATACTGAATCGGGAATTCTTCCGATCCGTGTTTCTTTTTCTCATATAACTCGTTGTATTTCAATTAAATCACCCGCTAAATTATCAAAAACTGAATATTGTGCTATTTTTATCCGTTATTACTATAGTATTTTACCATAAATATGACTATAATGCAAATATAGATATAAAATTTTAAAAATCCACTATTATAAAAATAACGGAGGTATATCGAAATGGCTGAAAACAGATACATAGGCGATTATCCGGCAATAGGAATCCGTCCGATAATAGACGGTCGCCGTGGTCCGATGAAGCTCAGAGAGAGTCTTGAGGATCAGGTAATGGATATGGCTCTTGCCGCCAAAAAGCTTTTCGAAGAAAATCTTACATACTCAAACGGAGAACCGGTCAGGGTAGTAGTTGCCGATTCTTCAATAGGCAGAGTGCCGGAGTCGGCAGCCTGCGCAGATAAATTCCGCAGAGAAGGGGTCGCCGTGACTCTTTCGGTAACCCCCTGCTGGTGTTACGGCTCCGAAACTATGGATATGGATCCGCTTACTATTAAGGGAGTTTGGGGCTTTAACGGAACAGAGCGTCCCGGAGCGGTTTACCTTGCTTCGGTAATGGCAACTCACGCACAGAAAGGTCTGCCTGCATTCGGTATATACGGTCACGAAGTGCAGAACAGAGATGAAGTAACGAATATTCCCGATGATGTAAAGGAAAAGCTTCTCCGTTTCGGCAGAGCTGCCGTTGCAGCCGCAACAATGAGAGGTAAGTCGTATCTGCAGATAGGCTCTATCTGTATGGGAATCGGCGGTTCCATAATGGATTCCGATTTTATGGAAAAGTATCTCGGAATGCGTGTTGAATCTGTTGACGAGGTTGAAATTCTCCGCCGTATGGAAGAGGGAATATACAATAAAGAGGATTACGAAAAGGCTCTTGCGTGGACCAAGGCTCACTGCAAAGAGGGAAGGGACGATAACCCTGATTTCGTTAAATTCTCAGACGAAAAGAAAAAAGAACAGTGGGAATTCACTGTTAAGATGTACCTTATTATAAAGGACCTTATGAACGGCAACAAGAATCTTCCCGAAGGATTTGAGGAAGAAATGCTCGGTCATAATGCGATAGCTGCGGGCTTCCAGGGTCAGCGCCAGTGGACAGACCATTGGCCGAACTGTGACTACCCCGAGGCTCTCCTTAATTCAACCTTTGATTACACCGGCGCAAGAGAACCTATGACTTTTGCGACCGAGAATGATGTTTTGAACGGTATAAGTATGCTGTTTATGAGGCTTCTTACCAACCGTGCTCAGATATTTGCGGATGTCCGCACATTCTGGTCGCCCGAGGCAACCAAAAAGGCAACGGGTTATGACCTTGAGGGTAAGGCTAAAGAGAACGGCGGTATTATTCACCTTCTTAATTCGGGTGCTGCCTGCCTCGATGCCTGCGGCGAATGCCGTGACGAAAACGGCAATCCCGTTATGAAAAAATGGTGGGAAGTAACCGACGAAGATATAAAGAAGATGACCGACGCTACCGTTTGGTGCGAAGCAGGCTTCGATAACTTCAGAGGCGGCGGATTCTCAAGCCATTATGTTACCCGTGCGGAAATGCCGGCAACAATGATAAGACTTAACCTCGTTAAAGGTCTCGGTCCCGTTATGCAGATAGCAGAAGGATGGACCGTTAACCTGCCTGACGATGTAACAGATAAACTTATGGAGCGTACCAATCCCACTTGGCCCTGCACTTGGTTCACACCTCGCTGCAACGGCAAAGAAGGCAGTCCCTTCAAGTCGGCTTACGACCTTATGGGCTGTTGGGGAGCAAATCACGGCGCAATTTCTTATGGTCACATAGGAGCAGACCTTATAACTCTCTGCTCTATGCTGAGAATTCCCGTTGCAACTCATAATGTTCCGGAGGATAAGATATTCCGTCCTTCGGCGTGGAATGCATTCGGAATGGATAAGGAAGGCTCGGATTACCGTGCCTGTGCTGCTTACGGTCCTCTTTACCGTTAAATAAGGCGGCTTTTAAAGTCCCTTTTTAAAATAATATCCCGGAGGATTAAAAGTATGGAGTATATGGAAATCAGGGAGCAGATATGTGATGTCTGCCATAAGATGTGGCAACTCGGTTGGGTTGCGGCTAATGACGGAAACGTTTCGGTTAAACTGCCGGACGGTAATTTTATGGCGACGCCCACAGGCATAAGCAAGAGCTTTATAACTCCCGAAAAGCTTGTCATCATTAACGATAAGGGCGAGGTTATATCCGGCGAACCCGGTTACAAACCCTCAAGCGAAATCAAAATGCATCTTCGTTGTTATAAAGAGCGTGAAGATGTGGGTGCAGTTGTGCACGCCCATCCGCCTACAGCAACAGGATACGCAGTGGCAGGCAAGAGCCTTGACGAGTATTCTATGATAGAGACTGTCATAGCGATAGGTTCTATTCCGCTTACTCCCTTCGGAACTCCGAGCACAGAAGAGGTTCCCGAGGCGATAGCACCTTATCTTCCCGAGCACGATGTTATGCTCCTTCAGAATCACGGTGCGCTCACTGTCGGCTGCGACCTCATAACCGCCTATTACAGAATGGAGACTTTGGAGCTGTTTGCAAAAATTTCACTTACGGCTCATCTCCTCGGCGGTGCGCAGGAGATACCGAAAGATAAAATAGATAAACTTCTCTATTTAAGAGAAAACTATTATCACGTTACGGGAAGACACCCCGGTTACAAACATTATAATAAATAAATCCATATAAAAAGGCAAAATCCACAAAACCTTTTTGCAGCCCTCCCGTTTCGGGAGGGCTGCGCTGTTTATGTCAAAAAAGAGCTATAAAAAGTCAATATTGTTATATGAATTCTTAAAAAGGGTGATATAATTAAATTAAGAATTCAACCTAACAAGGAGAAATTATTATGGATAAGCTTAAGGTATGTATAGTAGGCTGCGGCAATATTTTTATAAGGCACGCTATGTCAGCAACGGCTTTTGACGATGTCGCTCTTGCCGCAGTTTGCGATATAAAAGAAGACAGAGCCAAGGCTGCGGCAGAAAAATATCACACAAAGTACTATACTGATTATAAAGAAATGTGCGAAAAGGAAAAGCCCGATGTTTTGCATTTGTGTATTCCGCATTACCTTCATCCGATAGTATCACGTTATGCGATAGAAAACGGAATAAATGTTATCTGCGAAAAACCGATGAGTATAAACTATGAGGACGGAGCAGAGAATGTCAGACTCGCAAAGAAAAAAGGAGTTTTATACGGTGTTATTTTTCAGTGCAGATATAATGCCGCATCTCAGCTCGTTAAGAAGTACATAGATAACGGAGTGCTCGGTAAAGTAAAATTTGCCCGCAGTACGCTTACCTGGTACCGTCCCGATGATTATTATGCCGATTCCGATTGGAAAGGAACCTGGGATAAAGAGGGCGGCGGAGTTGTTATAGATCAGGCTATCCACTCAATGGATCTCGTCAACTGGTTTATCGGTGACGAACCCGCAAGCGTTTATGCGCATATCGATAACCGTGGGCATTCGGTTATGCGGGTAGATGATACCGCCGAGGGACTTATAAAATATAAAAACGGCGCAGTATACGGCTTTTGGGCTATGAATAATTACGGCACAAACGAGCCGATAGAAATACGCCTTATGTGCGAAAACGGAAAGGCTGTTCTCAGCTATACGGAAGCGGAAATAACCTTAAACGACGGCACCGTTATCAGCAAGACTCAAAAAATGAGCGATAATTTTGAATACGGCGGCGGCAAAGATTACTGGGGCTATCAGCATATAAAACAAATAAGACAGTTTTATAACAGCGTTCAGGGTAAGGAAGAGCTTCAGATAAGCGGCGAAGAAGCGCTGAAAACACAAAAGATAATATGCGCTGTTTATGAAAGCGGCAAGACCGATAAACCGGTTATTTTTAAGTAGTGAAAACATAAAGTCGGTCAGGGCACAAAAATTTCCGACAGAAAATGAGGGGATTTTTTGGCTTTGGAAACGGAAAATGCCGCAATACTGCCGTATTTTAAGTGACGGGCAGGTAAAAACGGACAAATTCTCTGTCAGCTTAAACTTCGGTTGACTTGTGAAAATTTTAATTTTAACAGATTTTAAGAGGGTGACTGTATTTGATTTACAGTCACCCTCTTAAAATTATTTCTTGTTTCAGCCGAGAGTTATCTTTTTGATCATAACTTGCTTTGAAAGCTTTTCCGCATAGTTTATCATAGATTTTGTGCCGCTGCTTTTCCCGTCCCAAAAACAAATTACACAGTCGGCGGTTTGCACCATTTTAAGGTTCCTTTTCGGACCGGCACTCCTGCCGTATTTTTCCCACTCGGCAGGATATCTTTCAATTTCAAAGCCGTTTTCCAGGGCGTATCGCTCACCTAAAGAGTCTGTGCCGCTTGCACAGCCGGAGACAATAACTATTCGGTTTTCTTTTCTTATATCGGCAATGCAATCGTCTATATAAAGCCTTGCCTCTTCATAATTATTATAATGGCTATTGAAAGTCGAAATAGTGTAAAACCACACTATTTCGACACCAAATCTTTGATTTGGTCACAAATTTTCTTTGAAAATTTGTCAATGTCCATTGCAATGAATATAGGCAAAATTAAATTTGTGGAAATTTAATTTTGCTTAAGGCCGATAAAATCGGCTTGTCGAAACAATTTTTGGTGTTTCGACATTCTATAATCATTATAATCATTTTACAGAAGAATTGCTCGGATTGCAAGGGGTAAAAATAACAAATGTACAAAAAGAAAAAAATAATATAATTATTTACCTCGAAATGGAAAGAAATAGTCATAATTGTATCTGTTGCGGCACCGCAGCAGATACAATACACGATTATAGGATGCAAAAAATAAAAGATATCTTACATATTTTTTCTCATAAACAATAAAATAAAAAACAAGCAGCTGCCTAACAGCAACTGCTTGTTTTTTATTTTATCTCTTTACCCCAACTATTGACAAAGAGCCTATAAAAAATCGGGCACATCATAGGGAGATACCCTTATAATGTGTCCGGTTTTTATTTGTTCACGATTATCCGATAGATAAGGTTATGGGTCAATGAAAAGCCGCATAAATCCTTATTTATTCAAAGCTTCCTGAACTGCAACTGCGCAAGCAACTGTCATACCGACCATCGGGTTGTTGCCCGCACCGATAAGTCCCATCATTTCAACGTGAGCGGGAACGGATGAAGAGCCGGCGAACTGAGCGTCCGAATGCATACGGCCCATAGTATCCGTCATACCGTAAGAAGAAGGACCTGCGCCCATATTATCGGGGTGAAGAGTTCTTCCTGTGCCGCCGCCCGAAGCAACGGAGAAATAATTAACGCCGTTTTCAACGCACCACTTTTTATAGGTTCCTGCAACAGGATGCTGGAAACGGGTGGGGTTTGTTGAGTTTCCTGTTATGGAAACGCCGACATTTTCAAGCTTCATTATAGCAACGCCCTCGGGGACATTGTCAGCGCCGTAGCACTTAACATCGGCTCTCTTGCCGTTTGAAAATGCTTTTGTGCTTACAACGGTAACTTCTTCCTTATAGGGGTCGAATGAGGTCTCAACAAAGGTAAATCCGTTGATTCGGGAAATGATGTAAGCAGCGTCCTTACCGAGACCGTTAAGTATAACTCTGAGCGGCTTTGTGCGAACCTTGTTTGCGTTGAGAGCAATCTTTATAGCGCCTTCTGCAGCTGCAAACGATTCGTGGCCTGCGAGGAAGCAAAAGCATTCTGTTTCTTCGGAAAGAAGCATCTTGCCGAGATTTCCGTGACCGAGACCGACCTTGCGGTTTTCCGCAACAGAACCCGGAATGCAGAAAGACTGAAGACCTATACCGATATTTGCGGCAGCGGTTGCAGCCGATTTATCGCCTGTTTTTTCAGCCTGCTTTATAGCTATTGCCGAACCTACGGTGTATGCCCACTTAGCGTTCTCGAAACAAATAGGCTGTGTCTCCTGAACTATTGTGTAGGGGTCAATACCGTAAGAAGCACAAATATCCTTGCATTCATCTATTGAGGAGATACCGTATTCCTTTAAAACGGAGAGAATTTTTTCTTCTCTTCTTTCATAACCTTCAAACTGTGCCATTATAGCGTACCTCCTTATTCTTTACGGGGGTCAATATACTTGACCGCACCGTCTTCTTTATTAAAGCGACCGTAATGACCCATAGACTCTTCATAAGCCTTATTAGGCTCAACACCCTTCTTTATAAGGTCTGTCATCTTGCCGAGAGATATGAATTCATATCCGATAACCTCGTTGTTTTCATCAAGAGCCATTTTTGTGCAGTAGCCCTCTGTCATTTCAAGATATCTTACGCCCTTTGCCTTGGTTCCGTACATAGTACCTACCATTGAGCGGAAACCTTTTCCGAGATCTTCCATACCTGCACCGATAACAAGACCGTCATCCGAGAAAGCGGACTGCGAGCGGCCGTAAACTATCTGGAGGAAGAGTTCACGCATAGCTGTGTTGATAGCGTCGCAGACAAGGTCTGTATTAAGAGCTTCAAGAACGGTTTTGCCGGGGAGGATCTCAGCCGCCATAGCTGCGGAATGAGTCATACCGGAACATCCGATTGTTTCAACAAGAGCCTCTTCAATGATACCGTTTTTCACATTGAGCGAAAGTTTGCAGGCACCCTGCTGAGGAGCACACCAGCCCACACCGTGAGTGTATGCGGAGATATCTTTTATCTCCTTTGCTTCGACCCATTTTCCCTCTTCGGGGATAGGAGCCGGACCGTGATGCGGACCCTTTGTGATGGGACACATATTTTCTACTTCTTTTGAATAAGTCATAGATTTTCTCCTTTCGTTATTTGGCCGCAATAATCGACCATACAAGACTATTATAGCAACATTTCACCAAAAAGGCAATATTTAATTACAAGAAAATAATACGAAAAAGGAACAAAAAAGCTTTCAAAAACTTTGAGTTTTTGAAAGCCTTTTTAACAGGAGTAACAACAACTGCACGGTATTTATCCGTTTTTTTACGGTACAATTTTTAAATAAGTGTATTACTGTTTATTTAAAAGAAATCTTGTAAACTTGCCGTCAAAATAATCAGCTATACCTGCACACAGCAGTTTTGGGGTATTTAAAAATGCGTCCTTACTGCCGCCTGCCATATGAGGCGTTAGGGTGACATTCGGAAATGTGACTAACGGGTAATCGATCGGAGGCGGTTCAACATCAAACACATCAAGTGCAGCGCCTGCGATTTTGCATTCCTTAAGCACATCATAAAGTGCATTTTCGTCAACTAAACCCGAACGGGATGTGTTGATAAGGTACGACGTGGGCTTCATCAGCGCAAGTTGTTCTTTGCCGATCATACGCTCATTATCCTTAGTAAGACGGGCGTGAAGTGAAATGAAGTCGCTTTCCTTCATAAGGGTATCAAGGGAAACCAAGTTTACATCGTTTCCTTTGTAGTATGGGTCATAAACAATAATGTTCATATCAAAGCCCGAAAGTTTTTTTGCAACTAAGCGACCTATTTCACCGTAACCTACAAGACCTACGGTTTTACCCGTGAAATCGGGAATAGAATCGCTGTTAGGATATGTGCGAATCCATTGTCCGTTTTTTATTCCGTAATGTCCACGGGCAATATTCCTTACCTCGCTGATCATCACACCCACGGCAAAATCGCTTACTGCGTGCGCATTACGGCCTATCGTATTGAATACCTTTATACTTTTTTGTTCGGCATATTCAAAATTTACATTTTCATATCCCGCACGAAGAATACCTATATACTTCAGATTCTTACAATTGTCGATGAGCCATTTTCCGATAGGGAAAAACTGAGTTATGATAATATCTGCATCCTTGACAGCCTCATAAATATAATCGGGAACTTCTATTTCCTCTCTGCCGCCGTGCAATACTAACGGTATGCCTGTAATTTTTTCTATTTCCTTAAGGCGGTCAATACGAAGGGTAGGAGTGCTGCGATATACGCCGTGAGCGGTTCCGATAGCTACTGCCAAGGCATCAACATCGGTGATTTCGATAAACTTTTTAACCTCTTCGGGATCCGTGAGGGTATCCTCCGGGTTTTCTTCCTTGGCTTCAGAGTTATTTAAGAGAGCATCTTCGCCCGTTCCGGCTATCGCATCGCAAACATGACCCAGCTCGGCTTCTACACTTACACCATTAGCGTGTGCCAATTCCACAACCTCTTTTGTCTTTGCGGCGTTCTCGGCAAAAGGAAGAACCGAACCATCATACATTACAGAAGTGAATCCGTTATTTATGGCCTCTTTGATATCCTCTGATTCTGTTGCGTGGTCAAGATGTATACATACGGGAAAATAAATTTTCATCTGACTTCTGATTTTCGGCTGTTTTGTTTGCTGTTTCATAGTTTGTATCATTTAATATGTTTTTTAAGAACCAATGCAAATTTGAACAACTCGTAGGAGCAGAATCGATACACATATATCTGTCCGAGGACAAAAAGTTACAACACTGAGTTATGCTTTTGTTTGACACGCTCTTGTTCACAACTGCACTGTTGATACCCCACGTTCCGCCGATTATACAGTATTTATCCGAATCGACAACTCCTGCCCCGAGCATACAGGCATTCACATCGAACATACCGCCCAAAACCTTTGTTGAAACGGATAATCCCGTTTCGCTTGCAAATGTTCCGCAAACAGTGCCGATAATATCCGTACTTGCAGTGATTTCCGGCAAGAGATCCATATGCTTTTCAAGTGAATAATGCTTGAGTATTTCCGCATCGTAATATGAGGTTTTGCTGTTTAACAAACCCGCCGCAGAAGCATCGGTATAGTCCGTTAAAACTTTTTCGGTTAAGAAAAAGTTGATAATGTCCTTACAAAAGCATATTTTTTTGATTTTACGGAAAACATCTGGCTTTTCATTTTTTAAATAAGACAGTATCGGAAGCGGTTGACCGCTCCAGGATGTTTGATTGATTAAATCAAAAACTTCATTCGTAGCAGGGGTGTAAGGCAGACTGTCGGTAAACATACTTGAGTATCCGTATTCAAAAACGCCGTTTTCGCCGACTGTATAAAGTCCATTCCCGTGACCTGATGCCGAAATGGCGCTTATGTCTTTCGGAGAAACGGACGAGTCTGCAATAATCCGCTTTATTAAGCCTGTTATGATGCTCTTAAGTTCATATGTTTTTACCAGCAAATTTTCCAGCGGTGTATCCGACTGCTCTTCTTTAAGAATATTGCCTGTCGTATCAAACAGATTAACCTTCAATTTTGTCAATCCGCAATCTATCGATAAAAAGCATTTCACATTCATATCACCGCCTGTTTTTAACTGATATAAGCTAAGCGTACTTTCCGACTCTATATTACCACATAAATTAAAAACAGACTTGTCTTTTCTTGCACAATTAAGAAAAGACAAGTCTTGTGATTTGTTCGGCAATAAAAAAAGCAGCCGGAATTGTGAGTTTTCCGACTGCGCATATATCAGTTTTTAAGACTTTGCATAGGAGCGGGAATTCTGCCGCCTCTGTCAATGAATTTTTTGGGACTTTTTGAAAGATTTATATCCATAACCGGACCGCTTCCGAGCAGACCGCCGAAGTTAAGCTCTTCGCCGACCGTCTTTCCGATAGCCGGTATTACTCTTACTGCGGTTGTTTTTGAGTTTACCATACCTATTGCGGCTTCGTCGGCAATTATTGCCGAAATCACCTCTTCGGGGGTTTCTCCCGGCAGGATTATCATATCAAGGCCGACGGAGCAGACCGCCGTCATAGCCTCAAGCTTTTGGACGGTGAGCGTTCCTGCTCTTGCAGCCTCTATCATTCCGGCATCTTCGGAAACCGGGATGAAAGCTCCCGAAAGTCCGCCTACGGATGATGAAGCCATAACGCCGCCCTTTTTAACAGCGTCGTTAAGCATTGCAAGAGCTGCGGTGGTTCCGTGAATTCCGCATTGCTCAAGTCCCATTTCTTCAAGTATTCTTGCAACGGAGTCGCCCACTGCGGGAGTGGGGGCAAGCGAAAGGTCAACTATACCGAACGGAACACCGAGCCGTTTAGAGGCAACTGTTCCTACAAGCTGCCCCATTCTCGTGATTTTAAAAGCGGTTTTCTTTATGGTTTCCGCCACCTCGCCGAAATCGGCGTCCGGGCACTTTTTGATTGCGGACTGCACAACACCGGGACCCGAAACTCCGACGTGAATAACACAGTCCGGCTCGCCGACGCCGTGAAAAGCGCCTGCCATAAAGGGGTTATCTTCGGGAGCGTTACACAAAACTACCAGCTTTGCCGGCCCTAAACAGTTATTATCGGCAGTGAGAAGAGCTGATTTTTTAACGGCACAGCCCATCATTTTAACGGCGTCCATATTTATTCCGGACTTTGTTGAGCCTATGTTGACAGAAGCGCAAATATTCTGCGTTTCGCAAAGCGCCTGCGGAATAGCTTCTATAAGTGCTTTATCGCCTGCGGAAAATCCTTTATGGACAAGAGCCGAAAATCCGCCTATAAAATTAACACCGGTTGCATCTGCCGCCCTTTGAAGAGTTTTTGCATATAAAACAGGGTCGCCGCCCGAGGCTGCAACGAGCATTGCTATCGGGGTCACGGATATTCTTTTGTTGATTATGGGTATACCGTAATCGCTTTCAATATCGCAGCCTGTTTTAACGAGGTTTCCCGCAAGGCGGGTTATTTTATCGTAAACCTTATCGCAGGAACGGTTTATGTCCGAATCTGCGCAGTCAAGCAAAGAAATTCCCATAGTCACGGTTCTTATATCGAGGTTTTCCTGCTCGATCATATTTACCGTTTCCATTATGTCGTTCAGATTAAGCATAAAATGATATCCCCTTGTTATATGCGGTGCATAGAGTTAAAAACATCTTCGTGCATAACCCTTATGTCAAGTCCGAGATTTTCGCCGAGTTTTTTAAGTTCACCCGAAAATTCAGCCATAGAAACGCTCATTTTCGATATATCGGTAAGCATTACCATCGCAAAAACATCTTTTAACACCGATTGTGTTATATCAATTATGTTTACATTTTTATCTGCGCACACAGCGCTTACTTTTGCTATTATCCCGACGGTATCCTTACCGACAACGGAAATGACAGTTCTCATTTTGAAGTTTCCCCTTTTTGTTTTAAGTAAAGCATTAAATCATATATCGTTTTTGTTATTAAAGCGCCGAACAGAGCGGCTCCGCCGGCGATATAGAAAGGCATATAAAATATCCCCGCAACAAGCATTATCAGACCTGCTACGGCGCAGCAGACCGAAACATAAAGAATATCTTTTATGCCGTTGCCCTCAAAAACGCTTTCTGAAATGATGTTTTTTAAGAATCTTCGCAGGCAAAACAGCGCAACGACCGCAAACGGCACGCAGGGATAGCAGGTGAGCATAACCACAGCGGCAAGGTCGGCAGACCTTCCCTTAACTTCAACATACCAAGTTATACCGTAAGGAAGCGCAACAGCCAGAACCGGCAGAAGCAGCATACAGAAATAGGTTATTACAAGGGATATTTTTGCGGCTTTCTTATAATCGTGCATATTAAACCTCCGATAAAAAGTTTTAATGCCGAGTAACATTATACAACAACGGTTCGTTTTTTGCAAGTAGTCGGTGAAAGTCGCAAGTTAAGGGTGTATGTTATTAGTGTGACAGGGCTCGAGACCGTCACGATAATTAAACGGAATTCCGGATATCCGTTTTTAAAAGTTCTTTAAGGAGGAAAATCGGCAGTGAAAAAAAGTACCTGCCAAAAACTCAGGGATGAGGTGTCGGCGCTGCTTGAAACAAAGCTGTCGCAGCGGGAAGCGGACAAGCTCAGAGAAGAGGGCTTTGAACTTAAAAAGCCCACAAGAACAGCCGCAATAGCGATTGCGCTTTATAAAAAAGCCGCAGCCGGTGACCTTTCCGCCGTTAAAGAACTGCGGAGTATGCTCTGCGAGAGCAATTCTCCCGAAACAGACCGAGGGGTGACTATAATCGATGATATCAAAGATTAGAATTTCTTCGGCTGTCGGGGGAGGGTATGACTCTTTCTGGAATTCAAAAACCAGGTACAGGATACTAAAGGGCGGCAAAGCTTCAAAAAAGAGCACAACCACTGCTCTGAATATGATCTACCGACTTATGAAGTATCCGCAGAGCAATCTTCTTGTTGTGCGTCAAGTTATGAACACTCACAGAGATTCCACCTTTGCTCAGCTTAAATGGGCGCAGGAAAAGCTCGGAGTTTCAGAGTTTTGGTCAAACACGGTAAGTCCTATGGAAATGACATATTTACCCACAGGACAAAAAATACTTTTCAGGGGCTTTGATGATGTTTTGAAACTTGCTTCGGCAACGGTTTCAAACGGATATCTTAATTTTGTATGGATAGAGGAGGCCTTTGAAATAGCAAAGGAAAGCGATTTTGACAAGCTTGACCTTTCTGTTCCGAGAGGTGCCGTACCTCCGCCGCTTTTCAAGCAGACGACCGTTACATTCAATCCCTGGAGCGAGACCCATTGGCTCAAAAAAAGATTTTTTGATACAAAAAGTCCCGATGTTTCGACCTACAGCACAAATTATCTTATCAATGAATTCCTTGACGAGACCGACAAAAATGTGTTCGAGCGAATGAAGCGGGAAAACCGCAGGAAATATGAAGTTGCCGGTCTCGGTAACTGGGGGATCATAGGAGGGCTTGTGTATGAAAACTGGAGTGTCGGGGAGAGTCCCGAAAAGCCGGGGGAAGAGTGGCAGTGGAAAAATTTTTTCGGGCTTGACTACGGCTATTCAAACGACCCCACGGCATTTATCGCCCTTAAGGTCAATCCCATATCGAAGCAGATATATGTTTTTGATGAGTTCTATAAAAAAAGAATGCTCAATTGCGATATAGCGGACGAAATCAAAAAAAGGGGATATGCAAAGGAAAGAATCAGGGCAGACTGTGCGGAGCCTAAATCAAACGACGACTTAAAAAGACTCGGTATACAACGGATAATGCCCTCCGTAAAGGGCGCAGACAGCATATTAAACGGCATTTCCAAGATAAGCGAATACTTTATAACGGTCAGTCCTTACTGCGTTAACACGGCAAACGAACTTAAAAATTATGTTTATGACAATAAGCAGAGGGAAAACGGGTTGAAACTGCCGAAAGACTGTGACAATCATCTTTGCGACGCTATGAGGTACGCTTTTGAGGATGTCAAATACTTTCATCCCGATAAAGAAGGTCAAAATTCGGGATTTTACAATGAGGAATTCAGAAAGGGGTGGAGCTTATGACAGCCGCTATAGGCATACTTGCTGCCGCAGCAGCATTTTTTGCGGGATTTTGTGCAGGACTGCTTAACAAAGGCTCCGTATTCAAAAAGAAAAAGGACTCTGCAGCTTTAAAGGTTTATTCCCTTAAAAGGGAAGACGATGAATACAAAAAATTTCTTGATTACGACGGAAGATGATCCCATCGGCGTTAAATAAGGAGGAACTATGGAAGAAACCGAAGTAAAAAACGAATTGCCCGAGGCAGAGGATACCACACCCTGTACGGACGGCGTTTTAAGCGTTAAATACAACAAGGAGATAAAGGAAATACCGCTTGACGAGGCGGCGTTGCTTGCGCAGAAAGGACTTAAATTCGATGCGGTAAGCCCCTGTCTTGAAAGACTTAAAAAGCTTGCCTGCGTTGACGGGCTTAATATGTCGGACTATATTTCATCACTTGAAAAGCAGGCTGCGCTTAAAAAGGCAAAGCAACTTATGGAAAACTGCGAAAACGAGGGAGAGCTGATAGAGGCCATTGCGGATATGAAAGAGTCCGACAGTCCGTATCCGTACGGCTTTGACGAGCTTAAAGCTATGACGGGTATAAGCAATGTTTCGCAGCTGCCCGAAGAAATTACGGAAAACGCCGCCCTTTTGGGCAGAAATATTTTTGATGAGTATTTAAGATACAATTTCAAAAAGGAAAAAGAAAAATCAGAGTCGCTTAAAGCGGCGGCAAACGCAGCCGGAAAGAGCATAGGTTCTCAGACCGCAAAAAGCGGTCCCGGCTTTGACCCCGTAACAGCCCGCTTTTTAAAGGGCGTTTGGGGAAACAGATAAATTAAGATAAAGGAGAAAAAATTATGTCTTTTAATTCTATTGAAAATGCAACAAGATATTCCGATGAACTTGATAAGGTCTTTGAACAGAAGAGTGTGACCGGATTTTTTGCCGATAACACGCTTGCTGCGAAGTTTGTCGGAGCAAAAACAGTTATTATTCCCGATATCGATTTCCAGGGTCTCGCCGATTATGACCGTGACACAGGCTTTACCAAGGGAGCAATTACGGTAAGCAACAATTCATACACAATGTCTATGGACAGGGCACGCTCTCTTCAGATAGACCGTGAGGATATGGATGAAACAGGAATTGCAAGTCTTGCAGGAAAGGTCCTCGGCGAATATGTAAGGACAAAAGTCGTGCCCGAGTGCGACGCATATGTTCTTTCTAAACTTGCAGGTCTTGCGGCAACCCGTTCCAACACCGTAAACGGCAGTATTTCAAAGCCGTTTGAAGCACTCTGTCAGCTTATAAACGAGGTTCAGAGCGTTGCGGGTTACGATGAAGAGCTTGTCGCCTTTATCGACAGCGGAATGTATGCCGCTCTTCAGAATTCGGGCGAGATATCCCGTATGATAACCGTTTCCGATTTTAAACAGGGAGATATAAATTTAAAGGTTAAATCGATTAACGGCGTTGCGCTTTTGCCGGTGGTCCCTCAGAGAATGAAGACCGCTTATACCTTCAATTCGGCAAATGCAGGCGGATTTACTCCTCTTGACAACGCAAGAGAAATATATATGCTTGTCTGCCCGAAAAAGGGTGCGCATCTTGTGAAAAAGACCGAACAGATGAGAATTTTCACTCCCGAACAGAACATTGACGCAGACGCTTATAAATTTGATTACCGTATTTATTACGATGTTTTTGTCGAAAAGAGCGGTCTTGACGCTGTTTGGGCTTGGATCTCTCCGACTGTTACCTTCTCCGCAAATCCGGCAGACGCCGCAGTTACAGAGGGCAGCATAAACAAAAAGCTCACCGTTACGGCAACATCGGAAGGCGACCTTACATATCAGTGGTATTCGTGTGAAGACACATCAAGAAACGGCGCCGTTAAGATAGCTGGTGCAACAACCGCAAGCTATACCGTACCCACGGATCTTACGGCAGGTAAATATTATTACTTTGCAAGGGTTACCGTTGACAAAATCGCCTCAACCGATTCCTCGGTTGCCTGCGTAACCGTAAGCGCTCAGTAAAAGGCTTTATTTTGATGCCGACCGACCTGCGGAAAACCGCAGGTCGGAATTTAAAGGAGGACAAACGGTATGAACAAAGGCCCGAAAGAAATTTTCGGCGAATATACAGATGCCGTTAATTTCAAAAGTTCGATAGGATCATTAGGTCTTTACGAACAAAATAAAATAAACGAACGCTTTTATGCTGGCGACCAATGGCACGGCGTAAACTGCGGCGATAAGCGGCCGCTTGTAAGGCATAACGTTATCAAGAGAATAGGCGACTATAAAATGTCGCAAATACTTTCAAAGGATATAACGGTTAAAATAAGTGCGGAAGGTATTCCCGAGATCCCCGGAAAGGCCTTTTCACAGGATGACTTTAAGGGTGAAAAAACAGGCGGTATAAGAGAAATAAACGCCGTTACAAGGGCACTTTCCAATTATCGCAATGTCACGGCAAAACGACTTGATTTTAACAGCCTTTGCTCGAAGGCGCTTAAAAACGCCTATGTGACCGGAAGCGGAGTTATATATACCTACTGGGCCGCAGATGTGAACACAGGTCTTTATGTCTCCGGAAACTCCGGCGTTGCTGTAAAAGGGGATATTAAAAGCGAGGTTCTTAATATCGATGATGTTTATTTTGCGGATCCTTATGAAACGGATATTCAAAATCAGAACTATATAATCATCGCTTCGAGAACAGATGTATCGGCAGTAATAAAAGAGGCAAAGGCTGCAGGAGCCGATGAATATGCGCTTTCTCTTATAAAGGGGGACGATGACGGCAAAACGGTCCTGCTTACAAAGCTTTATAAAAGGCAAAATGAAAACGGAGAGATAACCGTAAACTGCGTTAAGGTAACCGAGCGGGTAACGGTAAGACCCGAATTTGATACAGGACTCAGAATGTACCCGATAGCGGTTTTCCGCTGGGATGAGCGCTCTGGTTGTGTTTACGGCGATACAGAGCTTACCTATCTTATACCCAACCAGATAGCGATAAACAGGATGATAACCGCATCGGTTTGGTCCTCGGTAACTATGGGTATGCCTATGATGGTCATAAACGGCGATACCGTAAACGATGACATTTCAAACGACCCCGGTCAGATAATAAAGGTTTACGGTTCTAACGAGGATGTGGCGGGAGCGGTTAAATATGTCACTCCTCCCGATGTCTGCAGCAATTTCGGCGAGGGTATAAACACGCTTATTAAGAATACTCTCGAACAGAGCGGTGCAAGCGAGGCTGCCCTCGGAGACGCACGCACGGAAAATGCAAGCGCTCTTCAGCTTGTTCACGACGCTTCTGTTTTGCAGCTCGGGATAAAACAACGCCGTTTTTACAGCTTTACGGAGCAGATAACAAGGATATGGGCGGATTTTTGGATAACACAGTACGGTATGCGCAAGATAAAAACTCAAAGTGACAGCGGCAGCCGTTATATCGCCATAGATTTCAAAAAATATAAAAATCTGTATCTTGTTGCAAGTGTTGAGGCAAGCGATAATATAAAATATTCCGCAGGCGATTGCATAGAGGTTCTCGACAAACTGCTTGACAGAGGGATCATAAATAAGAGGCAGTATATCGAGAGGCTGCCCCACGGCATAGTTCCGGATACAGACGGTATTTTAAGTGAAATAGGGGAGGACGGTACAAATGAAGGTATATGATATATACGACAATGCCTGTCTGCTTATGGGATATAACGAACAGCAGAGCACTTCGGCGGATAATCAGGCTATGAAGGACAGGGTGGTATCCGCAGTCAATATGATAGGATACGATCTGTTTAAAATGCCGCCTGTAAAGCGGATATTCGATAATGCACAAGTGCCCGAGAAATATTATGACGCCCTGCTTTACGGCGTTTGTATGCTGCTTTCATTAAGCTGCGGAGACGATGAAAAAAACCGCTATTTTACCGAAAATTACAATTTAAAACGGGGTTGTGTGAAATCGGAAAAGGCAAGTATAAGCGATAATGTGCCGTCTGTAAGAGGGGTATAGCCTTATGAAGTATACTCCTCTTACAAGAAAACCGCAAAAAAGCTTTAAAGTGGACTCATTTGACGGCGGTCTTAACCTTTACAACGCTCCCGAACTCATTTCGGACAATCAGATCTCTTATTGTGAAAATGTACTCTTTTCAAACGGCGGCCTTAAAAGCAGGAACGGAATTAAAATAAACCGTGATGCCGTTGAGGGAAGATACGATATCTCAGGCAGCTTTGAAAAGGGAATAACGCTTACCGATACTATGTTTGAATACAAATCCCGTATGTGCAGAATTGCATACAGCGTGTGGGGAGACGGTGATTCATATTCATTTGTAAAGATGTATCTTATAACACCTCTGCATAAAATCGTTTCCATCGGCGATATTCAGATACACCGAACCTCTTCCGATACATATTATCGGTTTGAAAGCATAGTATTTTTAGTGGGAGAAAAGCATTCGGGAAGCGGAATCTTCGCTTTTTTAACAAGAAAAAGCGAAGACAGCGAGATATATGATATTTATGAGCTGTCAAGCAATCTTCAAAGCTGGAAGCTTCTTTACGATTCCGATTATTATGAGCCCGTGGTACTCGTAAATGGAAAAGGAACATTATATAATACGGCTGCTAAGGAGAGAGATGTTTATAACGGACAGACAGCCAATCCCGAAAGTTTTAATATGCTTACAAACAGATTTAAAGCATATTTCACATCCGACGGCAGCTCCTTTCAGTTTCATCTGCCGGTAACAAAGCTGAGCCTTAACAGTCAGATCGTGTGCAGAGTTTATGCAACTCCTTCAAGCTATGAGGAATGGATAATACCCTCGCAGAGCGAATCGGTTACTATAAATTCTTCGAGCGGTAAAGTTACGCTTAACTGCGATCGCAATACGGGACATCTTTCGTTTTTAAACGAAGACGGAAGTTATTATTCACCTCCGAACTGTTATGCGGTAAGCGGCAATAATATAGTTGTAAGAGCCGAGCGCATAAAGGAATCTCAGACAGGGAATATCATAGGCTCAAGAGGAGTCAAGGTTTATAACTCGAATGCATATTTTTACGGCAATAAGATAAATCCCGAAAAAGTATACTGTGCAAGAATAAACGAACCGCTTTATTTCCCCGAAAAGATGGCTGCAAGAATAGGAAGCTCAAACGATACCGTGATTGCTATGGCGGTACAGAATAACAAGCTTATCGCATTTAACGAATCACAGATATATAAGGTCAACATAAATAAAAACAATGATTTTGATTCCGGTTATTCGCTTTTGGGCTCTCACGAAGCCGTTCTTGCGAGCGACAGCTTAGGCGTAACGCTCGTTCACGAGAGTGTGGGGTGCGGAAATCCGAGAACCGTGGCGGTTTGCGGAAACAGACTTATCTGGCTCGGCTCCGATAAAAAGGTATATACGCTTGCGACCACG
Source organism: uncultured Eubacteriales bacterium (assembly GCA_934446475.1). Classification (GTDB taxonomy): domain Bacteria; phylum Bacillota; class Clostridia; order Oscillospirales; family Acutalibacteraceae; genus UBA737. Next base: position 60,400 of record CAKSEH010000007.1, on the reverse strand, counting down.
ACCTACGGCAAGGAAAATAACATATACTGCGTTTCAACTCCAGTTGACAATTTTCTGAGCGGTATTGACGAAACGGCGCTTAAAAACGCATTTGCCTTTGATGCAGACGGGCACTACAATTTGTGCATAGGCAGCAAAATATTGCTGCTCGATTACCGTATCAAAAATTTCGGAATTTCGTCTGTATACACGGGACTTGAAAAAAGCACGGAAAACATCTCCTGGTATCTTTTAAGTCTGCCCGACGGTGCATATTCTTCGGGTGCTCTTATAGGCGATAAAGCGGCTGTTTTTGTTCTTGACGACACTCTCAATTTTGCCGCAGCGGCGGAATTTGAGGGCGAAAAGGATGAAATTTTAACGGCGGCAACATCCGGTTACACAGTTAAGACCGTGCCGGTGAATACGGTTATACACACCAAAAATTTTAATATGGGTGACTTCGGCAAACGAAAAAACATCGATACCGTGAAGCTTTGTATGGACATTTCGGGAAGTGCTGATATAATAATAAGCGGAAATGTGTCGAAATATGCGCAGAGTATTTTCTCAAGCGGCGGAATATCCGCTGCCGTGCTTACCCCTGCGATAAAGGGCGAATACGGGGCGCAGGTTAAAATAACCGCCGCAGTTCCGATTGCTGTTTACGGTCTTGAATTTGATTACAGAGAGCTTTTCTGAAAGGCGGAGAAAATGTCTTGAAAAGAAAAATAATATGTCTTTTAGCGGTTATAACGGAAGTGTTTCTTTGCGGTTGCTCGGCGCAGCATAAAAATGTGCAATATGCTGCCGTGGCTGACAAATCTCAATATATTACGGGTGTGTGGATAACCTACAGTGAGCTTGACGCAATGCTTAAAACCGATGATTTTAAGTCGGCTTTTGACGGCTGTGCCGATAAATGCGCCGAAAATAATATCACCGATCTGTATATACATATAAGGGCATTCGGAGATTCAATATACAAATCCGCTTACTTTCCGCTCAGGGAGTCGGCTCAAAAGGATTTTGACGTGCTTGAATATATTGTTGAATCCTGCCATAAGAGGAATTTAAGGGTTCACGCCTGGATAAATCCTTACAGAATAAAAACATCGGATGCCGATACATCAACCCTGCCTGCCTACGGTACCGTTTACGGATGGCTTACCGACGCCGACACCGAAAACGATAAAAATATCTGCGTCAGCTCGGGACTTTATCTTGACCCCGCAAGTGCCGAAGTAAGGAAACTGATAATAGACGGGATAAGAGAGGTAATAAGCTCATATAAGGTTGACGGAATACATTTTGACGATTATTTTTATCCCACGCAGGATTCTTCTTTTGACAGTTATTCATACGAAAAATACACCTCGTCAAACAAGTCGCCGCTCGGCCTTGCGGACTGGAGGAGAGCTAATGTCAACGCTCTTATAAGCGGTTGTTATACAGCCGTTAAATTTATGAACAAGGATATAGTTTTCAGCATAAGTCCTGCTGCTTCGATAAGCAGAAACTATGATGAGTATTACGCCGATGCGGCAGCGTGGATCGAAAACGGGTGCGTTGATGAAATAATACCCCAGCTCTATTTCGGGTTTGAGTATCCCGACAAGCAATATCGCTTTGATAAGCTGCTTTCCGATTGGAAAAAACTTACACAAAACAGTGATGTTAAATTGGTTATCGGACTTGCAGCGTATAAGGTCGCAACAGAGCAAAAACCGGATAATGAAGAATGGGGCAAAAAAACCGATATACTTTACCGTCAGGCCGAAGCGTGCCGCAAAGATGAAATGTGCAGCGGACATATATTCTTTTCGTATTCCTATCTCTTTTCGGAAAACGAACCTAATTTAAAAGCAAGACAAAACCTGTTTTAAAAAACCTGATAAAAAGCCTTCCGAATGATCCGCAAACGGACTTCGGAAGGCTTTTTTCTTAAATTTTTTTGATTTTCTTAATGGCAAAAAACGGATAAACGGTTTTTTGAAGAGAATAATAATCCTTAAATGAAATTTTATCGTTTGAAGAAAGAACAAGCATTTTGCAGCCGAACAGGTCCACTTTAAAATCAAGAACGCAAAAACCGTTTTTTAAATAAAATGATTTTCTTTTAATACGCTCGGGTGCGTTATCGCTCGGCTCAGAAGGGTCTTCTATCTCTAAAATAACAGTTTTCCCGCCGTAAATTTCTCTTATGAAGGAAAGAACCTTAGAACCGTAACCGAGGCGGCGGCATTTTTCGGATATTGCAAGATAGTCTATAAGCACCGTGTCTTTTCCCACAACGGTAATGACCTCGCCCGAAAACCTGCCCTTATCGTCCAAAACCGCAAATACATCGGCTTTCCCTTGCTTTACAAGTTTTTTTATAAGCCTCAGCGGTTTTCTCTCCTCTTTCGGGAAAGCACTTTTGTAAAGCTTTATTATTTTTCTTTTAAAGCGGGTGTCGGTCTGTTTTATAAGCTGCATTTTAATTTTCTCCGATATTTATTTTTCCGAAAGTATCTTAAAAACCCGTTTTACAAGTTCGGTGTTTTCTATATCAAGAATATACTGTTGTTTTGCGCCCGGGTAGGGAAACGAGCAGTCCGAATTCTTCATAATCTTTTCAAGTTCGGGAAGTTTTTTAACAAATACCGTGTTATCGCAAACCGAAAGAACCGGCTTTTTATTTATGTAAATCATATATTCCCCGAACATTTTTCTGTAAGTGAGCCCGTCAAAATCCTTTAAGTTTTCAAGCACAAATTCAAGATATTCAGCAGAAGTTGCCACACTATAACCCCTCTCCCGATTCAACCGATTTTTTTGCAAGCATTTCAGGAAGCTGGGCTATCACTATGGCTGAAAAGACAACAGCGCAGCCGAGCATCTCACGCACGGAGAGAGTATTTCCCGCCAGAACTCCGCCTATTGCGGCGAAAACGCTTTCAAGGCTCATAGCAAGTGACGCTATTGCAGGCTCCGCATACTTCTGACCTACAATTTGCAGGGTGTATCCTACGGCGCTTGACATTATCCCGAGGTATAATATGTAGGGTGACGCTTTAATAAGAATATCAAAATCATAGCTTTTTATTTCAAAAATAAGCGAAAGTACCGCCGAAACAACGCTGCAAACGCAAAACTGCAGTATAGAAAGTCTCAGTCCGCCTATTTTACCGACATTTCTGTCAACGGTTATTATGTGAAAGGCAAAAGAGAAAGCACAGAGCAAGACAAGGAGGTCTGCAGTATAAAATCCGTCAATACCGCCCCTGAAACACAGAAGATAGAAACCGAACACCGAAATTGCCACCGAAAGCCAGATTATCGGGGAAACACGTTTCTTTAAAAATAATGAAACAAGCGGAACGATAACAACATACATTGCCGTTACAAATCCCGAATGTGCTTCAACCGCAGCGCCTTTAGGGTACGCCGAAATGCCGAACTGTTGAAAATTTACGGATATCGCAAGCATAATACCGCACATAACCGCACCTTTTATAACCGCTTTTTTCGACTTAGGCTCGCCGGGTATAAGCGATTCGCCGCTCTTTTTTGATTTTATCTTAAACACGATATACAAAAAAGGCACGCTTATTGCGCTTCGCAGAGCATTCACTGCAAACGGCGGCACCGAAGACGCCTTGCTTTGAGCCACGAATGCCAGCCCCCAGATAAGTGCGGTAAAGCACAATATCAAACTTCCCTTTAAATTATTGCTTTTTGTATTCATCCGACCGAGACCTCTTTGTGAAATATCCTAAAATTTTAAATCGGAGCAGCGCTCCGGCAATGCTTGCAAGCTGCGCAAAGGAGCGTTAGCCCTCAGCCTTTGATGTGAGAGTGTAATCTCCTATGTCAAAGGCTGAAACGGAACCCACCTCTTAAGGCAGGAAACATCTGCGTTAGGTTATAATAAAATCACAAAGGATAAAAACCTTTGTTACGGCTTTGCCGCCCGCCGCACCGAAAAGCGGAAATTTTAGGTTATTATAGCATATACCCTTCAAAATATCAAACAAATCCTTTTGTCGGAGTATATTTATCTTGTAATTTCAGTGCCGCCGATATATAATATAGTAGATTGGAGTGGTCTATCTTGTTGATGAGTATTATACGGGGCGGATTTAATATCTATCAGATAATTGCTTATATAATATCGTCCTGTGCAGTTATATTTTTTACGCTTCCGGTCCACGAATGGGCACACGGATTTGCAGCCTACAAGCTCGGCGACCCCACGCCTAAGTATCAGGGGAGGCTTACGCTTAATCCCCTTGCTCACATAGATTACATCGGTGCTCTTTGCATACTTATCTGCGGCTTCGGTTGGGCAAAGCCGGTCGGTATAAATCAGAGGAACTTTAAAAAGCCTAAGCTTTATATGGCGATAACCGCACTTGCGGGTCCGCTTTCGAATCTTGTTTCGGCGTTTGTTGCGCTTTTGCTTTTAAATGTTCTTGCCGCCTTTGTAAACGATATAAACAATGCAGTGCTTATCGTTTCAAGCTTTTTAAGCTATTTGGCATATATCAATGTGAGTCTTGCGGTATTTAATCTTGTGCCGATACCTCCGCTTGACGGTTCGAGACTTCTATCCGCATTTTTGCCGGACAGGCTTTATTATAAGCTTATGAGATATGAACAGTACATTTTCTATGCCGTTTTAGCGCTTGTTATATTCGGAGTGCTTGACCGTCCGCTTTCTTATGTTACCGGCGGCGTTTACTCTTTCCTTTTAAATATTGCCTCATTGCCGTTTAAATTCTTAGTGTGACGGTCTGCCCTGAGCTTATCTGCACCGAATTAACCGAAAGGACGGTTTGTTTTATGGAAACAGTGCTGTCGTATAAGCTTGAAAGCTTTGAAGGTCCGCTTGACCTTCTTTTGCAGCTTATAGCAAGAAACAAACTTAATATTTACGATATAAAACTTTCTGTTCTTATAGACCAGTACCTTGCTCAGATAGAACGGTTTAAGGAAGAAGAAATGGAAGTGTCAAGCGAGTTCCTTGAAATGGCGTCAAGACTTATATATATGAAAACAGTGAGTCTGCTGCCACGCCACGAAGAGGCGGAGCGCCTTAAAGAGGAGCTTGTAGGGGAGCTCATAGAATATCAGACCTGTAGGGCTCAGGCACAAAAGCTCGGTTTGCTTACCGGCGGATTTGATAAATTTACAAGACCGCAGGGGAAGTATGAATTTCCTAAAACCTATGAACTTATTCATCAAAGCGGCGAGCTTTACGAGGCGTATCTCTCGGCGGTGGGAAGAGGACAGCGCAGACTTCCTCCGCCTGTAACGCCGTTTACAAAAATAGTTGCGAAGAAAATATTTGCGGTTTCAACCAAAATAGTTTATGTTATGCGCAATCTTATAAGGGACGGTAAAAATAAACTTTCTTCGCTCTATAAGGGAGCGCACAGCCGTTCGGAGCTGGTAGCGACATTTCTTGCCGTTCTTGAGCTTTGTAAGGCTAACAGGGTTGAGGTAACGGGAGACGGAAACGATGCCGAAATAAAACTCGTTAAGGAGCATAAGCGATGAACAATAAGGAAAATACGGCGGCTCTTGAGGCAGTGCTCTTTGCTTCGGGCGAGCCTATAAGTATAGACAGACTTTGCGGGGTATTCGATGTGTCTCCCGAAAAAATAGTTGAGCTTGCAAATGCGCTCTCGGGCGAACTCGGGAAAAGAAACAGTGCGATAACCGTTTTAAGGCTTGAAAACACCTATCAGCTTGCAACCAATGAAATTTATGCGGAATATGTTAAAAAAGCGTTTGATATAAAACGCAGGGCTCCGCTTTCTCCCGCTGCGCTTGAAGTGCTTGCCGTAGTAGCCTATAATCAGCCTGTAACAAAAGCTTTTATAGAGCAGGTCAGAGGGGTTGACTGTTCGGGAGTTGTTACGACCCTTGTCGAAAAAGAACTTATAGAAGAACGGGGCAGACTGGAACTGCCGGGCAGGCCGCTGCTTTACGGAACAACAAAAAATTTCCTTAAGTGTTTCTCTCTTTCAGACCTTTCCGAACTGCCGCCGCTGCCTAATGCCCCGGAGGTTGAAAATGATGTCGGAGAACAGCTTAAAATAGATGATGAGCAAGGCTCTTCGGAGGAAAAACCGTGATATATGTTTTGTATGTTACAGTAGCGCTGGCAGCCCTCGTTTTACTGCTTTTGCTCTTGCCTTTTTCGGTGAAACTAAAGCTTAGGGACGAAAAATTTTCCGCAAAGCTGTATTACTCGGGAATAAAGGTGTATGATACAGATAAGCCTACGAAGAAAAAGAAAAAAAGCAAGCAAAAGGAAACTTCTGAAGATGAGGCCTCCCCGAAAAAAGAAAGCTTTATCGTGAAACTTAAAAACGAACGGGGATTTAAGGGAGCCGTAGAGTATCTTGTCTCGGTTATCAAAATAGTTCTGACTGTTTTAAAGGGCATTTTAAAGCATATTAAAATAACTCAAACGGTTCTTAAAATATCGGTGGCTTCTTTTGACGCCGCCGAAACCGCTGTAACATACGGAGCGGTTTGCAGTGCCGTGTATCCGTGTATGGCGCTGATAGAAAACAATATGAAATTTAAGGCGCAAAAAATTGATATAAGCTCGGATTTTTCGGGCGAAGAGAGCCGAATTTATCTAAGCTGTAAGATAAAAGCAAATTTGCTTACAGCTGTCGTTTTCGAGATTCTAAAACCGAAAAATTTCAAAAAGATAAAAAAGGAATGTGAAAAGCTATGAGCGAGAATAATATTAAGAGCGTTATGGATTCAACTATGGAAAATCTCCGTACTATGGTGAATTCGGATACCATAATCGGAACTCCCATAACACTTGAGGGTATAACTCTTATACCTGTTTCCAAAGTATCTTTCGGAGTTGCAACGGGGGGCAGTGATTTTCCGAGCAAAACCGCAAACAAGGTCTTCGGAGGCGGAGGCGGTGCAGGAGTTACGATAAGTCCGATTGCATTTATATCGGTAAGCAGTTCGGGCAATGTTCAGATGCTTCCTGTTTATAATGACCTGAGTGCAGTCAACAAGGCCCTTAATATGGCACCCGAAGTGCTTGAAAAAATCAAATCCGCATTTTCAAAAAAAGAGAAAGAATAATATAGGTGCCGCCGCTCATAAGATTTACGGGTGGTAGCATTGAGAAAAGTGTTTGCTTTTATATTATTGCTTTTGTTTATTTTCTCTTCGGGAGCTGTAAATGTTTCGGCTTTGAGCGCAAAAGCGGCAGCGGTAATAAACGGTGATACGGGTGAACTTATAATTTCCCGAAATTCCGATGAAGCTTTGCCTATGGCAAGCACAACTAAGATAATGACGGCGCTTTTGCTGTGTGAGAATTTAAGCCCCGATAAAAATATAACCGTAACAAAGCAGATGGTTGCGGTTGAGGGATCGTCTATGGGACTTTTGCCGGGAGACAGTGTCAGCGCAAATGACCTGCTTTACGGTATGATGCTGGCATCGGGAAACGATGCTGCAAACACTGCCGCAATTGCGGTAAGCGGTTCGGTCGAAAGCTTTGTCGAGCTTATGAACAAAAGAGCACGTGAGATGGGTCTTGTAAAAACTTCGTTCAAAACCCCCTCCGGTCTTGACGGTGACGGTCACTGCACAACGGCATATGAACTCGCCCTGCTTGCAAGGCAAGCACTTTTGAATCCGAGATTTGCGAAGGCGGCGGCAAGTAAGTCCGCAACACTTTGTTACGGCAATCCGCTTTATAAGAGGACACTTAAAAATCACAATAAGCTTTTGAATATGTATGACGATGTTGTAGGGGTAAAAACAGGATTTACCAAAAAATCCGGCAGATGTCTTGTTTCCGCCGCAAAAAGGGACGGTAAATTCGTTATCGCCGTAACCTTAAATGACCCTGACGATTGGGCAGACCACAGGCAGCTTCTCGATACCGGATTTTCAGCGCTTACCACAGTCAGAATAGCCCCCGAAAAATCGGATTTCGGCGTTGTGACGGCGCATTTCTCAAAAGATAAGATAAATATAACTGTTCCCGAAAAAGAAATATCTGTGCTCAGCAATGCTGATGTCGATATGAAGATAGATCTGCCGGAGTTTGTTTATGCTCCTGTTAAAAAAGGCGAAAAGATAGGGAGCGTGACCTATTATCTTGAGGGCAAACCGCTTTTTTCCGAAAACATCAATTCGCCGTGCGATGTAAAAAATGAAAATACAGGGCGCATAAAAAGTGCGGCGGAGTTTTTTAAATATATGCTCAGTACAATATGAAAAGGAATTTAAGATGAAGGATAACAAAATCAGACTTCAAAAACATCTCTCCCAGTGCGGAATTGCTTCCCGGCGCAAGGCGGAAGAGCTTATAACGCAGGGAAAAGTCCGTGTCAACGGCAGGATAGCTTCGCTGGGAGATAAAGTAGACCCTAAGCGGGATAAGGTTTCGGTAAACGGCAAAACGGCAGTCACCGTAAACGAGAAGGTATACATAATGCTTCATAAGCCGAGAGGCTTTGTTACGACTATGAAGGACGAGCAGGATAGAAAGTGCGTAAACGACCTTGTTAAGAATGTGGGGGTAAAAGTCTTTCCCGTCGGCAGACTTGACCGTAATTCCGAGGGCTTGCTTATTATGACGAACGACGGCGAGCTTGCAAATCAGCTTACACACCCGTCTTCTTATGTGAATAAAACATACCGTGTGACGGTAAAGGGAGAGGTAAGCGAAGAAAAAATCGAAAAAATGGCGTCGGGAATTTTGCTTGACGGCAGAAAGACCCTCCCTTGCGATGTCTTTATTATAGAACGCAAAGAAGACAGAACGGTTCTGGGATTTATCATTCACGAAGGCAGGAATCGTCAGATAAGAAGAATGTGCGAGGCAGTGGGACTTGATGTGCTGCGCCTCAAAAGAACCGAAATAGCAGGAGTCAAGCTCGGAATGCTCAAACAGGGAGACTGGAGAAATTTAAATGATCGTGAGCTTAACAGACTTAAAAACATCAGCGTGAAAAGGGAAGATGTCAGATGATAACGGTTTTGCCCTCCGATAATGCGGAGGAAATCAGGAGTATGTTTGCCGAAAACGGCGTTCCCTACAGTGAAAATGCGGGGTTAGTGACAGCAAAATTCAATGAAGAAATATTGGGTTTTTGTCTTTATGCGCTTGACAGTGACTGTATAACGGTATACACGCTTTCTCCCGAAAACGATATTATGCTTGCCGACGGTATTTTGAGAAGCGCTTTGCATATAGCTGTCCGCCGTAAGATATTAAAGGCGGCATACAGTGAAAACGCTCCCGAAGAGCTTTTCGAAAAACTCGGATTTGTTAAAAATAAAGAAGAACGAACCCTTGATATATCAAAACTTTTCTCAGATTGCAGCTGCAAAGACGGATAGACAATACAAATAGATATATTACTTCCGTCGGAGAAGTTTGTCTCTTTATATTGTCTATGCAAATCAAAAGTTAAAGGCAGCATAAAAAAATGTTGCAAAATGCGAAAACTTATGGTATGATATATTGTAACTTATGAGAACAGTATCTTTATAAATATTTTCGGAGGTTTAATTATGAGTGCAGTTGAAATAATAATGGGAATTCTCATTATATTGGTGTCTTTATTCATAATAGCTGTTGTTCTTCTTCAGCAGGGTCGCCGTGCAGGCTTAAGCGGAGCCATTTCGGGCGGTGCGGATACATTCCTTTCAAAAAATAAGGCACGCACATTTGATGCAACCCTTGCAAGATTTACAAAGTATATAGCTATTGCTTTCTTTGTTCTTGCCCTCGTTGCAAACTTTATAGCTTTAAAAGGTTGATTTTAAGATTATAAATCAAACGGCATTTGCAGATTTTAGTTTTCTGCAAGTGCCGTTTTTTAATGTTTTTGGGGTCTGTAATGACTTGAAACCGTCGCAGAGCATACACAGGATACGAAAAACCGTTTCCAACGGCGTGTAGTTGACAGAGACACCGTTCCAAAGGATTCCCGAAACCGGGATAAGCAGCGGCACATAGTAAAGGAAACGCCGTGCGGAAACGGGTGATTTGCAAAGCCCATACCGTTTCAACAAGCTGTTCTTTCGGATAAAGGTGAAAAGAACGACTGCCTGCAAAATGCAGAAAGCGGCACTTGCAGAGTATTCAATTCCGATTATTTTGCTCAGCGAATTTTCAAGAGATTGCAGGACACAGTAAATCACGATCCACAAGACTTCAAATGTCAGTTAGTTTTTTTCATATAACTTTTTCAATTTGTTTCCTCCTGTATAGTCGGTACTGCATACGGCATATTCCGATTTTTATGTATGATCTTTCTGTTGAATATGAATCATACCTTTTGCGTTGTGTGCCTCCGCACGAACGGAATACGCACCGCCCTAGGAAATATTCACTGTAAAATCTGTCATTCTTTTGACGTCGCCTGCGTACAGCAGTGTTCCGTCCGGCTCTTTGATCTCCATACAGATAAAACCTTTTGCGGTTTCAAATCGAATTTCAAGCGTATCGCCCGTATTCAGATCCAATGTGAACAGATCGGTTCAGGTCATACGCTCAATATCCAAACGATAGGAATTTGATGTTGTTTCACGGCTGTCGACAAAGCGATCGGCATCACAAGCGGTCAAAAACACGCTCAATGTAAAAAACGGGAGAAGTAAGACGGCTATTTTATTTCGCTTCACTTTTTTCTCCATTCACTATAAATTCCATAGCGACCTATCGCTATGATAAGCAGTGCGCCAAAAGATCTTTACCTTTTGGCGGTTTCGGAAAGCTTTATTACTTCACAGCCCTTGCTTTCATAATAGGCAAGCATCTCAGACAGCTTCTTTTTATCGTGGCTTGTAATGCAGTCCGACAGCATATGAACGATATAACCGCTTTTAGTAATATAAAGCAAGTGGATTTTATGCAGGCTGTGGCGTCTGCACCGGCAATATAAAACCCGTCAATGCCGTTTTTCTTGATGAAAGATGCAAACTCCTCGTTCGTCAGCGCATTGCTTTTCGATTTTGTGAAGATGCAGTCGGATACAATCTTCATTTCAGGGACAAATTCCGCACCGTGCGTTCCGGGCTTAAAGGTTTTTGTCCCGGCAGACAGGTTATTGTGCTGAATGTAAATGACCCACAAACCATTTTGAACTGCCCGGTCAATCGCCTCATTGACTTTTTCAATGATTTCACTGTAGTTTTTCGTAATGTCATTTTGCAGGTCGATCACGACAAGTGCGCTGTTTTTCATAATAGATTCCTCCGTATTTTTCTTAGACTATAAACAATACAATCAGGGTACAATGCTTTTTTGAAGAAACTGCGGCGGTGGAGGTTTCAGTGATCTCACTTATTTGCCTAAACTGAAATTTTTTATATTCAAAGTTCTTCATTATCGCACTCTAACCACTTTTGCCTTTATATTTTAATAAAAAATGATAGAAGCAGCACAAACCGATTTTCTCGGATTGCACTGCGTCTAAGCGTCCGGCGTCTTGATTTCCTCAATTCTTCGATCGTTGCGAAATGATACATAACGGGCTGTGTGGAGCAATGCAGCCTTTTCAAAACGGTCCTTGCGTTGATGTTTTCCGCACCCTCTTCACGGGCAATTGCAAAAGCAGCATCAATAATCATTTCTTTTGTGACTTTTGTTTTAGCAGGCATATTCGCAACTTCATAAATAACTGTAGTTATTTATAACTTGAGTTATATATCAAAGAGTGAGACTTGTCAAGATGTTTTGATAAAGTCAGAATATAAAAACTGCACTCAGTCTCGTTTTGAAGGGTGGGTGCATTCATTTATCTTTGGCGAACAATTTACGGATTGCTGCCTTTTTTATAGGTAGCAGACCTCGGTCACGAATTTATTTAACATATTGCTTTGTACGGCAGTACAAGTTCAACACTCAGCAGCGCTTTGCCGATATCCAAAAGACAGCTTTTAAAAGTATAAAGCACAATAGATATGAGAAAACCCCGGAAAGCCGTGACTTCCGGGGTTTGAGCTTTTTGACTGTAAAATCTCAGGCAATCAGCGCTTGCTGAACTGCGGTGCACGGCGTGCGCCTTTGAGACCGTATTTCTTTCTTTCCTTCATACGAGGATCACGGGTGAGGAATCCGGCTTTCTTAAGCTCGGGACGGATATCGTCGCTTGTTAAGAGAAGAGCACGGGAAATTCCGTGACGGATAGCGCCTGCCTGACCGGTAACGCCGCCGCCTGTAACGGTGCATACAACATCGTACTTATCGGCATTCTCTGTGAGGGCGAGAGGCTGACGAACTATAACCTTGAGGGTCTCAAGACCAAAGTAATCGTCAATATCTCTGCCGTTTATGGTAACCTTTCCGGTACCTTCGTAAAGACGGACACGGGCAACAGAACTTTTTCTTCTGCCGGTGCCGTAAAAATAAGGCTTTCCTTCAAACATTTATTCTGTCTCCCTTCTTAAAAATCAATCTTTTCGGGCTTCTGAGCAACCTGAGCATAGGTTTCGCCTGCATAGATATGAAGCCTTGTGAGTGCCTTGCGGCCGATAGTAGTGTCCGGAACCATACCCTTAACGGCAAGCTCGACTGCGAGCTGCGGACGGGTTTTCATAAGGGTTGCATACTGAACTTCCTTAAGACCGCCTATGAATCCGGTGTGACGGCGATAATACTTCTTTTCAAGTTTCTTTCCTGTGAGCACTGCCTTTTCAGCGTTGATGACAACAACGTGGTCGCCGCAGTCAACGTGGGGAGTAAATTCGGGCTTGCCTTTACCTCTTAAAAGGTCGGCAACCTTAACAGCGGTGCGGCCGAGCGGTTTGCCGGCTGCATCTACTATATACCACTTACGCTGAATTTCAGCAGGTTTTGCCATAAAAGTTGACATAGAACCAAACCTCCAAAATTCTTAAAAGGGATCTTAAGCCGCTTAAAGCCGCTTCTTGATCCTCATAAATCAGCTCGATTATGATACCACGCCCGAAGACCTTTGTCAACACCTTTTTTTAAAATTTTAATTTTTTAATATAAAACCTTCGTTTTTCTTCTGTTTTCTTTAAATATCTCGTTTTTGCTCACTTTTGAATTTTAGTGATTTTTAAGTGCACAATGTTGTAATAAAGGCAAATTTGTTGACAAGAGTATGCAATTGTTTTATAATGGCTATTGAAAGTCGAAATAGTGTAAAACTACACTATTTCGACACCAAATCTTTGATTTGGTCACAAATTTTCTTTGAAAATTTGTCAATGTCCATTGCAATGAATATAGGCAAAATTAAATTTGTGAAATTAAGGCCGATAAAATCGGCTTGTCGAAACAATTTTTGGTGTTTCGACATTCTATAATCATTGATAATAACTTAGTTAGAAATATTAAGGGATGTAATAAAATGTCGGAAAAAAGAATAGAAAACCTCAGGAATGTTGCAATAATCGCTCACGTTGACCACGGTAAGACCACCCTTGTCGACCAGCTTTTAAAGCAGAGCGGAACATTCCGTGATAACGAGACCGTAAACGAGAGAGTTATGGACTCCAACGACCTTGAGAGGGAAAGAGGCATAACGATACTTTCCAAAAACACAAGCGTTATGTATAACGGAATAAAGATAAACATAGTTGACACTCCGGGACACGCCGATTTCGGCGGCGAGGTTGAGCGTATACTTCAAATGGTAGACGGTGTGCTGCTTTTGGTAGACGCCTTTGAAGGTTGTATGCCGCAGACGAGGTTCGTGCTTAAAAAAGCCCTTGCTCTCGGCAAGAAGGCGGTTGTTGTTATAAATAAAATCGACCGTCCTATGGCAAGACCGCTTGAGGTTGTTGACGAAGTGCTTGATTTGTTCATAGAGCTTGGAGCAGATGAGGACCAAATAGAATTTCCGGTTGTTTTTGCTTCCGGAAGAGACGGTTACGCCACTTATTCTCCCGACAAGCCGGGAACCGATATGAAGCCGCTCTTTGAAGAGATAGTAAAGGAAATAGAACCGCCCGTGGGTGATCCCGAGGCTCCGCTTCAGGTTTTGTTCTCAAATATAGAGTATGACGACTATATGGGAAGGATAGGTGTAGGCAGGGTTATAAGAGGCAGCGTTAAAACGGGCGATACGGTTGCTCTTTGCCGTAAAGACGGTAAGGTTTCAAATGTTAAGATAGCAAAACTGTTTATGTATAAGGGACTTAAGCGGACTGAGGTCGAATCGGCTTCCGTCGGCGATATAATCCAGGTTGCGGGAATAAGCGACCTTGAAATAGGAGAGACCGCCTGCAGCGTTGATAAGATAGAACCGCTGCCCTTTGTTAAGATAGACGAACCGACACTCTCTATGAATTTTATGGTAAACAATTCTCCTTTTGCAGGAAAGGACGGTAAGTTTGTAACCTCAAGAAATTTAAGAGACCGCCTTTTTAAAGAGGTTATGACCAATGTAAGCCTCAGGGTTGAAGAGACCGACAGCGCCGATACTTTCAAAGTTTCCGGCAGAGGCGAACTTCATCTTTCGATACTTATAGAAACAATGCGGAGACAGGGGTATGAATTTCAGGTGTCTCCGCCGGAAGTAATATATAAGCGTGATGAGAACGGCAAGCTGCTTGAACCTATAGAGCTTCTTATGATAGAAGTACCTGAAACCTATGTAGGTTCGGTTATGGAGCGACTCGGTTCAAGGCATGCAGAAATTAAAAATATGGGTACGAGGGACGGCGGCACATCTCATCTTGAGTTCCTTATTCCCGCAAGAGGTCTTTTAGGTTACAGAACCCAGTTTATGACCGATACCAACGGAAACGGCATAATGAACCACGTTTTCAACGGCTATGAACCTTATAAGGGCGATATCGAGCAGCGAAATACAGGCTCTATAATAGCCCACGAAGCGGGCGAGGCTACGGGATACGGTCTGTTTAATACACAAAGCCGTGGCAGACTCTTTATAGGGCCGGGCACACCTGTATATGAGGGTATGATAGTGGGTGAAAACCCGAAAAATGAGGATATTGTTTGCAATGTCTGCAAGAAAAAACAAATGACAAATACCCGTGCCGCAGGTTCTGACGATGCACTGCGCCTTGTTCCTCACAGTGTTTTGAGTCTTGAACAGTCTCTTGAGTTTATTAAGGAAGACGAGCTTGTTGAAATAACACCGAATAATATAAGGCTGCGCAAGAAGATACTGAATAAGGAACAGAGAATGAAATACGAGGCTAAAAACCGCTGATGATATATATTATTCTCGATATGGAATGGGATAATGCGTTTTTTCCCCCCGAAAAGAAATTTATAAATCAGATAATACAGATAGGCGCCGTTAAATTAAACGACGCCTTTGATGTTACCGACACATTTGAGGTCACGGTCCGCTCGGAAATCACAAACCGTGTTACAGGCAGATTTTCAAAGCTTACCGGAATAACTACAGAGATGATGCGAGCCGGGATTCCTCTTAAGGACGCCGTCTTAAAATACAACGAATGGATAGGCGAAAATACCGTCACAATGACCTGGAGCAAGTCAGACCTTTATTCCATTATGGCAAATGAAAAATATCTGCTCTCCGGAATTCGTTTTAAAATAGATAAATATCTTGATCTTCAAAGTTATATTCAAAGCGAAATGAGAATATGCGGCACGGAAATAAAGTCTCAGATAGCGCTTTCGGCGGCTGCGGAGCTATCGGGGATCTCAACCGAGCTTCTTTCTCTTCACACCGCAAAGGACGATAGTCTGCTCTGCGCCGAACTTTTAAAGAAGTATTATAATAAGTCACGGTTTAATGCGCTTGTAAAGGATACGGCGGACGAGGAATTCTATAAAAGACTTAATTTTAAGTCGCATTATATCGATGATCTTTCAAGCTGTGAAATAGACCGCTCGGCCTTTAAATTCCGCTGTGATAAGTGCGGTAAAAAAGCGAGAAGGAAAACAAAATGGTCCTTTAAAAACAGATATTTTACGGCGGATTTTTATTGCAGAGAGTGCGGAGAAATGTTTTCTGCGAGAGTATCGTTTAAAAAGACCTATGATGATGTTATAGTTAAAAAACGAATATGTCCTAAAGGAGAAGAACACGGTAAAGATGAAGTGCAGTTTGTGCCCAAGAAGGTGTAATGCCGAGCGAATTTCGGATAAAAATGCAGGCGGATACTGTAAAATGCCGCTCGAACCCGTTATCGCAAGAGCGGACCTTCATTTTTGGGAAGAACCTTCCATAAGCGGTAAAAACGGCTCCGGAACGATATTTTTCAGCGGTTGTCCGCTTTCCTGTGTTTTTTGCCAAAACTATGAAGTGAGTCATAACGGGGTCGGGAGAAAGATTTCAATAAATGCTCTTTCGGATATTTTCAAAGAACTTGAGGAAAAGAATGCTCATAACATAAATCTCGTAACGCCTACACATTATTCACTTGCAATAAAACAGGCACTCGATATTTACAGACCGAAAATACCCATAGTGTATAACTGCTCAGGGTACGAAAGTGCAGAAACGCTTAAAATGCTCGAAGATTATATTGATATATATTTATTTGATTTTAAGTATATTTCTTCCGATAAGGCTGATAGATTTTCCTCCGCTCCCGATTATCCCGAGGTTGCAATGAGTGCTCTTAAAGAGGCTTACAGGCAAAGGGGAAAATGCCTTTTTGATAAAGAGGGCATTATGAAAAGCGGCGTAATAATAAGGCATCTTCTTATGCCGCAGGCAACGAACGACGCAATAAAAATATTTGATATTGTAAGAAGCGGTTTCAATAATGCTTATTTCAGTCTTATGAGTCAGTATATACCGTTCGGCGAGGCTGGAAATATCTACCCTATAAACCGAAAGGTCACAAAGCGGGAATATGAAAAGGTCGTCTCTTATATTGCCGAATCAGGCTTTGAAAACTGTTATATTCAACAGCTTTCAAGTGCCGATGAAAAATATATACCTGATTTCGGTTAAATCCCCTTAAGGCGGACGGGTTCGGATAAAGAAAGCTATAATAAATCCGAATCTGTTTTTTTGCTATGTACGACAAAAAGACTTTATTTGCAAAATTTTGCGGTTTTAAATGGTTCAGATTAAAAAGCAACAGATACCCCATATAGGGTATCTGTTGCTCTGTTTTCGGGACTTATTTTATATCTTTAAGCACACTTATATTTGTTTTGGCGGGTTTATAGTTTTCGATATATGAAAGTATCTCGTCGGCGTTGTCTGAAATGAAGTAGAGCGAGCGGTTCGCCTCGGTCATAAAATTAAGTTTAATAGCATTTTCAAGAAGAGCATTTAACGGGTCAAAATAACCGTTTATATTGAAAATTGCTATTGGTTTGCGATGTCGGTCAAGCTGACGCAAGGTGAATATTTCAAAAAATTCGTCAAATGTCCCGGCTCCTCCCGGTGTTACTATAAAAGCGTCTGAGTGCTCTTCAAGCAGCTTTTTGCGCTCACGCATAGTTTCTGTATAAATAAATTCCGTGCAACCGTCAAATAAAGAACCGTCAACCTTGAAAAAGCCCGGAGCAATCCCGATAACATTGCCTCCGCTACTTACGGCACCTCTTGCGACAGCTCCCATCATTCCTTCTTTTCCGCCGCCGTAGACTACACCGTAACCTTTTTCGGCTATCATTTTTCCGAGAGCCTCTCCTCCGTTTATAAAGCCCTTATCTATTGTGCTTGAAGAAGCACCGTAAACACAAATATTCATAAATTATCCTCCTTTAGGTAAATGGAAATACGCCCTTTCAGGTGGGTCCGCCTCTCGTCAGTCAAGGCAAGAATAATAATCCGAAATTGCCTAAAGCGGCGTATTTTCAGAGTATTTTAACTTGTCGCCTTTGTGAGGCACTAACGGTTTTTCGTTTAAAACGGCTTTTATTAGATTATCTCCGATATACTCAAGTTTTAATGAGAAAAAAGGCGTCTTCGGGTCGTCAATAAGCTTAAGAAAAATTTTATCGCCTTCCCATATTGGCATATCAAGAAGCTTTTTCTTGTCCACCCAGCACAGTTCGCCCTCATCACATTCCTTTACTGTTCCGACAAATTCGTCAGATGTAAAAATATGCATATATTCGGT
Source organism: uncultured Eubacteriales bacterium (assembly GCA_934446475.1). Lineage (GTDB taxonomy): Bacteria > Bacillota > Clostridia > Oscillospirales > Acutalibacteraceae > UBA737. Next base: position 42,370 of record CAKSEH010000007.1, on the reverse strand, counting down.
TTCCCAGATATCCGACACGAATGTTACTATGCCCCTGTACCTGCAGTTTTTAAGGGTGAGTCCCGTTTCCTCGTAAACCTCTCTTGCGTTGCATTCTTCGGGACTTTCTTTATCCTCAAATTTACCTCCGATGCCGACCCATTTGTCACGGTTTAAATCGTTTTCCTTCTTGATCCTGTGAAGCATAAGATAGCAGCCGTCACGCTCAATATGGCAAAGAGTGGTGTTTCTCATATGGCATTAACCGGCTTTCTTGATCTGATTTTTCTTTTCCTCTGCCTTTTCTTTTTTGGCTTGCACTTTCTCCGCTTCTTCGGCCTTTTTCTTGTCGGCGGCTATATCCTCTGCCGAGTAGCCCTCAATATAGAATATGTTGTTGTCCTTGTGTTCGTAATCGAAAATATTGTTATACTGTATTTTTTCATATTCCTTAAGCAGATTTGTATACTGAGTGTTGTTGCTCCACTTATAGTAATTGTTATCGGCATCGATATAACCGACGGTATCGATAACAGGCAGTTTTTCCGAGAGCTTTAAGAGATACTTATTATAACTTGTGAGCTTAACGCCTGCAATATCAAGCAAATAGGAAGAAAGATAGTTTGAGCTGAGTTTTTCGATATACTTTTCTTCTATATCGTAATTTGCCCAGATTATAAACGGCGTTATATGTCTCTTTTGTTCCTGTTCAAGGGTAAGATTAAGAAGATTACTGACACCGAGCGCCTCTGCTATAAATCCTGATTCAACAGATGGCTGATGGTCACCGAACATACATATTATTGTAGGTTCTTTGACGTTCCTGAAATAATTGACAAGCTCCTGGAACGCCGTATCGCTTGCCTTCACAAGGGATAAATACTTATTAGCCTTTACATAATTCTTATCGGAAGAGGTTATGTTTATGCATTCATTAAAAGTCCTTGCGGAATTTGTGTAGCTGCTGTGATTTTGCATCGTGACATTGAATACAAAGTAAGGAACGCTTTTGTCTCTGTTTTCAAAGTCCTGAATCAATATCTTATAATCATACGAATCGCTTACATATTGCCTTATAAGCATATCGCTTCTGTCAGGATATTGCTGTTCTATAAGGTCCTGCAGGTAATCGGGGTCGCTGCTGTTTTCCTTATAGATATCCATAAGGGATATATCCATTATATTTTCAAGGCTCTTAAAGGAATCAAAGCCCATATTTCTGTAAACGCTTGTTCTGTTCCAGCCGCTTGCGTAATAAGGGTGGAAAGCAAGAGCGGAGTACCCCTGTCCCTTAAGAGTTGAAACGATAGAAGCGAGGGGATTTTTAATATAAAGCATATATGCATTGCTTCCCGATGGCAGGAACGCAGTGCTGTGCCCCGTAAGGAACTCAAATTCCGTGTTCGAAGTTCCGGCTCCTATAACGGGAACATACAAGTTCCCCTTTACCGTGTTTTCGGTGAGTGATCGCATAAAGGGCATATAATCTTCATTTGTCGAGAAATCACCGAGAACGCTAAGGTCGGATAACGATTCGTTCATTATACATATGATGTTAGGCTCATTTCCGGTGGGCTTGGGAGTTTTATCGTCATTTTCGGTTTCTTTTGAAATATAATCGCCTATAACGCTCGGGTCATAACCGCTCGGGGTGGACATATAAATGTATTTCGTGTTGCAAACAAAATTGTAGACAAATCCGTAATTTTTATATCCCTTGGTCTGATTCCAGAAATAAGGCTTTATTCCGGCATCCGTAAAAATCGAGGTAAAATAGAATATACCCATTACCGCAGAAAAGAAAATGCCCATCGATATTCTTGAGACAAGTTTTGACGAAAGGGTGTATGACGGCGTGTGTATCTTCGCTCCGAGAACCATAATGAATATGAAGAGGAGCGAACCCGCAACGATTATCGCAGTAGGCGTATAGTCATATGTGCTGCCGACATTTGCTGCCGTTGTAACGCTCAAAAAGTCCATAGGGACGAAGGGTGTACCTCGAAAGTCCATAAGATACGAATGAGCAAGGGCAAATCCGTAAAATACCGGCGTCAACGTTAAAACGGATACTCTGAGGCTTCCCGAAATAGCAAAAACAAGGAAATAAAAAAGCGATATGGTGATATAATTTGCAATAAAACCAAGGTAGGTCATATCATAAATAAATACGCTGTTTAAGCTCTCCGTCATCGCCATAGTGAGAAGCGGCATAATAATGAAAAGCAAAACATACCCCGTTTTTGCGGTCTTCGGCTTTTTCACCTTTATTTTAAATGCAATAAGTGCTCCTATCGCAATAGGGAATGTAAGACAAAATGCAAGCAGCAACCATTTGCTTCTGCTTTCAAGCGTTATAAACTTTCTGTTATCAAGTATAACAAGGAATACAAGCACGCAAGTCGTTATAACACCTGCAATAAAACTCTTTTTTGTTGAAGATATCTCGAAATTAGTTTTAAAAAAAGAGGGAAGTGTTTTTGTGAAAAAAGCTTTAAGTCTGTCTTTCATAAAATAAACACTGCACAACCTTTCTGAAATTCCGACAAAACCAACAAGCGGCTGCTTATGAAGGTTTTCCGCATTGAACGGAGCCCTGCCATAGATAACAGCCGCTTTGTTACTCTGTCAATTTTATCTGCCCGTGCGGCGAAGAATCTCGTCATTCTGGCATATAACGTGACCTATGCCGTAAATGATGAAAAAAGTAAATGCGGCTATAACCGTTCCGACGATTATTATGCCGAGCGCAATAGCCATAAAGAAGGCATCCATTTTAAAAAGAAAATATGCGGCTACAAAAGCAACTGCGACTATTGCAAAGGCCGTTATGAAGGAAATGACCTTTATAATAGTTCCGAGGTTTTTAAACAGCGCATTTCCGTAAGCTTTCACGGGGCCCTCATTTATGCGCCTCGGTGCCTTCGCTTTTACGGATGATGAGCTGATATCTATCATATCGTCGCCTTCGTCGGCATTGAAATAATATTCTTCTTCTCTCACACAATCATACTCCTTTTAATCGCAGCATTAAGCCCTACAGCCTAATACAAAAGCGATTATACCACAAAATTTCAAAAAAGAAAAGGGTTTTAACAAAAATGTAACATAAGTGTCACAATCGGCAGTTACAAACAGCTTTTAAATCGGAGCAACGCTCTGCTTTGCCTGCAAGAAACATTAGCTCCTCGGGGTTTGGCGTGGGAGATTGCACTTCCGCATCAAAGACCAAAATAAAACCCGTCTTTTAAGGCGGGGAATATTTGCGTTAAGTTATATAAATAAAAAAGGGGGTAAAAGATTTTTAAAATAAACCTTCTGCCCCTTTAAAAATTTTATTTACATTTTTTCAACGCCGAGTATAACGTTTTCTCCGTTTATATCCCAGTCTTTCTTATATGCGCCGCCCTCTTCGGCAACCAAATAGTCCGCAAGAGTATCCTCTGTTATATCGGATGCCTTTTTAACTGCGAGCGATTTGACCTTTTCGCTGCCGCTCACATAGATCTTTATGTGGTCGGTAACATTGAAACCGGCTTCTTTGCGCATTGTCTGTATTTTGCTTATGAGCTCTCTTACAAAGCCTTCTTCAATAAGCTCATCTGTAAGAACGGTGTCTATAGACACTGTTATACCGTTATCGCTGAGTGTGTAGAAACCTTCTCTCTGAGCTGCTTCTATAAGCAAATCGTCGGCGGTAAGTTCAACCTTGCCGGATTTAAGGTCAAGTGTCAGAACACCGTTTTTATCAAGCTCAGCCTTCGCTTTGTTGCCTTCAAGTTTTGACAGGGCTTCCCTTATCTCTCCGAGCTGTCTGCCGTATTTCGGGCCTACCGTTTTAAGCTGCGGCTTAAACACATAAGATACAAAGTCCCCGACGTTATCGGTAAACTCGATATTTTTAATGTTAAGCTCGTCTCTTATTATATCCGTGTAGTAACGTTCAAGCGGGAGGCCGCTCTTTACATACATAGTGTTAAGCGGTTGTCTGTTCTTAAGAGAAGCACCGTTTCTTGCCGCTCTTCCGAGAACAACTATTTCAAGCACGCTCTCCATTTTTTCTTCGAGCTCTTTGTTTATCATAGAGCTGTCAACAGCGGGAAAATCACACAGATGTATGCTTTCCGGAGCGGTCTTATCAACGCTTCTTACAAGGTTCTGATAAATATTTTCACTTAAAAAAGGTATCATCGGGGCAGCAGCCTTTGCGGTCGTTACGAGAGCATTGTAAAGAACAGTGTAGGCGGCCTTTTTATCCTCGGTCATAGTCTGAACCCAGTATCTCTCTCTGGATCTTCTTACATACCAGTTGCTTAATTCGTCAACAAAGTCCGAAAGCGCCCTTGCGGCCTCGGGTATGCGGTAGTTTGCAAGGTTATCGTCAACCGCCGCAACGGTTGAGTTGAGTCTTGAGAGAAGCCATTTATCCATAACCGTGAGCTTAAGATCGGAAAGGGAATATTTTGAAGCGTCAAAATTGTCTATATTGGCATATAAGACATAAAACGCATAGGTGTTCCAAAGGGTGCCCATAAACTTGCGCTGCCCTTCGATAACCGCTTTACCGTGGAAACGGTTCGGGAGCCAGGGCGCAGAATTGGTGTAGAAATACCAGCGTATAGCGTCCGCTCCGTATGTGCTGAGAGCTTCGAACGGGTCAACTGCGTTGCCCTTGGATTTTGACATTTTCTGCCCGTTTTCATCCTGAACGTGACCTAAAACGATAACATTTCTGTAAGGGGCTTTATTGAATATGAGCGTTGAGATAGCAAGAAGCGAATAGAACCAGCCTCTTGTCTGGTCAACGGCTTCGGAAATAAAGTCGGCAGGGAACTGTGCCTCAAAAAGTTCCTTGTTTTCAAACGGATAGTGATGCTGCGCAAACGGCATAGAACCCGAATCAAACCAACAGTCGATAACCTCGGGAACACGGTGCATCTGCTTTCCGCAGTGAGGGCATTTGATTGTTACTTTATCAATATAAGGACGGTGAAGCTCAATATCTTCCGGACAGTTATCGGACATACTTTTAAGCTCTTCTATGCTTCCTACAGAGTGCATATGACCGCATTCACACTGCCATATATTAAGCGGAGTACCCCAGTAACGGTTTCTCGATATGCCCCAGTCCTGAACATTCTTAAGCCAGTCGCCGAATCTGCCTTTTCCGATGCTTTCGGGTATCCAGTTTATTGTGTTGTTGTTTCTTATCAGGTCATCCTTTACGGCTGTCATCTTGATAAACCACGATTCTCTCGCATAGTAAATAAGCGGAGTGTCACAGCGCCAGCAGAAAGGATAATCGTGTTCGAATTTCGGGGCGTCAAACAAAAGGCCCTTAGCGTCAAGATCTTTAAGGATGAGCGGATCCGCATCTTTTACGAATTTTCCGGCATACGGTGTCTGCTCGGTCATATCGCCCTTTGAGTCAACAAGCTGAACAAAGGGAAGATCGTATTTTCTGCCCACTCTTGCATCGTCCTCACCGAACGCAGGTGCGCAGTGAACGATTCCGGTACCGTCCGTCATAGTAACATAACTGTCGCACATAACAAAGAAGGCTTTTTTCTTCTGGCTTTCGCAGAGCGGTACGGCACAGTCAAAGAGCGGTTCATATTCTTTGTATTCAAGGTCTTTTCCCGCAAATTGCTCAAGAACCTCATAAGCCGGGGTGTTTTCGTCTGCAAATTTTCCGAGAACCTTATCAAGCAAAGCTTCCGCCATATAGTAGGTATAACCGTCTGCCGCTTTTACTTTACAATAAGTGTCGTCGGGATTTACGCAAAGCGCAACATTTGAGGGGAGCGTCCACGGAGTTGTGGTCCACGCAAGGAAATAGGCATCCTCGCCTACAACCTTAAAGCGAACCACCGCACTGCGCTCCTTAACGGCCTTATACCCCTGAGCGACTTCGTGTGAGGATAGCGGAGTTCCGCACCTCGGGCAGTAAGGAACTATTTTAAAGCCTTTATACAAAAGACCTTTATCATATATCTTTTTTAATGCCCACCATTCCGACTCTATAAAATTATTGTCATAGGTAACATAAGGATTTTCCATATCTGCCCAAAAGCCGACAGTTTTTGAGAAATCCTCCCACATACTCTTATATTTCCACACGCTTTCCTTGCAGTGGTCGATAAACGGTTCAAGACCGTACTCTTCTATTTGCTCCTTGCCGTCAAGACCGAGCTTTTTTTCAACTTCAAGCTCAACCGGCAGCCCGTGTGTATCCCAGCCGGCCTTTCTCGGAACCATATAACCTTTCATTGTGCGGTATCTCGGTATCATATCCTTGATAACACGGGTAAGAACGTGACCTATATGAGGTTTGCCGTTTGCTGTCGGAGGACCGTCATAAAAAACATAGGGCTCTCCTTTTGCCTTTTCCTCAATGCTCTTTTTGAAAATTTCGTTTTTATCCCAGAATTCTTTTATCTTCTTTTCTTCCTCAACGAAATTAACATTCGGTGATACACTGTTATACATTTTTTCGTTCTCCTTTAACCTAAAACAAAAATCCTGCCCCTTAATAGGACAGGATTTTAAAATCACTGCTTATAAACCACCTATTTACGGGACAAACATCCCTGATCCCTTTAACGGCGGATAACCGGCGCACGCTACTAAACAAAACGCTTTTCACGCTGCAGCTTGGAAGTGATATTCACGCATCCCGTTGCCGCCGGACTTGCACCGCCTCCGGCTCGCTGCGGACAATTTGAGGATGGCTACTGTCTTCGTCACAGCCTTTATACGGCTATATTATAACACCGTACTTTTAAAAAAGCAATACTTTAATTACATTGTTATAATGTATTTGCCGGCAGAACGCTTTTTCGGGTCGGCAAGTATTTCGGGGAGCTCGCTTAAGGGCCTTTTTGCATATATCATTGAGCTTATGTCAAGTTTGCCGCTTTCTATGAGTTTTATTGCGGCAGGGAAAGTGTAAGGATTTATAAATGACGATTTAAGGGTTATTTCTTTTTTGAAAATCTCAAACGGCTTTACTTTTATTTCGGCGGCAGGCTCGGTAAGTCCGAACATCATAACCGTTGAATACTTTCCGGCTATTGAAACCGCCTGCTCTATTGTTGCCGATTTACCCACACATTCTATAACACAGTCTATCTGAGTGATGTTTTCCTTTCCGAGAACCGCATTGATATCCTCTCTTATAGGGTCGATTGCAATATCGGCTGCAAGCTTTAAAGCCTCTTCTCTTTTTTCTTTTATCGGCTCTATTGCGATTATTTTCGCAGCACCCGAAAGCTTTGCAAGCTGAGCCATAATAAGACCTATCATTCCGCAACCGATAACCGCAACCGTATCGCCGCACTTAATGTTGCAAAGGTCTATGCCGTGCAGACAGCAGGATACAGGCTCGGTCATTGCCGCTTCTTCGTAGGAAAGGGAGGGATTTACCCTGTAAACCTGAGAGGCCGGGGCAGAGCAGTATTCGGAAAATCCGCCGTCTACCGTAGTGCCTATACCTATGATGGACTCGCAGAAATGTCCTATGCCTCTTCTGCAAAAATCGCAGCTGCCGCAAAGTTTATTAGGGTCAACGCAAACCTTGTCTCCGACTTTGATATCCTTTACATTTTTACCTACTTTAACGGCTTCTCCGGCAAACTCGTGCCCGAGAACAGTACCTGCGGGCGTTTTTGCCGCACCTTCGTCACCGCAGAAAATGTGAGCGTCCGTTCCGCATATTCCGCAGGCGTGGACACGCACAAGGACATCGTCTTCTCCTATCTCGGGTATAGCCCGATCTTCCACTCTGAGATCCTCTTTTTTATAAAAAACTGCTGATTTCATAATTACCGTCCGTTCCTTTCATAATTGGGTATTGAGGCTATAGCACCGTATTTTTCGGTGCTTTTGCCCGAAACCTCTATTGCTTTCTTTAAAAATTCGGCTGCCGTTTGGGGCTTAATGCTGTCAATATCAGAGCCGCTTTTTATCCATTCGCTTATAAATGTGCCGAAGAATATGTCTCCGGCGCCGGTTGTGTCGACTGTTTTAACTTTTGCCGCAGGCAGGCTTACATCAAACCCGTTCATATAAAGAGAAGCACCGTTTGCTCCGTCTGTGACAAGTATTATTTTAACGCCTGTATAAAAAAGCCGTTTTACGGCTGCCTCCCGATCAATATCAAACATCATTTCAAGCTCTTCTTTTGAGATTTTGAGAATATCGACCTTTGAAAGATGTTTTTTCATCATTTTAACGGCAGTGTCGGCGTCCTTCCAGAGAGCGGGCCTGTAATTAGGGTCATATGTTATGAGTGCTCCGGATTTTTTGGCTGCGTTAACGGCGTATTCCGTGGCACTTCTTGCAGGCTCGTCTGTAAGGGACAGCGATCCGAAATGAAATATTCCGGAATTTGATATAAGCTCTTCGTTTATATCCGATCTTTCAAGCGATATGTCGGCACTTAAATTTCTGTAGAAACTGAAACTTCTGTCACCGTTTTCGTCAAGGTCGACAAACGCAAGCGTTGTATTATGCAGAGGGTCGATTTTAAGCCCTGTATCGGATATTCCGCATTCCGTCAGGGTTTTGTGAAGGAAATCACCGAACATATCCTTTCCCACTTTGCCTATAAAGGCTGCTTTGCTGCCGTATTTTGAAACAGTGGCAAGCAGATTAAGGGGCGCTCCTCCCGCCTTTCTTGCGAAAACCGTGTCGCCGAAACTGTCTTTTCCGACAGGAGCAAAGTCTATAAGTATCTCCCCTAAAGCGGTTATATCGTATTTCACGCTTTCACCTCCGTTGTATACGGTATCGGTATACGGTTTTTATAATAATAAAGATTGTCAAAGCCGAGCGCCGAGAGTTTTTTTGCGGTCTTATCAAACCCAAAGCCTGCCCTTGGCGCTACGTGCGCATCGGAACCGAGGGTGATAAGACTGCCGCCGAGCTCCTTATACCTCTTTATTATAGAAATGTCCGGTAAAAGCCTGTCGTAATCCGTTCCCAAACAAGAAGTGTTTACTTCGAGTGCAATTGACTTTTCGATTATGGATTTAAGTATTCGGTCGATTTTTCCGGAAAAATCACCGATTTGAACATTTCTGTGATACTTTCCGCAGATATATCTTAAAGGACAGGTGATATGTGACAGAACATCGAAGTCACAGTCGTTTATCATCGTTATCATATCGTCAAAATAAGCGTTCAGGTATTCGTTTATCATTTTGTCGGAGAACTTTGAAAAGTCTATTTGCGAATACGGCATAGTGTACTCGCCGTAACGGACTGCGTGAACTGATCCCAACACTATATCAAGCCTGTTTTTACGGAGAATTTCCTCAGCAGCATCGAGGTGCCAGAAGCCCTCTCCTATTTCACTTCCCGTAAAGACCTTTTCTCCGAATTCTTCTGCGTTTCGGACCGAATTTTTTACAACCGCTCTTACATCGATATCATTGCAGAATTCTATATCGCAGTGGTCTGTAACGGCTATGCCCTCAAGTCCTTTATCCGTTGCGGATTTGAGCATATCCTCCTGCCTGCAAACAGAATCGTGAGAGTATTCGGAATGAGTATGGCAGTCGAAATAACCGCTGACCTTTTTTATCGGCTTTAACTGCCCCGGGGTTTCTATTATATCCGCATTCCATTTTATCGCATTATGAAGCTGCTCATCGGTATTAAGTATCCAAAGTCCGAGACGGGCGCTGTCTTTTATTCTTTTGCAAAGTTCATCATTTGCAACCTCTAAATCGCCCCAGGGTATCACGGGAAGCCAGACCGTAAGAGGGTTGTTTTTAAGGTAAGACTTTACAGCTTTTATGCTGCCGTCATCGTTCGGTCCGTCATAATGTATTTCGGCATTCTCGAATTTTTCCGCTATAAATTTTATGTATTCGGGTTTGCTTGAAGTAAACGAAATTTTTGCCTTTGAAGCTTTGACCAGATTAAAGAGAATATCCGTTTGTTCCTTTGTGAAAAACTGTATCCTGTTATCAAGCTTTATAACAACATTTTCACCCTTCGCAAGGTTAAATACTTCGGATAAGAGCGGGATTTTTGTACCTTTGAATTTGTTTGATTTTGCTATTCCCGCATCGTATTTTAAAGCCTCGCTGTAAGTGATATCGGATATTTTTACTTCTCCGTCAATCGGCGAGCCGTCCGCATTGCGGCAGGTGCGGTTAAGCGTAGAGTCGTGAAGAACAACGCATTTTTGATCCTCGGTAAAACAGGGGTCAAGCTCTATGTAACCGTAACCTTGAGCAATTGCGGCTTTAAAAGCAGGAAGAGTGTTTTCGGGAAATTCGGTTCCCACTCCTCTGTGCGCCTGGTATTCCATAACAACGCAACCTCCTTGACAATTTTTCTTATATGTGTATAATACAGCTATACGGTCAAATAATCAACTATCGCCATTTAAAATGATAAAACGCTCAAAAAAATGAACAAAGCGGGTGCCTGTAAATGAATAAAGAAAGAGAAAGGCTTATTCTTGAAATAGCAATTAAGGAAAAACAGGTAAATGTAAAAGACCTTGCAAGCCGTCTTTATGCAAGCGAGCCTTCAATAAGGAGAGACCTTTCAAGTCTTGAAAAGCAAAGGCTTTTAAAAAGAACTCACGGCGGGGCCGTGCTTGATGAAAACGCAATTTCTCAAATAAAAGTTCCCTTTCTTATAAGAGAACTTGAAAAAACGGACGAGAAAATCAAAATAGCCTCAAAGGCTGCATCGCTTATAAAAGAGGGAAATGTTATTTTTCTCGATGCTTCAACGAGCGCATATAAAATGATACCGTTTATTGCCCGAATAAGCGGCATAACGGTAATAACAAACGGAATAAAAACGCTTTCTGCGCTCAGTGAGTACAATATAAACTGTATAGGAACCGGCGGACGGGTGATAAACTCCTGCCTTGCCTTTACCGGGACCGATGCTTTGCAGATAATAGAACATTACAATGCGGATATATGCTTTTTTTCCTGTCGTGGATTAAACGACAGCGGTATGCTTACCGATATTTCGGAAGCAGAGGATGAAATACGCAAAAAAATGATTGAACACTCAAACAGTTCGTATCTGCTTTGCACAAGCAACAGACTCGGTAAAACATTTTATCATAATCTTTGCTCAAAGGAAGAAATAACCGGAATCATAACCGCCGAGTAATAAAAGGCAAAAAACGGGAAACGCTTTATAACGGGTGATATTATGAAAAAGCGTGCCGTTATTCGAATAATTTCATATTCCTTTGCCGTGATATTTGCTCTCGGAGGATTTTGGTTTACAGAGCGTAAAACGGCGCTGAGATACAGGATGAGCGTTCAAAACGATTATTCCCGTTCGCTCAGCGAACTCAGCTCAAGACTTAACAATATTTCGGTTATGCTTAAGAAAGCGGTGTATATTTCCGATTCGGCAGGTTTAAGTTCGCTTTCGGCGGAACTGTACAGCGAAGCGGAGCTTGCAAAACAAGCACTGTCGGGTCTGCCGGCAGGTAAAACAAGTCTTGATACGATAAACAGATTTCTTTCTCAGGTGGGAAATTATGCCCTGTCCGTTTCCAAAAGCTTTATAAACGACAGAGAAATATCCGATGAACAAAAGAAAAATCTTACAAAGCTCGGCGAAAGCGCCCTGACTATTTCCGAGGCGGTCGCCGATTCGCAGATAAACTTTAATAACGGGGATTACTGGAAAACCGTTTTGGAGGAAAAAATCAAAAATGTTTCAGGCGGAAGCCTTGCGCAGTCGCTTACCGAACTTGAGGAAAACCTGACGGATTATCCCACACTTATTTATGACGGACCGTATTCCGACCATATTTTGAAGAAGCAGCCTCTGATGACTTCAAATGCGCCTTTGATAACAAAGGATTCCGCTCTTAAACTTGCAAAAGAGATATCAGGCGACAAAGCCGTTAATTTTGAAGAGGAACAAAGCGGGAAAATACCTGTTTACAGGTTTAAAAGCGATTATACCGATATTGCGATCAGCAAAAACGGCGGTTATACGGTATATATGCGGAAAAACCGCAGTATAGGAGCTGTAAAACTCAGTTATTCTCAGGCGGTTTCAAGAGCTAAGAAATTTGCCCTTGAAAACGGCTTTGAAGGAATGTCGGAGACTTATTATTATACAAACGACGGTGTGTGTACCGTAAATCTTGCTTACCTTGACGGGCAAACTCTTTGCTATACCGATCTTATAAAGGTCGGCATTGCTCTCGACAGCGGCGATGCCGTATTTTTTGAATCTGCGGGATATCTTGCAAACCATACCGAAAGAGCCTTTGAAACGCCGGTTCACTCTGCCGAAGAAGCGGAAATGTGCATAAATTCGGCGCTTACGGTAAAGAAGGTTGCGCTTGCACTTATCCCTACCGACGGGGGAGCGGAGGTAAGGTGCTATGAGTTTACCTGTAAAGGTCAGGACGGCGAGGAAATTCTTTCATATATAAATACAAAAACTCTGACAAACGAGCAGATATTCATTGTTTTGAAGACCGACGGCGGAACCCTCGTAAAGTGAATTGACTTTGCCTGTAAGTTATGTTAAAATATCAGGCAGATAAAAGGTTTGAAGGGTGAGCAAAATGCCGATGGCGCAAAAGATAACGCATATGTTTGAGCCGACGCCTCTGCAGTGCGGTCAGACAGTGCTTTCTATGCTTTCGGGTGAGCCTGTAGATAAGATAATATCAATAGTTAAAACCGAAAGAGAGACAACTCTTGCCGATATGAAAAATGCGCTGAGGGTTTTAGGAATCGGCTTTTGCGATATCCGCCTGCCGGTATGTGACAAAAACAAACTGCCGAAAACAGCGATTTTAAGCCTTGAGACACCGCATTGCTGGCATTGGTCGCTTTACAGAAACGGTAAGTTTTATGACCCCGAATACGGTCTGCTTGATGATTTTCCGCCGTCGAACAGGCGATATTATTGGGAAATAACGGAGGATGAATAAAATGCAAGAGGTTAAATTTATAAAAATGAATGAAAATGCCACGGTGCCTAAGTACGGAACCGAATTTTCCGCAGGCGCCGACCTTTACGCCTGTATAGACGGAGACAGTATAAACATAGCTCCCGGGCAGACGGTTATGATACATACGGGAATTGCCCTTCAGATACCGAACGGCTTTGCGGGAATGATATTTGCAAGAAGCGGAACCGCAACAAAAAGAGGACTTGCCCCCGCAAACAAGGTCGGTGTTGTGGACAGTGATTACAGGGGGGAAATAATGGTATCCCTTTATAATCATTCTTCATCGGAACAAACGGTTGAAAACGGAGAGCGAATAGCTCAGCTTGTTATAATGCCCTATTTGAGAGCGGATTTCGTTGAGGCGGAAAGCCTTGAGGAAACGGACCGTTCATCGGGCGGATTCGGCTCAACGGGAACAAAATAACCGAAGCAAACCAAAAAATCGGCTGTCCTTGATTTAAAAAATCGGACAGACCGGTTTATTTTTTACTTAAAAAGGCAATAATTAACTTGACAAGTAAGCTGTAAAGAGGGTAATATATATTAGATGTACTATGCATATATTTACATAGAACCGCTTTAAAGATATTAAAGCCCTCCTGAGAGCGGAAGGCTTACATATGATATATAACCAAACGCAAGATGCACCGTTCTAAAAGGCGGGTTCCGTTCCGGTCTTTGATGCGGGAGTATAATCTCCGGCATTAAAGAACGAGGAGCTAACGCTCCTTTGCGTGGCTTGTAATCGGCCGCAAGCCCTGTCCCCTTTAGGCAAAGCAGGGCTTGTTCCGATTTAAAATCTAAATCAAATGCCCTTTAAGGCGACCTGTTCGGACCGTGAATGAATTTTCGGCCCGTCGGTTTTGTCGTACGCAGTAAGGGCAAAAATCGGAGGAAATCAATTTAATGAGTGATAACGAAAACAAAAAAAAGTCCACAGCAACGAAACAAACAAAGAAAAGGGTCAACACACCCAAAAACACTGTTTCGGCAAACACTGCGGCAAAAAGTGACGGCGTGCGAAAAAACGCTCCTAAAAAACCGAGATATAACAAACAGGGAAAGGTTACAAATAACGCAGCAAAGGGAAAGAGCCGCGGCAAAACCGATTCGGCTAAGTCTAACGCCGTAAATCGCAGCGGTAAAACATCAAGGCGTCCGAAAAAGGCACTTAAGATAATACCTCTCGGAGGTCTCGGAGAAATAGGTAAGAATATCACCCTTTATGAATATGAGGGCGATATGATGCTTGTTGACTGCGGTATGAGCTTCCCGGACGAAGAAACCCCCGGAATAGATATAGTTATTCCGGATTTTACCTTTATTCTCGAAAATAAGGATAAGATAAAGGGAATGGTAGTAACCCACGGTCACGAAGACCATATAGGGGCTATTCCTTACCTGCTTAGAAATTTCAATGTCCCGATTTACGCAACAAGGCTTACGATAGGTCTTATTGAAGGTAAGCTTAAAGAGCATCATTTGCTTGCAGGGGCGCATCTTAATGTGGTAAATCCGGGGGAGACCGTTCCTCTCGGTAAATTCAGCGTTGAATTTATCCACGTAAATCATTCTATACCCGATGCGGTGGGCTTTGCAATAACCTGCGGAGCGGGAACCGTTGTTCAAACGGGAGACTTTAAAATAGATACCACACCTATTGACGATCAGGTTATCGATATCGGCAGATTTGCCGAACTCGGCAAAAAGGGAGTTTTAGCCCTGCTTTCGGATTCCACAAATGCCGAGAGGCCGGGATTTACGGCATCCGAGCGCATAGTGGGGGACTCTTTTTCAAACCTCTTTGCAAAGGCAGGCTCTCATAGGATAATAGTCGCAACCTTCTCTTCAAACATTCACAGAATACAACAGATAATCGATGAGGCGGTAAAACTCGGGAGAAAAGTAGCTGTTTCGGGCAGAAGTATGATAAATGTCGTAACCGTAAGCTCCGAACTCGGTTATCTTAAAATTCCGGACGGGGTGCTTATAGATGTCGGAGATATAAAAAAATACAGGGAAGACCAGATAGTTGTAATAACTACCGGCAGTCAGGGCGAGGCACTTTCCGCCCTTCACCGTATAGCTTTCAGCGACCATAGGCAGATAGAGGTAATACCGGGGGATATGTTTATAATATCGGCAAATCCAATCCCCGGAAACGAAAAGCTCGTTGATAAGGTCATAAACGAACTTATAAAACGGGGCGCAAATGTCGTTTATGAAAAAATGTATGATGTTCACGTTTCGGGGCACGCCTGCAGCGAAGAGCTTAAACTTATGATGAGCATTGTAAAACCGAAATTCTTCATTCCTGTTCACGGGGAGCAAAAGCACCTTTATAAGCATTCGCTCCTTGCCCATACTATGGGAATACCCGATGAAAATGTTCTTATCGCAAATAACGGAAGCGTTATCGAGGTAAACAACAGCGGGATAAAATGCAGCGATACGGTTCAGGCGGGCCGTGTTTTGGTTGACGGACTCGGAGTCGGCGATGTCGGAAGCATAGTTTTGCGTGACCGTAAGCATCTTGCGGAGGATGGTATAATAGTAGTAACAGTCGCTATAGACGGTGTTACGAGAGAGGTCGTATCGGGGCCCGAAGTTCTCTCAAGGGGTTTTGTCTTTGTCAAGGAATCGGAAGAGCTTATGGCTCATCTTAACGAGGCGGTTTGCGATATACTCGAAAACTGCTATATAAACAATATAAAGGATTGGAATACGATAAAAACACGTATAAAAGACGGAGTTTTTAAATTCCTGTATTCGAGAACACACCGCAGTCCTATGGTGCTGCCGGTTATAATGGAAGTTTAAAAAGGGAGGAATAAAAATGAAGGTAATATTGCTTTCTGATGTAAAAGGTAAGGGTAAAAAAGGTGAACTTTGCTCCGTTTCGGACGGTTACGCAAGAAATTTCCTGTTCCCTAAAAATCTTGCTGTTGAGGCAGATAAGGCGGCAATGTCCGAGCTTAAGAGCAGAGAAGCGGCAGCGGAGCACCACAAGCAGGAGGAAATAGACGCCGCAAAGGCAACCGCCGCAAAGCTTGATAATAAGACCGTTACTTTAAACGCAAGGGCAGGAGAGAACGGAAAGCTTTTCGGCAGTATCACATCAAAGGAAATAGCGGAGGCTGTTTCAAAGGAACTCGGAGTAACCGTTGATAAAAAGAAACTCAGTGTAAGCGATATCAAAAACTTCGGGGAATATACGGCTGAAGTAAAGCTTTATGCCGGAATAAGCGCAAAAATAACCGTAAAAGTGACGGAATGATAAAATGAGCGGTGAAAATCAGGTTTTATATGATATTGACGGCGTAAAACAGCCGTATTCCGCAGAGGCAGAGCAGGCAGTGCTGGGCTCTATTATAATAGACCCTAAGTGTATTTTAGAGGTCGCAACTCAGATAAAAACCGAATTTTTCTATATTCCTCAGCACAGAGATATATACAGTGCGCTTTGTTCGATGTATGAACTTAATCAGAGCATCGATTATATTTCTTTGCTTGAAAAGCTTAAGAAAAACGGAACGTATGACGATGCCGGCGGCAAGGCTTATCTTTCCCAGCTTGTGGACGGAGTGCCCTCCTCGGCAAACGTTCTTACCTATGTTTCCATAGTAAGAGAGCGGTATTACGCAAGAGCGCTTATGAATGCCGCAAGGGGAATAATAAAGGATATAAACGAAAACACAAAGGATTCG
This sequence comes from uncultured Eubacteriales bacterium, assembly GCA_934446475.1. Taxonomy (GTDB): domain Bacteria; phylum Bacillota; class Clostridia; order Oscillospirales; family Acutalibacteraceae; genus UBA737. Next base: position 25,717 of record CAKSEH010000007.1, on the reverse strand, counting down.
GACAAGCTTCTCGATTCTGCCGAGCAGAAGATTTACGATATAAGAGCAGGCAGAGATATAAGCGGTCTTACGCATATAAAACAGGTTATCGAAGGGGAAACTTACGACAGACTTGCTAAAATAGCAGACCCCGAGACCCACGATGATTATGTCGGAATTCCCTGCGGAATAGGCGAGCTTGATAAAATGATAACAGGTCTTAATAAATCCGACCTTATCATTTTAGGAGCAAGACCTGGTATGGGTAAAACTTCGTTTGCTCTTAATATTGCGAGAAATGTTGCGCTTGACGGTAAAAAGACCGTCTGCTTTTTCTCGCTTGAAATGACGAGAGACCAGCTTGCTCAGAGATTGCTCTCAAGCGAGGCTGCGATACCGAGCGAAAAACTCAGAACGGGCGAGCTTGACGCCGACGAATGGACGAGACTTGCCCAGGCGGGCGACAATCTCTCAAAAACACAGATATATTTTGATGAAACTTCGGATATAACGGTTCCGCAAATGAAAGCAAAGCTTCTCAGAATGAAGAGGGTTGACCTTGTGGTTATAGACTATCTCGGACTTATGCATTCATCAAAAGCCACCGATAACAGGGTCCAGGAGGTATCCGAAATAACACGAAGCCTTAAGATAATGGCAAAGGAATTGAAAGTTCCGGTGATTGCCTGCGCTCAGCTTTCAAGAGGTACGGAGACAAAGGGAAAGTCTCACAGACCTGCTCTTGCGGATTTAAGAGATTCCGGTTCTATCGAGCAGGATGCCGATATAGTTTTGTTTCTTTACAGAGATACATACTATGATAACGAGCGTGACCCCGATGAAGATATGAGCGACCCCAACCAGTCGGAATGTATAGTTGCCAAAAACCGACACGGAGAAATAGGCAGGGTTCCGCTTTATTGGGACGGCAGATATACACGGTTTACTTCGGTTGATAATTTCAGATGATGAAAGAAAAGATTTTAAAAGCGATAGAAGAATTCGGCTTGCTTTTCAGTGTCGCAAGCGTTACCGTCGCCCTTTCGGGGGGAGCGGATTCTATGGCGCTTTTGTATGCTTTAAGCGATATCTCAAAAGAATTCGGCTTTGAACTTTCGGCAGCTCATTTTAACCATAAAATAAGAGGAGCGGAAGCTGAGAGGGACGAACAGTTTGTAAAACGGCAGTGTCAGATTTTGGGTGTTAAACTCTTTATCGGCAGCGCCGATGTCCCAAAATTTGCAAGCGAACACCGTTTGAGTCTTGAGCTTGCGGCAAGAAAATTGCGTTACGACTTTTTAAACGGTATCAAAACAGACGCCGTCGCAACCGCACATACCGCAACCGATAACACCGAAACGGTGCTCTTTAATCTTGCAAGGGGGAGCGGACTTAAGGGTATTTGCGGAATACCTCCGAAAAGAGATAACTTTATCCGTCCGCTTATCTTATGTACCCGTCGGGATATAGAAGAGTATTGCAGCCTAAAAAAAATCCCTTTTGTTACAGACAGCACAAATTTATGTGACGATTACTCAAGAAACAAAATAAGGCATAATGCGGTGCCGGTGCTGCGTGAAATAAATCCCGCACTTGAAACGGCGGTCTCAAGAGCGGTTCAGAGCTTTGCACAGGACAGTGATTTTCTTGAAAAAACCGCTGCTGCCGAGCTTGAAAAACGCCTTTTAAATAATGAACTTTCCACCGAAAATTTTTCAAAACTTCACAGAGCGGTCGCAATAAGGGCGCTCAGAGGGTTTTATGAAAAAACCGTGGGCGCCTCGCCTGATTTTCTGCACCTGAGAGAGCTTTACGGTATTGCGGTCTCGGGAGGCAGAGTAAGCGTCAGCGGCGGAAAGTATGCCGTTTCATTAAACGGAAAACTCGGCATATGCGATGAAGCGGAATTTTCCGCTCAGAATCGATACTGCACCGAAATAAGCGAAAAAGTTAACGTTTTGTTTAAAAAAGGCGAAAAAGTTAACGGATTGTTTTTAAAAAATGCAATTGACTGTGATAAAATAGTAGGAAAATTGGTAGTAAGAACAAGAATGCCCGGTGATAAAATAAAATTAAGCGAGGGTTCGGGCACAAAAACTCTTAAAAAGCTTTTTTGCGAAAAAAAGATCCCTGTGAGCGAGCGGGAGTCCGTTCCCGTTGCGGCAGACGAAAATGGGGTAGTCTGGGTGTTCGGGCAGGGAACTGCGCTCAGGTGCAGGGTCGATGAAAACAGCAAAAAGATTTTTATTATAAAAACTCAGGTGATTAAGGGGGACGGTAACGATGCCGTTAAATAATGATGTAAAGGAAATACTTGTATCAAAAGAGGAGCTTGCCGAAATATGCAAAAGGCTCGGGGAACAGATATCAAAGGATTATGAGGGGAAAAAGCTTCTTCTTGTAAGCGTCTTAAAGGGTGCCGTTGTATTTATGGCGGACCTTTTAAGAGAAATAACCTGCGATTGTCAGATAGATTTTATGTCTGTTTCCTCATACAGCGGCGTAAAAACAACGGGTGTCGTTAAGTTTAAGAAGGACCTTGATATAAATCCGGAAGGCTGTGACATACTTCTTGTTGAGGATATTCTCGACTCCGGAATAACCCTTTCGTATCTTAAAAAGGTTTTGGCGGACAGAAGAGCCGCAAGCATAAAAATATGCACACTGCTTGATAAGCCCGAAAACCGTCAGGCAGATATAAAGGCTGATTATATCGGCAAGGTAATACCTGATGAATTTGTTATAGGTTACGGCCTTGATTACGATGAGAAATACAGAAATTTACCCTATGTCGGCGTTTTAAAGCCGAGCGTTTACGAAAAATAACAACAAGCCACTGAAAGGAAGTTTTGACTTTTGAAAAAAAATATTCGCAATGTGCTTTTGTATCTTGCCATACCGGTGGTGCTTATCCTGTCTTACTATATTGTGAGCGGCCTTTCCGCAAACACAACAAAGGTTAAGTATTACCAGATAGTTGAAAAAGTAAAGAACAACGAAATATCAGAGTATCAGCTCAATCTTTACAGCGGCGACCTTATTTATAAGCTCCGCTCGGATTCTTCGGGTAAGGAATACCGTTATAAGGTTGCAGACCCTTCGATTTTTTATAATGATGTAAGGGATGCTGTCTCTGAGATAAATTCCAACGAGGATAATGTAAAAAGCGGCAAAATAATCAAATACGATTATAAGAGCGGCGGCGAAGCCTCTTGGATTATGAGTATGATGCCGACCATTATAATGGTTGTTATTATGGTGGCGTTCGGAATCTTTATGATGAAGAGAATGAATTCCGCTATGGGCGCCGATAAAACAATGGGATTCGGCAAAGCAAAAGCCAAAAAAGCGGATGACCGTAAGAAAACCACCTTTGCGGATGTTGCCGGCGCCGAAGAAGAAAAAGAGGAAATGGCAGAAATAGTCGATTTCCTTAAAGACCCTAAAAGGTTCAGCGACCTCGGTGCGAGGATACCTAAAGGCGTGTTGCTCGTGGGCCCTCCGGGAACAGGTAAAACGCTACTTGCAAGAGCGGTTGCCGGAGAAGCAGGGGTTCCGTTCTTCTCAATTTCAGGTTCGGATTTCGTTGAAATGTTCGTAGGTGTCGGTGCCTCAAGAGTAAGAGATCTTTTTGCCGAAGCAAAGAAGGACGCCCCCGCAATAATTTTTATAGATGAAATAGACGCAGTCGGCCGTCAAAGAGGCGCAGGTCTCGGCGGCGGACACGATGAAAGAGAACAGACCTTAAACCAGTTGCTTGTTGAGATGGACGGATTCGGTGCAAACGAAGGCGTAATAGTTATGGCGGCAACAAACCGTCCCGATATTCTTGACCGTGCGCTTTTGCGTCCCGGAAGATTTGACCGTCAGATAACAGTAAACTATCCCGATGTCAAAGGCAGAGAGGATATTTTAAAGGTTCACTCAAGGGGCAAGCCGCTCGGTCCCGATGTTGATCTTAAAACAATAGCAAAATCAACCTCCGGATTTACCGGTGCAGACCTTGAAAATCTTCTTAACGAAGCAGCTCTTCTTGCTGTTCGCCACGATAAAAAGGCGATAACTCAGGAAGAAATAGAAGAGGCTACCATAAAGGTTGTTATGGGCACGGAGAAAAAATCTCACGTTGTAAGGGATAAGGATAAAATGGTAACATCATATCACGAAGCAGGTCACGCCATTGTTTCCTATTTCCTGCCGAGTCAGGACCCTGTTCATCAGATATCCATTATTCAAAGAGGTATGGCGGCAGGATATACTATGTATTTGCCGACAGATGAAAAAGGTCACACCTCCAAAAATCAGATAACCGAGCAGATATGTTCACTTCTCGGAGGAAGGGCCGCCGAACAGCTCACGCAGGACGATGTTTGCACAGGTGCTTCAAACGATATCGAGCGTGCAACGGAGCTTGCAAGGCAAATGGTTACAAAGTTCGGTATGAGCGATAAATTGGGACTTGTAACTTACGGTCACGATAATAACGAAGTGTTCCTCGGCAGAGATTTCTCTTCAACTCCGAATTATTCCGAAAAAACCGCCGCAATTATCGATGAAGAAATTGAATCGGTTGTAATGACTCAGTATAAAAAGGCACTTGAGATCTTAAACGGCGCTATGCCTAAGCTCCATAAGGTTGCACAGATTCTTTTTGAGCGTGAAAAGATTTCGGGCGAAGAGTTCAGGGAAATAATGAGCGAAGAATAAAAAGAATTAAAAAGTGAACGCCCTCTCATAAATATGAGAGGGCGTTTAAAATTCCCGTTTTCCTTTTGAAAAAACGGGAATTAAGATTTTTAAAAGATTATTTAGTGCCGAATATACGGTCGCCTGCGTCTCCGAGACCGGGGACGATATAGCAGTGTTCATTAAGGCAGTCATCAAGTCCCGCACAGTAAACGGGAACATCGGGATGAGCCTTTGTGAATGCTTCAACGCCTTCGGGAGCTGCTATAATGCACATAAACTTAATGCGCTTAGGATTGAATTCCTTGATTCTGCTTACAGCATCTATTGCGCTGCCGCCGGTAGCGAGCATAGGGTCTAGGACGAAAACATCACGCTCGTTTAAGTCGGCAGGCAGTTTGCAGTAATAATCGACAGGTTTGTGAGTCTCGGGGTCACGGTACATACCTATATGACCCACTCTTGCGGCAGGAATAAGACTTAAAACGCCGTCAACCATACCGAGACCTGCCCTTAAAATCGGAACAAACGCCATTTTTCTGCCCGCAAGAACTTTTGTCTTTGCGGTTGTTATCGGAGTCTTTGTTTCAACATCCATAAGGGGAAGATCCCTTGTCGACTCATAGCACATAAGCATCGCAATTTCGCTTATAAGCTCACGGAACTGTTTTGAACCCGTGTTTTCATCCCTTAAGATAGAAAGCTTGTGCTGGATGAGCGGATGGTCCATAATAAAAACATTTTTTTGCATTTTTAAGTCCTCCATTTATAAATTTTCTATTGCTGATATTTTATCAATCCTGCGCTGATGGCGTTCGCCGCCCTCAAACGGAGTGTTAATAAACAGGTCTGCAAGCTCAAGAGCGGTTCCTATTCCGATGACCCTGCCTCCGAGGCACAGTATATTTGCATTATTATGAAGTCTTGTGTACTTTGCGGAGAAATGGTCGCTCACGGCAGCAGCTCTTATGCCTTTAACTTTGTTTGCCGCCATTGACATACCTATTCCCGTTCCGCAAACAAGAATACCTCTTTCGCATTCGCCCGATTTAACCGAATTTGCGACCTTAAGCGCAATATCCGGATAGTCAACAGCCTTCGCTTCATAAATGCCGAAGTCAACAATTTCGTGACCCGAATTTTTAAGATGCTCGGCGATGGCATTTTTGTGCTCAACGCCTCCGTGGTCGCAGCCTATAGCTATTTTCATAAATTTTATACTCCTTTTTCAGGCAAACGGTAAAAGATGAATCTGCTACGGTTTCGCTCGCCGCCCTTTACCGACTTGTCCGAGCTTATTTTCGCAAGGCGACGGCTTCACTTTGAATTTTACGCTTTGCCTTTTTTTAACTTAAGTTCTCTTTCTGCCTGCGGAAGTCTTAAATAAACGGGGAGAAGTTCTTCCGGCGAAACTGTGTTGTTTTCCGTAAATTCTCTGTAAGCCGCCATTCCGATCCCTACGGCATTCTGATATTTTGAGGCTTCATCGGCTGCTTTTATTCCCGACTTATCCGATAACAGACCGTAAAAAAGGTCTGCGCCGTCACCGCAGACGATAATCGGTTTATTGAATTTTTCTCTTATGCCGTATATCTCATTTTCGAGCTCATCCGCAGATAAGGCTTTGTCTTCAAAAAGACGGTTGACGCAGCCGCCGGATATGTCGAAAAGCGCACTGTAAAACTGATTGCATCTTGCATCCATAACAGAACAGACTATACATTCGTTTGAAATAAAATTATAAGCCATACAAAGAAGGGTGGAGACCCCGACGCACGGCAGTTTTTTTGCCTGAGCAAGGCCTTTGACGGCGCTTATCCCGATCCTTATTCCCGTAAATGATCCGGGACCGTTTGAAACCGCAAACCCGTCAATATCCGAAATACTTATAAGGCAGTTATCAAGCATTGATTTAACCGCCGGAAGAAGTGTTCTTGAGTGGGTGGTTTTTATATTCATAAAGCTGCTTGCAAACACCTTACCGTCTTCTATAACGGCGGCGGATGAAGGCCCCGCCGAACATTCAAGACAAAGTATTTTCAAAGCAGCTCACTCCCTTGTAAGTGTTATTATTCTTTTGTTTTCGTCGCTGCCGTCTCTCTCGACGGTTATGTAAACGGTATCGCTTTCAAGAGCTCCTTCGATATTTTCGCTCCACTCTGCGGCAATAACGCCGCCAAGTTCTTTATAATCGAAAAATCCGCAGGAATAAAGGTCCTCCCAGCTTTCAACTCTGTACATATCAAAGTGGTAGAGATTAAGCCTTCCGCCGATGTATTCATTAACTATGGCAAAGGTGGGCGAATTCACTTCGCCTTTAAATCCGAGCCCTCTCGCAAGCCCTCTGACAAAGCAGGTTTTGCCCATACCGAGGGATCCTCTGAACGCTATAACCTCTCCTCCGACGAGTGTTTTCGCAAAATCTTCTGCGATTTTTTCGGTCTCGCCCGGAGAGGAAGAAATAAATTGCTTTATCATAAAAGCTCCCTTTCCTTTACCAAGTATGATACCATATTTCGTTTTTTATGTCAATTGTAAATCTACCGTAAACTTGCCGTAATTTAAAAATATTTAAAAAATTTGAATTGAATTTAGTACCGGCTTGTGTTATGATATCTATTTGTAAAGAACGGAGGGTTATAAATGCGGGTGCTTGCTGTGGGCGATGTTTGCGCAGATGCCGGAACAAGGGCGCTTGTTAAGGAACTGCCATGGCTTAAAAGGGAATTAAATGCCGATATTGTTATAGTAAACGGCGAAAATTCGGACGAACGAAACGGAATATCTCCTGCGAGCGCATCCGATATATTCGCAGCCGGGGCGGATGTTATAACCGGCGGCAATCACACCTTAAGGCACAGAGAAATTCATCCGCTTTTAGATGAAAATCCGTTTTTACTCAGACCGCACAATATGGATGCAAAATACGGCAGCGGTTACTGTTTGCTCGATACCGGAAAAACGGCGGTCGCCGTTATAAACCTTATCGGTAGAGTGTATCTTGATTCCGTTTCGGCGTCGGACCCGTTTAAGGCGTCGGATGAGCTTACAGAGCGTGCCCGTATTGACGGGGCGAAGGTAATCCTTGTTGATTTTCACGCCGAGGCGACGAGCGAGAAAAAAGCGCTCGGCTATTATCTTGACGGCAGGGTTTCCGCCGTCTTCGGTACACACACGCATATTCAGACTGCGGACGCTCAAATTTTAAATAATAAAACGGGATATGTTACCGACCTTGGAATGACCGGTGTTGAGGATTCGGTTTTAGGCGTAAAAAAGGGAATAATAATAAATAGGCTTAAAAACGGCGATACCGCAAAATTTGAATTTGCAAAGGGAGATTGTATTTTATCGGGATGTCTCTTTGAGGTGGACGAAAAAAGCGGCAATTGTATAAGTGCGGAAAATATTTTCAGAAAAATAACTCTAAAAAGGTAATATATATGAGTATGAAAAAAACGATTTGTCTTTTTCTTTGCGTTGTTATTGCGGCTATGCTTTCTGGCTGCAAATCAGGCGGCGGTAAAAATACGCCGTCGGCAGGCGCTGTGTCGGGGAAAAACGGCAGGAAGGATATCAGCCTTCTTTATTGCCGCTCCGATTCTTTTAATCCTTACTCTGCGTCAACCGAGATCAACCGTGAGCTTTGCAAGCTTTTGTATGAACCGCTTGTAAAAACGGATAATAATTATGTTTCTCAGTTAAGGCTTGCCAAAACAGCAGATTTAAACGGCAGCGATTGCAAAATAACGCTGAAGTCCGCCGTCTTTTCGGACGGTTCCGCCGTTACTGCAAACGATGTTATTTATTCATATAACCTTGCAAAGACGTCTGCTACAGTTTATGCCGCAAGGCTTTATGAAGTAAAAAACATTGTTGCCGAGGGTGGAGATACCGTAGTATTTTCTCTTACAAGAAACGACCCTTATTTTTTAAATCTTATTGATTTTCCGATAATAAAAGAGGGCAGCGATAAGGGCACGGATTCGGACGGCGTCAATGTTCCTCCCGTCGGTTGCGGAAGATATGTCATATCCGAGGATAAAACATCGTTTGAGCTTAACTCTCACTTTTACGGCGAAAAAGGAGAAATTTCCAAAATAAAACTTATCGACGCACCGGACAGCGACTCTGTCTCGCACTATGTCGAAGTAGGAGCGGCAAGTATATATTACGCCGATTTGTCGGACGGTAATATTGTCAGAATGAGCGGAAAAAGAACGGATGTAAATATAAACAGCCTTGTTTTTATAGGCATAAACAGCGGATACGGCGACCTTGCCGGGAAGTATATGCGTTATGCGATATCGTCCGCTCTTGACAGACAGCAGATCTGCTCAAACGCTTATTATAACAACGCAACCCCTGCAAACGGCTTTTTCAACCCTGCTTTAAAGGACGGTCTTGCCACTCAATCCCTAAAATCTGTTCAGGATATTGAAATAAGTATTGAGAATCTTGACAAAATAGGTTATAATAGAGTAGCTTCGGACGGAAGACGGATAAACGCCGCAGGTTCAGCCCCGTCGTATACACTTCTCGTGAATCGGGAGAACAGCTCGAGAGTCAGGGCGGCTCAGCTTATAGCAAAGCAACTTTCGGCAGTCGGGATAGGAATAAGTGTTGTCGAGAAAAGCTATGAGGAGTACACTTCTTTGCTTGCGTCGGGAAACTTCCAGCTTTATATCGGGGAAATGAATATTTTGCCGAATATGGATATATCCCAACTCGTTTTACCGGGCGGCAGCGCCGCTTACGGAGTGGGGAAGGAACCTCCTTCGGTTTCGGAGGACGGTACGGTGCTTCCGTCGTCATCCGAAATATGTTCGGCGGCAATCAGTAATTTTTATTCGGGTAATGCTTCCCTTTCGGATGTCGCCGGAAATTTACTTACCGAAATGCCGCAGATACCGATTTTATACCGCAAGGGCATCCTTTTTTACGACAGCGGTATAGAAAGCAGTGTTAAGGCTTCGCAAAGCGATATATATTATTCAATAGAAAACTATAAACTAACGCAGATGTCTCCCGCTTCTTAAGGCGGATTACATTTCAGGTTTTGATGCGGGAGATTATACCCCCACGTCAAAGACTGAGGAGCCGATGTTCCGCTGCATTGCTTGCAATCAGTCGCAAAACCTGATCCTTGTTAGCATTGCCGGGGTGTTGCTCCGATTAAAAAAACAGTAAAAATCATATTTATAGGGAGGATTTGTTTATGATATCCTATGAAACACTTACAGGAAAGATAAGCATAAGCGAGGCGTATCTCTCAAAGCTCATAGGCAGCGAAGTAACCTCTTGTTTCGGTGTTGTCGGTATGATGCCGAGCACAGGAAAACAAAAATTGCTGAGGCTCATATCGGGCCGCAGGTCGGAGGACACCGGAATTAAGGTTTCGGGAAATGCGGACCGTTTGAACGTTGAGCTCCATATAGTGGTTACTTACGGTATGAATATCAACGCAATAGCGGCAAGTATAACCGAAAAGGTAAAGTATGCCGTTAAAGATATAACCGGTATAACCGTAGACCGTGTTGTCGTCAAGGTTGACGGAATAATCGAATGAATTTCGGGCTTTGCACTAAAAGGAGTGTTTATTTTTGATTAACGGAAACACGCTGCGGGATGCTGTAATTTCCGCCGCAAACAATCTTTCTAATAACCGCAAGAAGGTTGATGATCTTAATATATTCCCCGTGCCGGACGGTGATACGGGTACGAATATGTCGATGACTGTTGCAAATTCCGTAAGGGAGCTTTCAAAGCTTGAGGGAGCGACTGCGGGAAAGGTGGCCGCTGTTAATGCTTCTGCGCTTTTAAGAGGCGCAAGAGGAAATTCGGGCGTTATAACCTCTCTTCTCTTCAGGGGATTTGCAAAGGGCATAGGCGACGATGAGTTTGTTACTCCCGAAAATCTCGCAAGGGCGTTCGAGCTCGGCGTTGAAGGAGCATACAAAGCTGTTATGAAACCGACGGAGGGCACTATTCTTACGGTTGCCCGTGTTGCAAGCGAGAGAGCGAGAGCCGCTGCCGACGAAGGCGGGGACGAACTCACGGTTTTTGCAGCTGCTATCGAAGGCGCAAAGGAAGCGCTTGAGCAGACACCCGAACTTTTGCCGGTGCTTAAAAAAGCAGGCGTTGTTGACGCAGGCGGCAGGGGATTTGTCCTTATCCTTGAAGGTATGATGTCCGTGTTCAAAGACGGTATCATAGTTAAATCAGAAACATCGGCCGACGAACCCGAAGAGGAAGTTTCCAAAAACGCCGCAGGCGAATTTGAAACCGAAATAACATTCACATACTGCACCGAATTTATAGTAAACAGGGCGCAGTGCGATAAACAGCCTTCCGAGTTGAGGGCTTATCTTGAGTCGATAGGTGACTGCGTAGTTGTTGTTGACGATGAGGAAATAATCAAAGTCCACGTTCATACGGACCATCCGGGAAATGCAATTGAAAACGCTCTCGGTTTCGGTCAGTTGGTTCATCTCAAGATAGAGAATATGAGAGATCAGCACGAACGGGCAAAACACGATGCCGAGGCGGCAAAGAAACGTCCGTCGAAAAATGCCGACCTTACCGAAGAAATAAAACCGGTTGAAATAACGAAAGAAGTCGGTTTTGTTTCGGTTTGCGCAGGAGACGGCATATCGGAGCTGTTTAAGGACCTCGGCGCAGATGTTATAGTCGGCGGAGGACAAACGATGAATCCCAGTACCGACGATATTTTAAGAGCGGTAGAGAGCACTCCCGCACAGACTGTTTTTGTTCTTCCGAACAACAAAAATATAATAATGGCTGCCGAGCAGACCATTCCGATAAGCACGAGAAAGGTTATAGTCCTTCATACGAGAACTATACCTCAGGGCATATCGGCAATGCTCGGTTTTGACCCCGAGTCCGATGCAGAGGCAAATGCAATTGCAATGCAAAAAGCTTCCGAAAATATAGCGACGGGTCAGATAACATTTGCCGCAAGGGATTCCGATTTTGACGGTCATTCCATTAAAAAGGGCGAACTGTTAGCACTGCTTGAAAATAAGGTTTCATTTACGGATACCGACCTTTCAAAAACCGTTATGCGTCTTTTAAAGCAAATGATAAAGAAAAGCAGCGAGTTTGTAACCGTTATTTACGGCGAGGATGTTACCGATGAACAGGCTGCCGAAATAGAAGAACAGATAACCGCAAAATACGGCGATAAAACAGAAATAACATTCGTAAACGGCGGTCAGCCGATTTATTACTTCATTATTTCCGTTGAGTGAGATAAAAATTTATGTCAGATATAAATACCGACATCAGGTTTTTAAAGGGCGTAGGCGAACGCCGAGCCGCAGTATTATCGGATATGGGCATCGATACCATCGGTGCCCTTTTGCGTTTTTATCCGAGAGCGTATGAGGATTATACCGTTATAACCCCGATATCAAAAGCGGCGGCTGCAGGAGGCAAAGTCTGCATAAGAGCGGAAATAATAACCGAAATAAAGGAACATTTTGTAAGGCGGAATATGACGCTTTACAGATTTAATGTTGCGGACGGTTCGCAGAGTATGACCGTAACGCTTTTTAATGTTCCTTATCTTGCCGCAAAGCTTAAAACAGGCAGAGAATACCTTTTTCTCGGAAAAGTAAACGAGAAAGGATTTTACGCAGAAATGTCGTCCCCGGAAATAAAAGAAGTGGGGACTGCCGGTATAGAGCCGATATATCGAGCTTCAAAAAAAATGAGCTCTTCTTCCTTGAAAAACCTTGTAAAGAATGCACTTTCGGTTTGCAGCCCGGATGATCCTATTCCGCAGAAAATTCTTGAAGATAACGGACTTTGCGATTTATCAACCGCAATTTTGAATATTCACTTCCCGAAAAGCAGGGAGGCACTTGAGGTTGCAAGGAAAAGACTTGTTTTCGAGGAACTTTTCGTTCTTCAAACGGGACTTATGCTTCTTAAAAAGAGCCATAGAAAGCTGTCGCCCTGTGTTATTAAAAATGATTATACCGCCGAATTTGCTTCTCTTTTGCCGTTTGAGCTAACAAATGCTCAAAAAACCGCAATTAAAGACGCAGTTCTTGATATGCGTTCGGGAAAAAGTATGAACAGACTTGTTCAGGGCGATGTCGGCTCAGGAAAAACTGCGGTTGCACAGGCGCTTATGTATACCGTTGTGAAAAACGGGATGCAGGCGGCGCTTATGGTTCCGACGGAAATACTTGCCGAACAGCATTATAACGGACTTTGCAGGTTGTTTGAAAACACAGACATTAAAATTTGTCTCCTCACGGGTTCAGTGCCGAAGTCAAAGAAAAACGCCGTTAAACAGGGACTTTCTGCAGGTGTTTACGATATTGCGATCGGAACTCACGCACTTATTACGGAAGATACCGAATTTTTGAATCTCGGACTTGTGATTACTGACGAACAGCATAGATTCGGAGTCTCACAGCGCACCGCACTTACCGAAAAGGGACTTTATCCGCATACTCTTGTTATGTCCGCAACACCGATACCCGGGACCGTTGCAATGGTGCTTTACGGCGATCTTGATATAAGCACAGTAAACGAATATCCGAAAGGAAGACAGGGCGTTGACACGTATCTTGTAGGAAGCGCCTTAAGACAACGGGCGTATAACTATATAAAAAAGCATATAGAAGAGGGCAGACAAGGGTATATAGTATGCCCCGCCGTTGAGGGAGGAGACGACCCGTCTCAACTCAGTGCCGAAGACTATTATGCGGGTATCAGCGAAAAGGAATTTGCGGCATATAATGTAGGCCTGCTTCACGGAAAAATGAAGCCTAAGGATAAGGAAAAAATTATGCGTTCTTTTGCTTTAGGAGAAATTGATCTGCTTGTATGCACCACGGTTATAGAGGTAGGTATCGATGTTCCTAACGCAGCTATAATGCTTATTGAAAACGCAGAACGGTTCGGACTTTCCCAGCTTCATCAGTTAAGAGGCAGGATAGGGAGAGGCGGTTATAAGTCTACCTGTATCCTTATATCGGATTCTGACGGCAGTGACACAAAAAAACGCCTCTCAATTATAACTCACAGCTCAAATGGGTTTGAAATTGCCGACGAGGATTTGAAACTGAGAGGACCGGGGGACTTTTTGGGCGACCGTCAGCACGGCCTGCCGCCGATGCGCATAGCCGATATATCTGCCGATGCCGCCGCTCTTCGGATCGCAGGCTCTGCGGCTGAGGAACTCGTTGCAAACGACCCTAAGCTTAAAAAGCCTGAAAATGCTGCTCTTAAAACCGAAATATCAGATCTTTACAAGCGCCTTAAAAACAGCTGAAATGCCGTTTTTAAGGCTTTTTTTAATTTTACCTTAAATTTCTTTAAGCTTTTTTAAAGAAAAAGGTTGCAATTTTGTAATCTTTTGGTATAATAGTGTTACAAACTTGTAATCTTTAAGTCTAAGGAGCGACACCATATGAAGTTTAACAAGACGGCCGAATCTGTTGTAAACTCGGCGGCCGCTTTATTTAATAAAATCAAAGCGCTGAAAAAATCTTATAAAGTTTGCGCATTTCTCATAGTTTCGGCGCTTGCCGTTCTGGTGGGACTCGGCGCTTCAGGCGTGAGGGTCGCCTATAAGGTTAATTACGGCGGAAAAGTGATAGCAACAGTTAAGGATAAATCCCAGTTTGATACTGCGGTCAACATAGTTAAAACAAAGGTAAGCTCTTACGGTGCAGAGGTCGAGCGTGCCGTGGAAGAGCCTGAGTATGCGGTTGCGGTTGTTTTGGATAATAACATAAGCAGCGATACCGAGGTTGCAGAGGCTATAATCGAGCATACCGATAAGATAGTTGAAGGCTATGAAGTAAGGATAGACGGTCAGGCTGTAGCCTGCGTTGCAGATTCTGATATAGAATTGTTTGTGCAGCAGCATAAAGATAGTTTTAAAGTATCCGGAAACGAGTCGGTTTGCGAGTACGAAAAGCAAGTAGAAATAAAAAAAGGTTACTATGTGCAAAACGGGTTTGACAGTGCGGATTATGCAAAGGAACTTATATCGGCGGTTCCGGTTAAAACAGTTGCAACAGTTGTAACCGATACGGAAATTGCAAACAAAACCGTAAATATCCAAACTGCGGATATGATGCGTGGAGAGAGCGAAGTCGTTCAGGCAGGCAGTAAGGGACTCAGAAGGACGGTTGAAACAGTTACTTATATAAACGGCGAAGCAACTGAGAGAGTAACCTTGTCGGACGGCGTAGTTTCTGAGCCTGTAGAGAGAATCGTTAAAGTGGGAACTGCTAAAAGCGTGGCGACTCAGGCTCAGAAGATAGCAGCCCGCAACTCCGGATTTATTTTTCCTCTCCCTAAGGGCACATTTAAAATTTCCTCTTATTACGGCGACGGCAGAAATCATAAAGGCGTTGATATCTGCGCTCCTAAGGGTACGAGCATTTTCGCTGTTTCATCGGGAACGGTTATATTTTCCGGCTGGAAGAGCGGTTACGGCAACTGTGTTGATATAGATCACGGAAACGGTATCGTTACAAGATACGGACACGCTTCGGCTCTTTGCTGCTCAAAGGGTGATAAGGTCTCTGCGGGCGATGTTATAGCGCTTGTCGGCTGCACCGGAAATTCAACTGCAAACCACCTGCACTTTGAGGTTAAGGTTAACGGAAGCAATGTTGATCCGGCACCGTATATAAATATAGATTGATTTTCGGCTTTGATTTATCCGCAGGGTATGGCTTAGGTCTGTTTACCCTGCGGATTTTTTGTTTAAATCGGAACAACGCTCTGCTTTGCCTAAAAGGGGCAGGGCTTGCGGCTGATTGCAAACCACGCAAAGAATTTTGCTTTCGGTTTTGTATTGTCTGTGCGATTTTGTTATCAACTCTTGACTAAAACACAATATGCGGTGTATAATGTATTTTATATTGTTATATCTAAGTATTTTTGAAAGGGAAGTATCAGTTGGCTAAGAAGAACACCGATTACGGTAATGAAAGTATCAAAAAGCTTGAAGGTCCGGACAGAGTAAGAAAACGCCCCGGTGTTATTTTCGGGTCGGACGGTATTGACGGCTGCGAACATTCGGCATTTGAAATAATATCAAATTCCATAGATGAAGCGAGAGAGGGATACGGTAAAAAGATAATAGTTACCCTTTATTCCGATAATTCCGTTGAGGTGCAGGATTTCGGCAGAGGCGCACCCGTAGATTATAACAATAACGAAAAATGCTATAACTGGGAACTGCTGTTCTGCGAGCTTTACGCCGGCGGTAAATACAACACCAACGAAGGGGATAACTATGAGTTTTCCGTAGGCCTTAACGGTCTCGGTCTTTGCTCAACACAGTATTCCTCCGAATATATGGATGTTGAGATAAAAAGGGACGGATATAAGTATAACCTCCATTTTGAAAAGGGATACAATGTGGGAGGTCTTAAAAGGGAGGAGTATTCCGGCAAAGATACGGGAACCAAAATAAAGTGGCGTCCCGATATCGATGTTTTCACCGATATTAAAATTCCGCCCGAATATTTTCTTGATACCCTAAAGCGTCAGGCTGTTGTTAACGACGGTTTGCTTTTTGTTTTCAGAGAGCAGCAGGGAGCAAGATTTTTACAGACCGAGATAGTTTATAATAACGGTATTGCCGATTATGTTTCGGAGTTTGTAGGGGAGGACAGGCTCACCCCCGTTCAGCTTTGGCACACCGAGCGCAAGGGCAGGGACAGGGACGATAAACCCGAATATAAAGTGAAAATAAATGCGGCGCTGTGTTTTTCAAATGTTAAGACATTAAAAGAATACTATCATAACTCAAGCTGGCTTGAATACGGCGGCGCACCCGAAAAGGCTGTCAGGAGCGCATTCGTTTCACAGATAGATGCCTACATCAAGCAAGCGGGTAAGTATAAATCTGGCGAAAGCAAGATAACATTTTCCGATGTTGAGGAATGTATGGTGCTTGTTATATCGTCGTTTTCTACACTTACATCGTATGAAAACCAGACCAAAAAATCGATAACAAACAAATTTATATGCGAGGCTATGACCGAATTTTTGCGTCATCAGCTTGAAATATATTTTATAGAAAACAAGGCGGACGCCGATAAAATAGCCGATCAGGTTCTTGTTAATAAGCGCAGCAGAGAACGCAGCGAGAGAGAAAGGATAAATCTTAAAAAGACTCTTTCGGTCGGCAATTCGATAGCGGATAGGGTTCAGAAGTTTGTTGATTGCCGAAGCAGAGATGTTACGGAGAGGGAACTTTATATAGTTGAGGGCGATTCGGCGCTGGGTTCCTGTAAGCTTGCAAGGGACGCTTCTTATCAGGCGATAATGCCGGTGAGAGGAAAAATACTCAACTGCCTTAAAGCGGAATACGATAAGATTTTCAAAAGCGATGTAATAACCGACCTTTTAAAAGTCTTAGGATGCGGAGTGGAAGTTAAATCAAAGGCTAATAAATCTCTGTCAAATTTCGATATTGCAAATTTGAGATGGAATAAGGTTATAATATGTACCGATGCCGATGTTGACGGTTTTCATATCAGAACGCTTATCCTGACAATGATCTATCGGCTTATGCCGACGCTTATAAACGAAGGCAGGGTGTTTATTGCCGAAACACCGCTTTACGAAATCGGCACCAAGAGTATGACATATTTTGCATATGACGAAAACGAGAAAAAAGAAATTCTTGAAAAAATAGGCAAGGAAAAGCATACCATTCAGCGTTCCAAGGGACTCGGCGAAAACCAGCCGGATATGATGAATCTTACCACTATGAATCCCGAGACGAGGCGCCTTATCAAGGTGCTTCCCGAAGACGCAGAGCAAACATCGGAAATGTTTGAGCTTCTGCTCGGTGACAATCTTATGGGAAGAAAGGATTATATTTCCGAAAACGGGTATCTTTATCTTGAAGATGCCGATATTTCATAAAGAAGGAGAAAGGGCTTTTGGCTTTGAAAAGAAAAAAGGAAGAGCAGCAAAAAAAGCGTAAGGGCACGGCAAACGCTTATATAGCGGGAGCGGGAACAGTAGTTGAAAGTCCCGTAACCGAAACGCTCAGAACGAATTTTATGCCGTATGCTATGAGCATAATCGTTTCCCGTGCTATCCCCGAGATAGACGGATTCAAGCCTTCGCACAGAAAACTGCTATATACGATGTATGAAATGGGCCTTTTAAACGGACCCACAACCAAGTCCGCAAACATTGTGGGACAGACTATGCGTTTAAATCCCCACGGCGATGCCGCAATTTATGACACAATGGTAAGGCTTTCGGAAGGAAATGCCGCATTGCTTCATCCGTTTGTGGCATCAAAAGGTTCGTTCGGTAAAGCATATTCAAGAGATATGCAGTGCGCCGCCGCAAGGTATACGGAGGCAAAGCTCGCTCCCATAGCGTCGGAGCTTTTTGCCGATATAGATAAAGACACCGTCGATTTTGTGGATAATTATGACGCAAGTAAAAAAGAACCGGTTCTTTTTCCCGTAACATTTCCCACTATACTTGTAAACTCAAATATGGGTATAGCCGCAGGTATGGCGAGCTCTATTTGTTCCTTTAACTTAAGGGAAGTCTGCGAAACGACCGTAGCGTATATAAAGGATAACGATATAAATGTTGCCGATACTCTTATTGCTCCGGATTTTCCGATAGGCGGAGAGCTTTTATACGATAGGGCTGAAACGGAAAAGATATATGAAACGGGCAGGGGAAGTTTTAAAATCAGAGGGGTATATTCCTATGATAAATCCCAAAACTGCATAGATATAACCGAAATTCCGCCGACGACGACAAGCGAACAGATCATTGAAAAAGTGGTAGAGCTTGTAAAGGCAAAAAAAATAACCGAAATAAGCGATATAAGGGACGAGACCGACCTTGAGGGACTAAAAATAACCATAGACCTCAAAAGAGGAACCGACCCCGATAAACTTATGAAAAAACTTTATAAATCAACACCCCTTCAGGACAATTTTGCCTGCAATTTCAATATCCTGATAGCCGGCAGTCCTAAAGTTATGGGCGTTAAGGAAATTATATCCGAGTGGGTGGCATTCAGGGAAGAATGTGTAAGACGCAGGGTGTATTTCAGACTCAGCAAGGCGAGCGACCGTCTCCACCTTTTGCACGGTATGCAAAAAATACTTCTTGATATCGATAAGGCTATAAAGATAGTAAGGGAGACCGAGGAAGAAAAGGAAGTCGTTCCGAACCTTATGATAGGCTTCGGTATAGACGAAGTTCAGGCGGAGTATGTGGCAGAGATAAAGCTCAGACACTTAAACCGTGAATATATTCTTAAACGCCTTGAGGATATAACTGACCTTGAAAAAGAAATTGAAGAAATGCAGGATATTTTAAAATCAAGGTCTAAAATTCTGAAAATAATAGTATCCGAGCTGAATGAAGTTATTAAAAAGTACGGCAAGGACAGAAAAACCAAAATAATCGCATCGGAAGGTGAATCTTTCTCAGATGAAATCGAAGAGATCGACGATTCTCCGGTTACGCTTTTCTTTACAAATGACGGTTATTTCAAAAAAATAACGCCGCAGTCGCTGAGGATGAGCGGCGAACAGAAGCTTAAAGAGGGAGACAGTATTGTTCAGACTGTTGAGTCGACCAATGCCTGTGATCTTCTGTTTTTCACAAACAGAGCGACTGTTTACAAAAGTAAGGTTTCCGAATTTTCCGACGGTAAAGCAAGTCTGCTCGGAGACTTTGTCGCAGGAAAGCTCGGTTTCGACGACGGTGAATCATCTGTCTATATGGTATCGACCGCAAACTATAACGGCTTTATGATTTTTGTTTTCGATAACGGAAGAATAGCAAAAGTCCCGCTTTCATCCTATCAAACAAAAACAAACCGCAGAAAGCTCATATCGGCTTACTGCGATAAATATGCGCTGCATACGGTTATGTATTTTGAGGATGACTGCGAGCTCGTTTTAACTTCCACAAACGGCAGAATGCTTATTGTAAATACTGCAAGTATTCCTCAGAAGACGACAAGGGATAACGGCGGAATTGCCGTTATGACTCAAAAGAAAGGTCAGCGTGTGCTCACAGCCGTGCCCTATGAACAAGGAAGCCTTGAAAACGACCATCGCTATCGCACAAAAAATTTGCCGGCGGCAGGGAGTTTTAAGCAATCGGGCGCAAAACAGGCAGCTTTAGAACTTTAAGCACAAAAAACTCAAAAAAAATAAAAACCGTCCGAATACCTTTGCAAAAATCAAAAGAGTTCGGGCGGCTGTCCGCCCGAACCGCAAACGCCTTTTGTTCAGGGCTGACATAAGTATCTTGTGTATTTAAAATCAGATTATTCTGTAAAATTATGCTAATTTCGGAGGAGAGCTTTATGAATAAAGAACTTGCCAAGCAGTATGACCCTAAAGAGGTAGAAGACCGCATTTATAAAATGTGGTTAAACGGCAGGTATTTTCACGCAAAATGCGAAGAGGGAAAGGAAACCTACACCATAGTTATTCCGCCCCCGAATATAACCGGTCAGCTCCATATGGGACACGCTCTTGATAATACCCTTCAGGATATCCTTATCCGCTTTAAACGTATGCAGGGATACGATACCCTTTGGGTTCCCGGCACCGATCACGCTTCTATAGCAACCGAGGCTAAAATAGTCGAGGCAATGCGTAAAGAGGGTATAACTAAGGACGATATAGGCAGAGACGGCTTTTTGGAGCGTGCATGGGCGTGGAAAAAGCAGTACGGCGGCAGAATTATAGAACAGCTTAAAAAACTCGGTTCTTCGTGCGACTGGGAAAGAGAAAGATTTACTCTTGACGAGGGCTGCTCAAAGGCAGTAAGAGAGGTTTTTGAAAGACTTTACAATAAAGGACTTATATACAGGGGCGAGCGTATAATAAACTGGTGCCCGCATTGTCTTACTTCTATTTCCGATGCCGAAGTGGAATATGAAGAGCAGGCAGGTCATTTTTGGCATCTTCGTTATCCTTTTAAGGACGGCAGCGGATATCTGGAGCTTGCCACGACCCGTCCCGAAACCCTGCTCGGAGATACTGCGGTTGCAGTAAATCCCGATGATGAACGGTATAAGGATATGGTCGGCAAAACGCTTATACTGCCTATAGTTCACCGTGAAATTCCCGTTATAGCGGACAGCTATGTTGAAACGGATTTCGGTACAGGCGTCGTTAAGATAACTCCCGCTCACGACCCTAACGACTTCGAGGTCGGTTTAAGACATAACCTTGAGGTTATAAATGTTATGACTCCCGATGCAAAAATAACCGAAGATTATCCCAAATATGCCGGAATGGACAGATATGAGGCAAGAAAAGCAATAGTTGAAGACCTTAAAGCAGAAGGTGCACTCGTAAAGATAGAGGACTATTCGCATAATGTGGGCACCTGCTACCGCTGCGGTTCAACTGTTGAGCCGAGAGTTTCAAAACAGTGGTTCGTAAAAATGAAGCCGCTCGCACAGCCGGCTATAGAAGCGGTAAAGGAAGAGGAAACGAAATTCGTTCCAAAACGCTTCGAGAAGGTTTATTTCCACTGGCTTGAGAATATTAGAGACTGGTGTATTTCCCGTCAGCTTTGGTGGGGTCACAGAATACCTGCCTGGTATTGCGATGATTGCGGCGAGATAACCGTCTCAAAGGAAGATAATATAACAAAGTGCGCCCACTGCGGCAGCACAAATATAAAGCAGGACCCCGATACCCTTGATACCTGGTTCTCGTCTGCGCTTTGGCCCTTTTCAACGCTCGGCTGGCCTGAAATGACGGAGGATTTCAAACACTATTATCCCACAAACACTCTCGTTACGGGTTATGATATAATTCCGTTCTGGGTTATGCGAATGATGTTTTCCGGTCTTGAACAAACAGGCAGAGTCCCGTTTGATACTGTTTTGATACACGGACTTGTAAGAGACAGTCAGGGAAGAAAGATGTCAAAATCATTAGGCAACGGAGTCGACCCGCTTGAGGTAATAGACGAATACGGTGCCGATGCGCTCAGATTTTCACTTGCAACCGGAAACAGTCCCGGTAATGATATGAGATATATCCCCGAAAGAGTTGAGTCGAGCAGAAACTTCGCAAATAAAATATGGAATGCGGCAAGATTTATAATGATGAATCTTGAAAGCGATGAAATGCTTTCTGTAGACGGTAAAAAACTTGCACTTGAGGATAAATGGATACTGTCAAAGTATAATACCCTTATAAGGGAAGTGACCGAAAATCTTGATAATTTCGAACTCGGCCTGGCAGTGCAAAAGCTTTATGATTTCATTTGGGACGTTTTCTGCGACTGGTATATCGAGATATCAAAGGCAAGACTTTTCGGTGACGATAATGCCGCTAAGGATACGGCACGAAGCGTTTTACTTTATGTTTTCAGCGGAACGCTCTCTCTGCTTCATCCGTTTATGCCGTTCATAACCGAAGAGATCTGGCAGGCTCTTCCGCATAAAGGCGAAGCTCTTATGGTGTCGAGCTGGCCTGAGTTTGACTCAGGACTTGACTTTAGGAACGAAGAAACGGAATTTGAGCGCATAATGGAGGTTATTAAGGCTGTCAGAAACCGCAGAGCGGAAATGAATGTTCCGCCCTCCAAAAAGGCAAGTGTGTTTATAGTAACTTCGTTTAAGGATACATTTGAAAGCGGAAAGGCGTATATATGCCGCCTTGCGTATGCCTCTGATGTTGAAACGGGCGATAGCTTCGAGACATCGGGAGCGGTAAGAGTTGTAACCGATTCTGCAACGGTCTATATGCCTATGAAAGAGCTTGTTGATATAGCCGCAGAGCTTTCACGGCTTGAAAAAGACCTTAAAAAAGCGGAAGAAGATCGCTTGTTCTTTGATAAAAAGCTTAATAATCAGGGATTTATGGCAAAGGCCCCCGAAAAAGTTGTGGAACAGCAGCGTCAGGGACTTAAAAAGGCAGAAGATAAAATTAAGATGATCAAGGAAAGCATAAAAGAACTTGAAAATATGTAACCGTTTGCGGGTCTGCTTTTCGGCAGACCCGCATTTTCACTTTTTGCTTAGACAATACAATCAGGGTAAGTTTGGTGTAAAAAATGGATTATATAAACGCACTTGAAGAAATACGCAAAAACGGGAACTTCACTATGCCGCCGGGACTTGAAAGAGTAAAAGCGGCACTTGCAAAGCTCGGAGACCCGCAAAACAATTTTAAAAGTATTCATATTGCAGGAACAAACGGCAAAGGCTCGGTCTGTGCGATGACAGCGTCGATTCTTGAAGAAGCCGGACTTAAAACGGGACTTTTTATATCTCCGTATGTAGTGAATTTTCGTGAGCGGATTCAGATAAACGGAGAATTTATACCGGAAGAAAATCTTGCCAAGCTTGCCGAAGAGGTGCTCTCGGCAAATGTTGCTCTTAAAGAATTTGAATTTGTGACAGTTATGGGCTTTTTGTATTTTTCAAGAGAAAAGTGCGATATTGCCGTTATTGAAACAGGCCTCGGCGGCAGTCTTGACGCAACAAACACTCTTCCTCTTAAAAATAAACTTGCCTCCGTTATAACAAAAATCGGTCTTGACCATACGGCTGTTCTCGGAGATACTATAGAGAAAATAACTGCCGAAAAGTGCGGCATTATCGGAGATAAAACCGTTACCTGTATTGGGCAGGAGCCTGCTGCACTCAAAATAATAAAATCAGCGTCGAAAAATTTTGTTTTGCCGGATGAATCTGCCCTGATAACGCTGAAAAGCAATATTTTCGGAAATTCATTTATTTATAAGGGCAACAGGTACGAGGTGCCTTTGGGCGGAAGGCATCAGATCAATAATGCCGTTACCGCAATCGAAACGATAAAATCGGCATTCCCCGATATCGGCGATAAAACCATAGCAGCAGGACTTTCAAAAGTTAAGTTTCCCGCAAGACTTGAGGTTTTAAATAAAGATCCTCTTGTCATTACCGACGGTGCGCATAATCCCTGCGCCGCAAGGGTGCTTAAGGATGCTCTCGGCGATATAAAAGAAGATATAACTGCCGTGATAGGGATGATGGCTGATAAAAACTGCGATGAATTTTTAAAAATCATTTCTCCTGCCGTTTCCGATATTATAACGGTTGCCGTTTCGGATAACGGGCGTCCCATAAGTGCCGAGGCGCTCGCTTTAAAAGCCAAACGATTTTGCAAAAATGCACGCCCTGCCGCAAATCTTGACAGCGCAATCTCCGATGTTTTAAAAAGGGAAAATGCCTGCATAATAACCGGCTCACTTTATCTTGCCGCTGAGGCACGGCAAAAGGTGCCCGAAATTTTCAAATAAACACCTTTTTTTACACCTTACAGCGACACAATTTTCGGTGTCAAACGCTTATTATTATATAAAGGCTTGTCCTTATTATTTTTAAAACAGAGGTGATTTGATGCCGGTTGAAATATCAGTTAAAGGCGAGGTAGTTACGGCAAAACTTTCCGGAGAGCTTGACCATCACAGTGCGGCCTATATCAGAGGAGAAATAGACAGTGCACTTGAACTTAATATGCCCTCTCTTCTTATAATGGATTTTGAAAATATATCGTTTATGGACAGCTCTGGTATAGGGCTTGTTCTGGGCCGTTACAGAAATCTTTTGAAAACAGGGGCAACTCTCAGTATAGTCGGAACATCTCCGCAAATATATAAGGTTATGAAACTTGCGGGCATAGAACGCCTCGCAGAACTCAAAGAAAGGGAAGAATAAAATGGAGGTAATAAATAAATTTTCACTTACCGTACTTTCACGCTCGGTGAATGAAGGCTTTTCGAGAACTGCTGTTGCGGCATTTGCCGCCCAGCTTGACCCCACAATAGATGAAATAAGCGATATAAAAACATCGGTTTCCGAAGCGGTAACGAATTGTATTGTGCATGCTTATAAAAATACTATAGGCAAAATCTACATAACGGCGGAAATATTAAAGCAAGGCGCTATAAGAATTAAAATCAGAGATAAAGGCTGCGGCATAGAAAATGTTGAACAGGCTATGCAGCCTCTTTTTACCACCGTCGGCGGAGAAAGAGCCGGACTCGGCTTTGCGGTTATGGAAAGTTTCAGCGATTCGGTAAAGGTTTCTTCAAAACCCGGCAAGGGAACAACGGTAACTCTTTTAAAGCGGATAGCCCCGAAATACAGCGTAAATGCAAAACCTTAAAAGCAGGGACAGCCTGATAACCGATAATCTCAGACTTGTGCATTCCCTCTGCAGAAGATTTACGGATAAGGGCATAGAGTATGACGATCTTTTTCAGGCAGGCTGCGTAGGACTTATAAAGGCGGCTGACGGTTTTGATTTTTCAAGAGGACTTTGTTTTTCAACATATGCCGTGCCTGCTATACTCGGAGAAATAAAACGCCTTTTCAGAGACGGCGGATCGGTTAAAGTTTCAAGACATTTAAAGGAACTTTTTTTGAAAATCAACGCTGCTGCCGCTTTATTCGAAAAAAATCACGGCAGGGAGGCGTCCCTCGGAGAACTCGCAGAGCTTGTCGGATGCGATCCCGAAGAGGTTACGGAGGCGGTTTGTGCCTGTCGGCCCACGGTCTCGTTGACTGTGGAGAATGATGAGGGAACTTCTCAGCTTGACCTGCCCGAAAGCGGTCCCGAAGAGACACTTGCCGATAAGCTGCTGCTTGACGGTGCATTCGTATGCCTTGATAACAATGAAAAGGCACTTATAAAATACAGGTATTACGGTGGTCTTACTCAAAGTGACACCGCCGCACTTATGAATATGTCTCAGGTTCAGGTGTCACGGGCAGAGAAAAAAATTCTGACAAAACTAAGGTCAAAACTCTGCGAATAGTATAACTGTCATTGTTTTTAAGACAAAATGCAGTTAAAAATAGTTGTCCGCTTTATATCTGCAACACCATATATTGTGCTTAAATGATATATGAAAAAAACTTTCAAAAAAAGGGAAAAAAAGTGTTGACAAAGGGGGAGCGATGTGGTATTATAATCAGGCGCTCTGAAAAAGAGAGGCGCAAAACGGACCTTGAAAATTAAACAACGACGAA
>CAKSEH010000006.1 GCA_934446475.1 uncultured Eubacteriales bacterium | reverse complement strand
GTTCCAGCTCGTTGTGATGTGTCTCTTTGTCGATTTTCAGCACCACACCGCCAACCTTTCTGCCATCATACAGAATTTGATATGTCTCGCTGTCGGGCGCATCAATGCTTTGCTCAATGGTTGCGCGGGAGATGATCTCTCCATCCTCATCAAAATGGTCGTCCCGCAGCCCGAATTCTTCAACTGCGCCATACTTGAAAGACTCCTGATTATCAAGAATGAAGTGCTCACGATCTTCCGCTTCCAGCGGTGCAAGGGTTACTTTTGTGTTTTTCATAATTCCCTCCGAAAAATAAAAATACCCGGTCATTACAAAGTAATAACCGAGCGCACTCGACACCTAATCCGGTATGCGGCCTGCAAGGCTTGCGCCTTACGATCCCCGAGCGTTACGACGCTCTACCTCCGGTGACATAAATATGAATCAGCCGAGTCCCGGAATAACCGGGATCCGGCTGATTGTTTGGCGGAGACGGAGGGATTCGAACCCTCGTCCCTCAAGGGGCATCATGATTTCGAGTTATGTCCGTTATGACCACTTCGATACGTCTCCATATATGTTAACTCGGAAAACCGAGATTAACGCAAATATTCGGTTGTATTAGAATTTCTGTTAGAACTCACGTTGTGCCTGCGGCGGGAAAGTGCCCGAAAACCGCACGGTTAAAGGCTTTGCGGAAGTCGGGCTTCCGTCAGCCGAGGAAGATTTCGAGTCAGCCCCGTTATGACCACTTCGATACGTCTCCATATTCATACCTTAAAAAGGGTATTCGAATATTGTATTTTATTACTGTCAAAAAGTCAAGTTTTATTTGGTATTTTGTCTTGTTTTGACTTGTTTTCAGCTCATTATAATGATTATAGAATGTCGAAACACCAAAAATTGTTTCGGCAAGCCGATTTTATCGGCCTTAAGCAAAATTAAATTTTCATAAATTTAATTTTGCCTATATTCATTGCAATGGACCTTGACAAATTTTCAAAGAAAATTTGTGACCAAATCAAAGATTTGGTGTCGAAATAGTGTAGTTTTACACTATTTCGACTTTCAATAGCCATTATAAAGGAAATAAATGAAAATATGCCGTTTGGGGCAGCCTTTGATTATTCTTGCCGGCCTGACATTTAAAAACATCAGCCGCAGTCTTTAAACTGCGGCTGATAAAATGTTAAAATCAGTTTTTAGGGAACTTTTCTCTCTTAACATATGTTGTGTGCAGGTCGTGGTGAGCCTTGTGACCGCCGAAACCGTCGGTATACCACTCCTTATAGAGTGTCTTTACGGCAGGTGACTCATGCGACTTACGCATAGGCATATTTCTGTCCTGCTCATAGAGCGCCTTGGCTCTCACTGCTTTAAGGTCAACGGTATCACGGATATACTGAGGCTGGATAGGCTGACCGCCGCCGTTTACGCAGCCGCCGGGGCAACCCATTATCTCAATAAATGTCCAGCCTGCGGGGTTTCCTGCCTTAAGCTGATCCATAACAACCTTTGCAGCGCCGCCGCTTGAAGCAACGGCAACCTTTATGTCGGAACCGTTTATATTAACGGTGGCTTCCTTAAGTCCCATAGTTCCTCTTACGGCTTCAAACTCAATTTCTGTATTGTCCTTGCCTGTAAGCCAATCATTTGCGGTTCTGAGGGCAGCTTCCATAACGCCGCCGGTAGCACCGAATATTACTGCGGCACCGGTATCTGTGGCAAACGGATCGTCAAATTCCTCGTCGGGAAGCATAGTAAAGCTTATTCCGGCTCTTTCAATCATTCTGCCGAGTTCCCTTGTTGTTATTGCTATATCAACATCGGGAACGCCTGCTGCAGACTGATCGTTACGACCTATTTCAAACTTCTTTGCCGTGCAGGGCATAACCGATACACAAACGATATTCTCGGGGTCTATTCCTTCTTTTTCCGCCCAATAGGTTTTTATAACCGCACCTGTCATCTGCTGCGGTGATTTGCAGCTTGAAAGATGGCCGAGCATATCGGGATAATAGTATTCGCAGAATTTAACCCAACCGGGTGAGCAGGAGGTTATCATCGGGAGAGTGCCGCCGTTTTTAATGCGTTCAACCAATTCGTTTGCTTCTTCAACTATTGTGAGGTCTGCACCGAAATCTGTGTCGAATACTTTATCAAAGCCGAGTCTCCTGAGAGCAGCTACCATTTTGCCCTCAACATTTGTGCCTATCGGCATATTGAAGCATTCTCCGAGGGTGGCACGGATAGATGGAGCTGTCTGAACAACGACTGTCTTTTCTGGATCTGAAAGAGCCTCCCAAATCTTATCGGTATCGTCCTTTTCGGTAAGGGCGCCCGTGGGACAGACTACAGTACACTGTCCGCAGGAGATGCAGGGAACGTGTGCAAGATCAAGATTGAATGCCTGACCTATTCTTGTGTCAATACCTCTGTCGTTGGCACCGATAACGCTTACATACTGTTCATTGCAGGCAGCAATGCAGCGGCGGCAGAGGATACATTTGTTGTTATCCCTTACAAGGTGAGGTGTAGATTCGTCAAGCTCATATTTAGGCTTAAATCCGCTGAATGCATCATCGTCTACGCCATAGTCACGGCAAAGCTTCTGAAGCTCACAGTTGGTGGAACGCTTGCAGGAAAGACAGCTCTTATCGTGGGTTGAAAGTATAAGCTCAAGTGTGGTCTTTCTTGCCTTTTGAATTTTTTCGGAGTTGGTGAGCACCTCCATACCCTCGCTTGCGGGATAAACACAGGAAGTTACAACTCTGAATCCTCTGCCTTCGTTTGCTTCTACAACGCAGATTCTGCAAGCACCTATCTCGTTCTTATCCTTCATAAAGCAGAGTGTGGGGATTTCCACGCCGGCTGCCCTTGCAGCCTCTAAAACAGTGGAGCCCTTCGGCACGCTTACCGATATGCCGTTTATCTTTAAATTTATCATATCCATTGTTTTCGGCTCCTTTCTTAGTTTTTGCTTATTGCTTTAAACTTACAATTGCCCATACAAACGCCGCACTTAATGCACTTGGAGGCGTCTATTATATAAGACGGAAGCTTATGAGAGGGAGCAATGTAGTCTGTTTTTGAAATTGCGGATACAGGGCAGTTCCTTGCACACATACCGCAACCGATACAGGTGTCTCTGTTTATCGAGTATGTGAGAAGATCCTTACATACTCCGGCAGGACATTTCTTGTCAACAACGTGAGAAACATATTCATCACGGAAGAACTTAAGTGTTGAAAGAACCGGGTTCGGAGCAGTCTGTCCGAGTCCGCAAAGAGAGTTTTGCTTTATGTAAAGGCAAAGCTCTTCGAGGCGGTCAATATCTTCAAGTGTGCCCTTACCCTTTGTTATTTTATCAAGGATTTCAAGAAGTCTCTTTGTACCGACTCTGCAAGGTGTGCATTTTCCGCAGGATTCGTCAACAGTAAATTCAAGGAAGAATTTAGCCATATCAACCATACAGTTGTCTTCGTCCATAACTATAAGTCCGCCCGAGCCCATCATACAGCCGATTGCAGTGAGGTTATCGTAATCAACCTCTGTATCAATGAGGTTTGCGGGAATACATCCGCCGGACGGTCCGCCCGTCTGAGCGGCCTTGAATTTTTTGCCGTTGGGTATACCGCCTCCGATATCCTCTATAATGTGGCGGAGGGTCGTGCCCATAGGTATTTCAACAAGACCGGTATGCTTTATCTTACCGCCGAGAGCAAATACCTTTGTTCCCTTTGATTTCTGTGTACCCATTGATGCAAACCAATCGGCGCCCTTTAAAATTATCTGGGGGATGTTGGCGAAAGTCTCAACATTGTTTTCAACCGTCGGCGAGTTGTAAAGACCTTTAACAGCAGGGTAGGGGGGACGAGGTCTCGGTTCGCCTCTGTTGCCTTCGATAGAGGTCATAAGAGCGGTTTCTTCACCGCAGACAAACGCACCGGCACCGAGTCTTATCGTAAGGTCAAAATCAAAACCGGAGTTAAAAATATTTTTGCCGAGAAGTCCGTATTCTCTTGCCTGATCTATGGCGATCTCCAAACGCTTAACAGCTATCGGGTATTCCGCACGGACGTATATATATCCCTTTGTTGCGCCTATAGCATAACCTGCTATTGCCATAGCTTCGATAACACAGTGGGGGTCTCCCTCAAGAACGGAACGATCCATAAATGCGCCGGGGTCGCCTTCGTCCGCATTACATACAACATATTTCTGCGGAGCTTTGTTAGGAGCACAGAGAGACCATTTAAATCCGGTCGGGAAGCCGCCGCCGCCTCTTCCTCTGAGGCCCGAATCCGTAACGCATTTAATAACGTCTTCAGGTGTCATTTCGGTCAGGACCTTGCCGAGAGCGGCATAACCGTCCATCGCTATGTATTCATCGATGTTTTCAGGATCTATAACGCCGCAGTTGCGCAGAACAACACGGTTTTGAGTCTTATAGAAAGCAGTATCGTTAAGGGAAACGTGACCCTCTTCAATTGCTTCCATTGAGCCTGTGTCGTTATAAACAAGGCGTTCAACAACTCTGCCCTTTAAAAGATGTTCTTCAACTATTTCGGCAACATCATCCGGAGTAACACGGCTGTAAAAAGTACCGTCAGGATAAACTATAACAACAGGACCGAGTGCGCAGAGACCGAAACATCCCGTTTGAACTATCTTGATTTCTTCTTTCAGACCGTTCTTTTCGATGTTTTCGGCGAAAGCCTGCTGAATAGCCTTACTGCCGGACGAGGTACAGCCTGTACCGCCGCAGATAAGTACGTGTGTACGAACCATAAATTTATACCTCCAATTATGCCTTATCGGCAGCTACGGTGTATTCGCTTACTACCTTGCCGCCCTTAAGATGCTCTTCAACTACCCGCTTTGCTTTATCAGCGGTCATTTTAACATAGGTCACCTTGTCTTTGCCGTTTTCGTATACCTCAACGATAGGTTCAAGCTGACAAATTCCTACGCAGCCTGTCTGAGAAACGGTAACCTTCTCATTAAGACCCTCGGCATTTACCGCTTCGACAAAGGCGTTCAGTACCGGTCTTGCTCCTGCCGCTATACCGCAGGTTGCCATACCGACGACAACTCTTGTCGATTCTACGCCTTCACGAAGAATAACCTTGTCTTTCATTTTTTCCTTGATAGCTTTAAGCTCTGCCAAAGATTTCATATATTTCTTCCTTTCATTGATTTGCTTTGTTTGATTTTATGTATCAGGTTCAACACAGGTCGTATTGCTCTTTTAAATACTCCCGTATCCAACTTATAACATCGTAACAATTTAATGGGATATCTCCGAGTTCCTTTTTAATTTCTCTTGTATCAAGAGAAATATTTTTTTCACCGATTTTATGTGTGAACAGAAAATTTGAATCGGGATGTCCCTGAATAAGCGTTATCACCGATTCGCTCACATCGCCTAAAGGGGTAAAGTCTATGTGGTCTTTATTGAAAACCGCCGTTACCGTCGTCCCGTGATTTTCGGAAGACTCCTCTGCGGTAACCGAAGTTATTTCCATTTTTCCGCCTGTCTGTTCGGCTTCCATTTTAAGAAGCGGAAGTCCCATTCCCACTTTACGGGTCGTTCTTGTTGTGTAAAAAGGATTTGTAACACACTTTAAAATTTCGGGAGACATTCCGCAGCCGTCATCCTCAATCGTCAAGGTAAGATTATTTCCCTGCTCGTTTATCGTTATTTTAGTAAGCTCTGCTCCTGCCTTTACGGAATTTTCGGCAATATCCAAAATATTCAGCGATAATTCTTTCATTTTAAACCTCTTAATATTTCGAAAATTTCCCGTTTTACAGATGAAGTATCTCTTATATCGGAAATTATCTCGATAAAGTCGTTATCTTCTCTTAGGTCCGAAAGTCTGTGAGCATCCGAGCTTATCAGGATTCGTTTATCCGAAAGACCGTACTTTACGGTGAATTCCTCTCTGTTCCTTGAATTGTTCAGTTCCACGCAGGGGAATTCGGGATATTCCGGCATAGCGCCCAAAACCGCTATTATTCCGTTTGACTGACGGTCTATATGAGCGGGATAACACACGCCTCCGTATTTGACAACCGCTTCTGCGGCAGCCTCTATAGTAAGAGCGGTGGCAATCGGAAGGTAATTTTCCTCAAAGCCTACAACATTATCGCCGCTGTCGAGAATAAGCTGATCGCCGAAAATATCGGTTCGGTTTTTAATCTTCGTCTTAAATTTGTCGAGATATTCTTCAAAAGAAAGCGCACCGTCAAGCTCCTCAAAGAGACAAATCATATGTATATCCTCTGCGGTGGTCAGCTCCATTCCTGCTATCGGTATTATTCCGTAATGCTCTGCGGCTTTGAAAAAAGCGGGACAGTTTTTTGCGCTGTTATGGTCGGTTAAAGCCATAACGTTTATCCCGTTAAGCAATGCCATACCCGCAAGGTCGGAAGGAGTGCTGTCATTGTCCGCACAGGGGGAAAGACAGGAATGTGTGTGAAAATCGTAACTTGCCCTGCTCATTTTAAAAGCTCTGAAATCATCACGGCTGTTTCATATATCGGAAAATCGCTTTTAATAATGTTTATTTCCTTTTCTTTTGCGGCAGACATCGCATCGCCGTCAAGCTCTGCGCCTTCTGCAAGGATCACGCAGGAAACATCGGCGAGGGAAGCCACGGCAACAACATTTATGTTTGACATTATTGTTATCCATATATCGCCTGCTTTTGCCCTTCCCATAACCCAACTTAAGAGGTCACCTATATAAACTCCCGTAACCGCTCTGTCGGTGTCGGCAGCATTTAAAACATTAAAGTTACCTGCCTTAACAAGGTCACTTACCGTCATTATCGGCATCATCCTTTCCGCAGCGGTTTCTTATAAGACAACTTTCGAGTTTGGCTTCATTCTTAATAATATCTTCCGCAAAAGCCCTGCAATTCGGTGCACCGCAGGAACCGCAGTCGATACCGGGAAGTTTTTCTCTCAGCTTTTGTATATCGGCCATCATCCTCATCGATTCGGCAATGCTGTCACTCAGCCTTGAAATTGGGTGATAAACAGGGAATTTATCAAACATACAGCAGTCCGGAACAGAAGTCGACTGCTCCTTTGAAAGAAAATTACAGGAAACGGGAAGATAACGGCGAAGCCCCTGCAGTCTTGCTTTGGCGATAAAGGGATTTTGCATTGTAAGAACCCCTCCGACGCATCCGCCCGTGCAGGCGTTAAGTTCTATAAAATCAAGCGGAGGAATATTTCCGTTTTCCACCTGATCGAGAACCTTGATGATATTATCTATACCGTCAGCCGCAAGATATCTTTCGTTAAGTATCGCAGTTGCTTCTCCTCCCGAAGAAGCCCATCCTATTCCTATCATTCCAGAGTTTGAAATGTTATGCGGTGTATCTTCCTGCTGCATTGCCTGAAGGAGTTTGAAATAAACATCGCTTATCGGAATAACAGCGTCTATTTTGCTCTTATAATCGGAAAATCCGTTTTTTACATAGCTTGCCTTTGCGGGACACGGGGAAATAAAACAAACCCCTATATCTTCTTTTGTCAGCTCGGGATGTTCCTTTTCGGCTTTATCTCTTGCGAGAGCAGCCGCAAGCTCCATAGGCGGAAGCATTTTTAAAATATTGTCCTTAAGTGAAGGAAATCTAAGCCCGATAAGCCTGAGCACAACGGGACAGGCAGAGCTTATGATCGGCCGCTTAAGGTCTGTTTGTTTCAGATAAATTCTTGTGTAAGCACTGATAAGCTCAGCTGCCGCCGAAATCTCAAAAACATCGTCAAAACCGATTTTTAAAAGCCCGTCAAGAACATAATCCATATCGTCAAGATTGTCAAACTGGGCATAGAGCGATGGGGCGGGGAGTGCTATCTTAAATTTGAATCTGTCAATATCGGAAAGTTTATCGCAAACTGCCCTTTTTGCTTTATAAGGACACACCCTGATGCACTCTCCGCAATCTATACAGCGTTCCTGATTTATGACTGCCTTACCGTCTTTGATCCTTATTGCCTCGGTCGGGCAATGTTTAAGACAGGTGGTGCAGCCGTTGCATTTTGAAGAATCGAGATAAACGGAATGTTCATATGTATTCATATAAAACACCTGCCGAATAATATTGTGGCAAGGAAGGAAAAATTCAGCTGTTGATGAAAACCTTCATAATTATTTCGGTTCCTTTGCCCACTTGTGATTTTATATCCATAAAATCGCTGTATCTTTTCATATTCGGAAGTCCCATTCCTGCTCCGAATCCAAGCGATCTTATATTATCCGTTGCGGTGGAATAACCCTCCTGCATAGCTTTACCGATATCCTTGATTCCGGGACCGCTGTCTTTAAGCAGAATTTCGATAAAGTCTTCGGTGACGGTAACATCCGCTGTTCCGCCCCCTGCGTGGATAACCATATTTATTTCGCCTTCATACATTGCGATCGATACTCTTCGGATAACATCGGGAGAAATTCCGAGCTGCCGAAGATTTTTCTTTACCGCAACCGAAGCCTGACCGGCAGAGACGAAATCCGAGCCGTCAACATCAAAGTGGAATTTGACCGCTTCAGCCATTTTTCACCTTGTTTCCGACGAGACCGTTGCTGTAAAGCAGGCCGCAGGCTTCATACATCCGCTTTTTAGTTGCCAGCAAAACTATTCCGCAATCCTTTGCAAGCTGTATCATTTCCTCGGAGGGGAGCTTTGAGCGGACGAAAACGATACATTTCATATCCATCATTTCAGCCGTTCTCACAACCTGAGGATTTACAAGACCCGTAAGCAGTACCGCTTGGTCTTTAACATAAGCGAGGACATCGCTCATCATATCGCTTCCGCAGGCGGAATAAACGTGTGTCCCGAGCATATCCTCACCGCAGATAACATCTGCGCAAAGCAGCTCTTTTATGGTGATTATCTTCATAAAAATACCTGCTCCTTCACAAGAAATCTATGCGATTATTCTCCGTATTTTGCAAGTATACCGTCAACATCGTCAACGGTAAGACGGCCGTAAACCTCGTCGTTTACGGTAAGTACGGGAGCGAGACCGCAAGCGCCTATACAGCGACAGGCAGTAAGAGAAAATTTACCGTCCGGAGTACATTCATCGGCACCGATGCCGAGCTTTTCGCTTATTTTGTCAAATATATCGCCCGAACCTTTAACATAGCAGGCTGTTCCGAGACATACCGAAATATTGTACTGTCCTTTCGGGGAAAGAGAAAACTGAGCATAAAATGTTGAAACGCCGTAAACCTTTTCAAGCGGCACTTCCATACCTTCGGCTATCATATTCTGCACTTCAAAAGGCAGATAGCCGTAAATATCCTGGGCCTTCTGCATAACAACCATAAGATTGCTCTTGTCATGCTTATTTTCCGCAATGACCTGCTGAAGCCTAACTTCCTGCTCTGCAGTGCCTTTGAAGGGAATATTGCTGATCTTCTTCTTCATTAACGAAATCCTCCTCGTTGATTTTATTCCGAACAAAGCGGAATAAGATATATTGATATAAATATACCAACTATACCTTAAGAGTATAGCATATTTATCACTAATTAACAAGTATTTTCGAACTTTTTTCGATAATTTTTTCACAGTAATAATAGGGACAACCGATTCATAAGATTTAACAGGCGGATGAAAGGATGAAAAATATGAACGAAAACATAAGTTTTGACAGCGCATTGTACGGAATTTCCGCAAAAATAAGGCGAAAACTTGAATTTTTATCCGATGATATCAAGTCCTCTGTAGAGGAGATAAGACTTCGCACCGGACAACCGGTAGCACTTACCGTAAAGGGAAGACCTTTGTTTTTGCTGGAAAACGGGGCGGCAAGCACTTTTGTCTGTCCCGATACCGTAAGAGCGGATAAATCAGACCTTGAAGAAAGCTTTTTACTGCTCTGCAAAAATTCCGTTTATGCCCACGAATCAGAACTTAAAAACGGTTATATAATGATGAGAAACGGTCATAGGGCGGGAATTTGCGGAACTTTGAACGAAAGCGGGATAATAAGCGATGTTTCTTCCGTAAATATAAGAATATCCCACGATATAAGAGGCTGTGCAGGAAAACTCGTCGGCTCTTATTCAGGCGGCGGTTTTCTCATAGCGGGACCTCCGGGAAGCGGAAAAACAACTATGCTCAGAGATATGATAAGACAGCTTTCGTCAGGAATAACCGGAAAATATTACAGAATAGCGGTTATTGATTCAAGAGGTGAGCTTTCAGGAAGTTATGCGGGGGAAAGTTCAAACGATCTCGGCGAAAACACCGATATTATTATGAGCCACGATAAAGCTCTCGGCACACAAATAGCCTTAAGAACGCTCTTTCCGGATATTATTGCCTTTGACGAAATAGGAACTGCCGCCGAACTGGAAAAAGTATCGGAATGTTTCCACAGCGGAGTCGGTATTATCACAACGGTTCATGCCGGTTCAAAGGAAGATATATTAAGGCGCAGTATAATAAAGGATCTGCTTGAAACGAGGGCGATTTCTAAAATAGCGGTTTTAAGTCCCGAAGTCGGTAAGGCGCCGGAAATAGCGGAGGCAAGAGAATTTTTATGTACTACATAATTAAAACGGCAGGCATAATGATTTTCTTTTTTTCAAGTACGGCATTCGGCTTTTTAAAGGCTGCCTCCGCCGAAAAAAGACTTAAGGAGCTTAAAAAAATATATGCTTCTCTCGGATCGCTTAAGATTTACATATCACACATACCCGAGGAAACCGAAACAATTTATAAAAAATGCTTTGCAGAGTGCGACAGCATAAAAATCGAAAGCGGAAAAATGTTATGCGAAGGATGTATTCTTTCGGAGTCCGATAAGGGTATTCTTAATGATTTTTTTTCGGAATTCGGCAGTAAAAGCGCTGAGGACGAAATCTCAAGAACCGAACTTTGTATCGGGCTTATTTCAAAAAAGATTGAAGAAGCAACCCTTAAAATCAGCCAAAAAAGCAAAATATGGCGTGTTTGCGGAATTTCGGTAGGACTTTGCGGAGCAATAATGTTGATATAAGAAGGCAGGAGAAATAAATGGATGTTGATTTCATATTTAAGATAGCGGCGATCGGAATAATAGTTACGGTTTTAAACCAGCTGCTTGTGCGTTCGGGAAGGGAAGAGCAGGCTATGCTTACAACTCTCGCCGGACTTGTAGTGGTGCTGCTGATGATAGTAGGAGCCATATCGGACCTTTTTACCACTGTAAAGGACCTCTTCGGATTATGAGTGAATTGCTTATAAAAACGCTTGCAATTCTGATACTTGCGGCTGTAAGTGCCGTTTTGCTTGACGGCTTTAACCGTGTCGCCGCAATGACGGCTGTTATAGCGGCTGTATGCATAACATTTGTTGCGGTGATTAAGTATGTGTTCCCTGCGATAGGGGTGTTAAACGGGCTTTTTGAAACTACGGGAAGCGAGAGCGAATACTTTGCCGCAGCGCTTAAATCCCTCGGAATTGCGTATATATCGGGATTTGTAGCGGATGTTTGTCGGGATTTCGGGCAGAACTCAATAGCGGCAAAGGCGGAATTTGCGGGTCGCTGTGCGGTTTTTCTGATATCTGTTCCTATGATGACCGGAATCGTGCAGACGGCGCTCAGTATTGCAAAGCTATGAAAAAATATATTCGTGTAATAACAGCCGTTATTTCTCTTTTACTCATCTTTTCCGTTCCCGTATTTGCCGATGCAAACGAAGAACTTTATGATTCAATAGATATGGGAAGCATTGAGGAGTCCCTTGAAGAGGATACTTCGGATTATCTATCAAGTTACGGAATAACTCCGCAAAACGGAGATTGGGTAAATTCACTGTCGGCAGAGAATGTTTTTACCCACATTTCAAACTTTTTGCAAAGCGGTATGAAAAGACCTTTGAGGTCGGGAGCGTCTCTCATTGCGGTGATACTGATAACTGCGGCAATGACAGCCTTCGGCTCGGATAACGTTAGATTTGCTCCGGCGCTTTATGCGGCAGTACTTGCCTGTGCCGCAATTATAATAACCGATGTTTGGCAATGCGTTGCGGCCGCCGCAGATACAGCTAAGGGCTGCTGCACATTTATGCTGGCGTTTATACCGGTTTTTGCTGCTGTGACAGCACTTTCGGGACAAGCGCTTACATCTGCTTCAATGAGTGCCGTTTTGCTTGCGGCGGCCGAAGGTATTTCCGCATTTGCCTCTTTTGCACTTTTGCCGCTTACGGGCTCCTATCTCAGTTTAAGCCTTTGCGAAAGCGTATCTCCTCTTATCGGAGGTTCGGGTATTTCGGAGACCGTTAAAAAAATATCGACCGGGGCAATGTCCTTTGTTACGGTTATATTTTCGGGAATACTCGGTATCCAAACCGCCGTTAATTCCGCAACCGATTCTCTTGCGATAAAAACAACAAAATTTATAGTGGGAACGAGCGTGCCGGTAGCAGGTGCGGCACTTTCGGAAGCTGCGTCGACGATATACTCTTCGATGTCGCTGCTGCGTTCGACAGCGGGAGTATATGCTGTCTTTGCTTTATCTGTTATGATGCTCCCGATTATATGCGAGCTTCTTATCTGGAGGGTGACGCTGAGTCTTTGCAGGGCGCTTTCCGAGATGTTCGGCATACCTAAATTTGCAGGCCTTATGAAGGCTGTGGACGCTATGCTTGCGGTTCTTTGCGGAGCACTTTTGCTTATTTTCGGTATGTTTGCTATATGCCTTACAGTCGTTATTTCGGCAGGTGGTTGATATGGGTGCGATAAGTTCTTTTATTGCGGCGTTTTGTGTAGGATGTGTTGCTCTCGGCGGACTTTATCTGATATGTCCGAAAGGAGCGTTTGAAAAGTCCGTTAAATATGTGTTTTGTCTTTGTCTTGTTTGTTGCGTTATATCCTGTTTTTCAGGTATAGGAAATATAAGCTTTAAAATAAGCACCGATGAAACGCAGAGCGTATCTGCGGGAGCCGCAGCAGAGGCGTCAAGAATGGTCTTTGAACGGGCGCTCGAAAAATCAGGAATAAACTTTTCAAAATTAACCGTTTTAACGGATAAAGCGGACGACGGCAGCATAATAATTATTAAGGTAACGGTTGTAACGACCGAATCTGCGGAAAATGTTAAATCCGTCATATCGGGCAACGGCAGTTATGAGGTGGAAGTTATAAATGAATGAAAAAGTCGAAAAAATAGTAAAAAAACTTAAAAACCCTAAAATGCTGATAATCTGCGGACTTACCGGTATTGCACTTATAGCACTTTCTTCCTTTTTTCCTCTTTCCGGTTCCGATAAAGCAGACGCCGGCACGGATTCGCAGGAGATGAGCGTTAAAGAATACGAATCCGACCTTGAGGAAAGGGTCAAAAAAATCGTTTCCGATATAACCGGAAGCGATAATGTAACGGTTATGATAACTCTCGAAAGCTCGGTCAAATACGTCTATGCCGATGATACAAAGGATACATCCTCAACAGTAAGCGGAGATAAATCCACGACACAAAGCAGCGCAAATTCAAAAAGCTATATAACCGTAAAATCCTCCGAGGGCGGCGAAAAGGCACTCGTGGTTACACAGAATATGCCGCAGGTAAGGGGGGTTGCCGTTATATGCGACGGCGGCGACGACATACAGCTTTCCGAAAAAATAAACAATGCCGTTTGTGCGGCACTTAATATAACTTCAAAAAGAGTATATATTGCAGGAGGCAGATAAAAATGAAAAAAGGTAAGGTATTTTCAAAAGGTCAGGCAGTAGCACTTCTTATGGTTGTAGCGCTCGGCGGAGCGGTTTGGCTCAATATGAAGTTCTCTTCATCCAAAAAATATTTGGGTGAGGCAAAATATGTTTCGAATAACTCGTCTTCAGCCGCCGTTGAAACCTCCGCAAGCGTTAAAACTTCGGACACCGATTATTTCAAGGCTGCGGTTGAAAGCAGAAACAAGGCGCTCAAAGAGGCGCAGGAGACCGTTAAGGAAACATTAACTTCGGAAAACCTTACGGATAAGGATAAGGAAAACGCCGTAAACGTAACAAAAGAAATGGCTCAGCATATAGAACAGGCCAATAACATAGAAACCTTACTGAAGGCAAAGGGATTCAGTAAGGCTGTGGCTGTAATAAGTCCGGGAGGCGCAAATATAGTTGTAAAATCGGACGGTCTTACTACCGCTCAAACACTGCAAATACAGGATATCGTAACAAGCGAATCGGGCATTTCTCTCGAAAGTATAAAAATTGTTACCGTAAAATAGTTGTAATTTTTTGAAAATGTGTTACAATGTATAAAAGAAGTTTGCATAAGATAAGGATAGATTTGCTTCGGCAGATATGATTTTGCATTTAAAAGCTTTGTGATACGGCGGTATTTTAA
Organism: uncultured Eubacteriales bacterium; assembly: GCA_934446475.1. GTDB lineage: Bacteria > Bacillota > Clostridia > Oscillospirales > Acutalibacteraceae > UBA737. The sequence goes on along the minus strand of CAKSEH010000006.1, from coordinate 74,086 downwards.
GCTTTGAGGGTGGATAACGGCAGTCAATTGCCGCTTTTGTCGGGCAGTTTGTCACTATCAAATGTAACACATAGCAGGCAATGCCTGCACAAGAAGTTTGGAGGGTGCCCTATGCAGGAACAAAAATCAAATCTTTCGGTGAGCACCGAGGTGCTTGAAAAAATAGCTGAACTTGCTGCGTGCGAGGTTGAAGGTGTAAGCGGTCTTTCAAAAAAAGCTATTGATCTTAAGGACGCCGTTAAAACCAAAAATCCGTTTAAAGGTGTTAAAATAGAAAATATTAACGGTGCTATAACAATAAATGTTTATATATCCTTAAAGCCCGATGCTAAAATGCGTGCCGCTGCCGAAGCCGTTCAGTCAAACATCAAAGAAAAGGTTCAGACGATGACCGGCGCTGCGGTAACAAAAGTAAATGTTATCGTTGCCGACCTTGAGGATACCGCACAGGTTTCACAGGAAGAAGAATAAGACTTTTTTGTGAACATCAAAATTAAAAAATAACCGAGAACACCCGCTTGCTATAGAAACAGCAAGCGGGTGTTTGTAATGTCTACGACTGCTTTGAAAATGCGCAGCCGCAGTATTGTTGACGGTATATTCCGTATTCCCTTGAGAGAACTATTGAGCGCTGATAACCGCCTCTTTTTTTAAAGTCGGACGGCAGGTAACAAATCCCCGTTCTTTCGGCGTTTTTATAACCTATTTCGTTTATAAGCGCCGCATTTTTATAGGGACTTACGGTCAAAGTGGTCGCAAAAAGCTTAAATCCGTTATCAAAAGCATAATTTGCGGTACGTTCAAGTCGAAACTCAAAGCAGGAAGTGCACCTTTTTCCGCCCTCCGGCTCGCTTTCAAGACCCTTTACCCGATCAAAAAAGTCCTCCGGAGAATAATCATCCTCAACTATTTTAACCCCCTGTGAAAAGTCAGCCTCACGGCAGAGCCTGTAAAGCTCCGAAAGGCGCTTTTTATATTCCGCAGGATCGGTTATGTTTGAATTTGAAAAAAACAGAGTTATATTAAAATATCTGCTTAAATATTCAAGTACATATGATGAACACGGAGCACAGCACGAGTGAAGGAGCAGATCGGGCTTTTCTCCGTTTAAACAAAGCTCTTCTATCATAGCGTCTGTCTTAAGCTGATAATTTATTTTTTCCATAGTATCACCTTTAGAAATTTTAACATATATCCGTTGATTTTTCTATACGGATTTTGATTTTTTTAATTTGTTACTTACTTTAATTATATTTTGTTAAAAAAGACTTGCATTTTTAAAGGTTTTGTGATAACATAAATGTTACTGTGAAGAGTGTGGCGGCTCGGTCCGCTACGAAACTGTTAGGGGGTGTCATAATGCCGAATATTAAATCTGCTAAAAAGCGTGTTGAGGTAAGCAAAGTTAACGCTGCTCGCAACAAGGCTTTCCGTTCGGATCTCAAAACCGCAATAAAGAAGGCTGATGCTGCTATAGCTGCAAATGCTCCCGAAGCAGGTGAAGCTGTTAAGGCTGCTGTTGTAAAGATTGACCGTGCTGCCCGCAAAGGTCTTCTCAATAAGAACAATGCTGCGCATAAGAAGTCTGCTCTTGCTTCAAAGCTTAATGCAAACTGATGTGCCGCTCGGCAGTCTGTAAATTCAGATAAAATTCAAACGCGCTGCAGGATTTTTTCTTGCAGCGCATTTTTTATACCGATAAATTTTACCGTTTTCGGCGAACGGTGATTTTCTCACACCGCTCTCACATCGCAACAGAGAAAACAAACCAAAGGCGCTTAAAAAAGCGTCGAAAAAATACGAAAACGACTTAAATAAAAGTGAATGTAAATCCGAACCCGTTTTTCGGGCGCAGATCTCTTGAGCTGCCGCATTATGATGCTTGTTAATCCGTCATCCCGGTATGACAGGTTCATACCAAGTAAATAAGATAAACCAAGCACATTTTAAGGCTCTGACTGCTAACGCTGTGCTCGGCAAAAATTATTTTAAGGCTTGCAGCGTTTGCACGGGATGTAGCCGTCGTTTAACAGCTCGTCTCTGCTTTCGCAGACATAAAGATTTTCGTTATTTGCATTTTTGGCGTAGCCGCAGGACGGCAGATGGAATTTTTTCGTTTTGGTGTTGGCATAGTAAACATCGGAGGAGGGCTTACTGTCCGCTTCGGAGTTGCTGTTGTCAGACCGTGAAACCGATTCACCGGATGTAACGGCATCCTTCGAAGGCGATGACGGTTCGTGGGTTGTGTTGTCGTAGTTTGACTTATAACCGTTGACTGTGTCATCGTCCGGTTCTGTTATGACTACGCTGGTCTCACTTGTCGCTTCAATGTGAGGTGTATTGTCGGAACAACCGCACATAAAGAACAAAGTCGAAAAAAGAAGAAAAACGGAAATAAACTGTCGCATAATACCACCTGGGAAAAATAAATGTTAAATTTTTGTAAATTATTATATATCAACTTTTTGTAAAAATCAATAGAGGGGAATGACTTTTTTTGAATATTTATGCCGAAGAAGGTAAATTGCGTGAACTTAAAGCTCAGGCAAATCGTTTGCCGCTCTCTCCGGGTGTCTATATTATGAAAAACAAAAGCGGAGAAGTTATATATATCGGCAAGGCAAAAGCTCTTAAAAACCGTGTTACGCAATATTTCGGGAGCGGTAATCAACATTCCGAAAAGGTTAAAAGAATGGTCTCAAATGTGGATAGATTTGAACACATTATATGTGACAGTGAATTTGAGGCCCTTGTACTGGAATGCTCTCTTATAAAGCAGTACCAACCGAAATATAATATTCTTCTGAAGGACGATAAAGGTTATCATTATATCAAAATAACGGATGAAAAATGGCCAAAGATAAAGTTTGCAAATACAACTGATGAAAAGGGAGAGTATATAGGACCGTATTATTCGGGATATATCGCACGGGATACCATAGACGCAGTTATCGGTATTTTCAAACTTCCCGACTGTAACCGTTCTTTCGATAAGCCCTCAAAGCCTTGTCTTAACTACCATATCGGCAGATGTGACGCCCCTTGCAGGGGAAAAATTTCAAATTCTTCCTATATTGAAACGATCAGGCAGGCAAAGGAATATATCAAGACGGGAAATGCTGCGGATATAATAGAAAATCTTAAAGAAAAAATGCAGGCGGCGTCCGATAGGCTTGATTTTGAAAATGCGGCAAAACTGAGAGATCGTATAAAAGCACTTACTTCAATGAAACAGCAACAAAAGGTCGTTATGTGCACATACAAGGCACAGGATGTATTTGCCGCCGCTTTTATAGGCGAACAGGCCTGCGTGAGCGTGCTTAATTTCAGAGGTAATCGTCTGACGGATAAAAGACATTTTTTTGTTGACGGCGTTACCGACAGGAATTCTCTCTACGGCGAGTTTCTTTTGCGCTATTATTCGGATAACACCGATATACCGCCGAGAATTCTTCTTGACGGCGAATTTGACGGAATGGCGCTTACCGAAGAATGGCTTTCAAAAATATCGAAAAGAAAAGTTTCGATTATAATTCCGAAAGCGGGCGAGCAAAAAAGTACAGTTATGATGTGTCTTAATAATGCAGCCGATAATCTTTCTCTTAAAACCGAACGGAGCGGAAGAGAAATGGCGGCGCTTAACGAACTTGCAAAGCTTTTGGATCTGAAAAGTGTGCCCTCTTATATAGAGGCTTATGATATATCTCATACCGACGGTGACGAAAATGTCGGAGGTATGGTAGTGTTTAAGGACGGCAGACCGCTGAGGTCGGCTTACAAACGCTTTAAAATAAACGGTTTTACCGGTCAGGACGATTACCGCTCTATGGCTCAGGTTATCGACAGACGTTTTAATGAACTTGAAAACGGTACCGACGAGGGCTTTAAAACCCTGCCCGACCTTATATTGCTTGACGGCGGAAAAGGGCAGATATCCGCAGTAGAGCCGATTTTAAAAAAGCATAATATTACCGTACCTCTTTTCGGTATGGTAAAGGATTCAAAGCACAGGACCCGTGCGGTTGCAACAACCGGCGGAGATATATCCATAAAAGCAAACCGTAGCGCATATACGCTCATAACCCGTATTCAGGACGAAGTGCACCGTTTTGCAATCACTTATCACAGAAATCGCAGGAGCAATAAAATGTTGAATTCGGAGCTTACTGCGATTGACGGCGTGGGTGTAAAAAGGGCAAATGCTTTGCTTAAACATTTCAAGACTGTTACAGCCGTAAAGAACGCCTCGATCGATGAACTCTGCAAAGCCGAAGGTATAAACCGCCCTACGGCCGTGAAAATATATGAACATTTTAAATAAACAGTTGCGTATTATTGCGATAACTGTTAAAATAAGTGTGAACAATATAATCGGGGCATAATATCTTCTATTGCGAAAAATGTATCCGTATATATTGTCTGACAAAGAAGTAAAATATATGAGTTTAAGGAGATATTGTCTATGTCTTGTAAACAGCTTGAAAAAATTTCCGCAGGGGATACCGTTGCGGTCATACATACCAATATGGGAGATATTTCGGTAAAGCTCTTTCCCGAAGACGCACCGATGGCGGTCGAGAATTTTACAACTCACGCAAAAAACGGCTATTATAACGGTATAATTTTTCACCGTGTAATAAACGGATTTATGATCCAGGGCGGCGATCCTACGGGAACCGGTATGGGCGGAGAGTCAATATGGGGCAGAAGCTTTGAGGATGAATTTACACCTGAGCTTCATAACCTTTGCGGTGCACTGTCTATGGCAAACGCAGGCCCGTCGACCAACGGCAGCCAGTTTTTTATAGTTCAGGCGGACACAGTTCCCGAAAGTATGCTTTCTCAGATGAGGGAACTTGAGGATAACGGTTTTCCCGCTGAGATAACCGAAGCTTACGAAAAGCTCGGCGGTACGCCGTGGCTTGATTTTAAGCATACGGTTTTCGGTCAGGTATTTGAAGGTATGGACACAGTAAATTCAATAGCAGGGGTTAAAGCAGACCCTAACGACAAGCCTTTTGAAGATGTTGTTATTAACGGAATTGATATAAAAACCGTTTAAAAATAAGGAGAATTGATATGAAGGGAATTATACTTGCAGGCGGCAGCGGAACAAGACTTTATCCGCTGACTATGGTAACATCAAAACAGCTTCTTCCGATATATGATAAACCGATGGTTTATTATCCGCTTTCGACCCTTATGCTTGCCGGAATAAGAGATATACTCATTATTTCAACACCTACCGATTTGCCGAACTTCGAACGCCTTTTGGGGGACGGTTCGGATTACGGAATAAATCTTTCTTATGCCGTTCAGCCTTCTCCCGACGGTCTTGCTCAGGCCTTTATAATAGGTGAGGAATTTATAAACGGCGACAGCTGCGCTATGGTGCTCGGCGATAATATATTTTACGGCAACGGCCTTAAAAAATGTCTCAGAGAAGCAGCGTCAAGAGAAAAAGGCGCAACTGTTTTCGGCTATTATGTTGACGACCCCGAAAGATTCGGCATCGTTGAATTCGACGAGAACGGAAAGGCTGTTTCAATAGAAGAAAAACCGCAAAATCCGAAATCGAATTACTGCGTGACCGGACTGTATTTCTATGATAACCGTGTTTGCGAGCTTGCTAAAAAGGTTAAGCCCTCTGCGAGAGGAGAGCTTGAGATAACCGACCTTAACAAACTCTATCTTGAAGACGGTTCTTTGAATGTTACAACGCTCGGCAGGGGCTATGCGTGGCTTGATACCGGAACTATGGACGCTTTAAGCGAGGCTTCGGAGTTTGTAAGAGTTATTGAAAACAGACAGGGTATAAAAATATCTGCTGTTGAGGAAATAGCGTATAAGAACGGTTGGATCTCAAAAGAGAAGCTCCTTGAATCGGCAGCGAAGTACGGTAAGTCTCCGTACGGTGAGCATCTTAAGAAGGTTGCCGAAGGAAAGATACTTTACTGATGCCTAAGGTAAGCATAATCGTTGCGGTTTACAATTCGCAGCAATATATCGGCAGATGCATAGAGTCTCTTGTCTCACAAACGCTTGACGATATCGAAATTCTTTTGATAGATGACGGTTCGACCGACTCAAGCGGAGAAATATGCATAAATTACGCAGAAAAACACGAAAATGTTTTTTATTATAAAAAGAATAACGGCGGCGCCGCTTCTGCAAGAAATTTAGGTATGAAACTTGCAAAGGGTAAATACTTTTGCTTTGTTGACTCGGACGATTATATTGATAAAGACTCGGCTTTTTTAATGTATACGGCGGCAGAAAGGGAAAATGCCGATATTGTTTCGTGCGGCTATTTTATGCATAATAAAAAGAGTATAAGGGAAATTTCGGCTCAGGGCGGTACTTATAAGGGAGAAGAGATAAACTCACGCATAGTTGAGCTTAAATCAAAGAATCTTATTGACAGTCCGTGTAATAAGCTGTATCTTGCCGAATTTGTAAAAAAAAGCGGTATAGTTATGCCTGAGGGCGAACCGTACGAAGATACGGACTTTAACTTGCGCCTTTTAACCGCCGAGCCGACAGTTGTTATACTTGACAGAAGTTTTTATCATTATATTCTTCGTATGGGAAGTGCAACAAGACATTATAATCCCGAAAAAACAGAAATTATTAAAAAAAGGGCAAGGCTTTTAAAGGACTGCACGAAAGGCGCCGAAAAATACTGCGATTTTTATTTTGTGAAATCGGTGTTCTCGTCAATAATAGATATGTTTCTTTCCTGCGGGAAAGAGGAGATAAAGACTGTTATTAAAAGAGAGTGCTTAAATTCCGAATTTCGTGCCTGTGCGGAAAACTGTGAGGCTTCGGGCAGAGGAGCGGCTCTTATAAAAAATGCCGCAATGAGCGGAAATGTCGGCAAGATATACCGCTTTTTAAAGCTCTGCTATATTTTCAAGTATAAAATGCAAAAACTTTTTTTAAGGGTGAGATAATGCTTTCTGTAGCGATAGCGTGTTATAACGGAGAAAAGTACATAAAAAAACAGCTTGAAAGTATTTTAAATCAAACGCTCGGCGTGGATGAGGTCATAATCTGTGACGACCGTTCGAGCGATAATACGGTCGCTGTTTGCGAGGATTTTATAAAACAACATTCGCTTACGAACTGGAAAGTATCGGTGAATGAGCATAATGTGGGATTTTGCCTTAATTTTTACGGGGCTATAGCAAAGTGCTCGGGGGATGTTATTTTCCTTGCCGACCAGGATGATGAGTGGCTGCCTGATAAAACGCTCAGGATGACCGAATGTTTAAAAGCTCATCCCGAAATATCCGTGCTTTCTTCAAGGTATGATGTGATTGATAAAGACTCGAAAATAATTGAAAACTCGGGTGTTACATATCTCGGAACAAAAACCGACGGCTCTGTTGAATACATAGATATAGAGAGCCTTATAGGCTGCTCTTATATAAGAGGATTCAGTCTTTGTTTCAACAGAGAAATAAAAGAACTCATAAAGCCTATTGATTTAAAATCTCTCCTTGCGCACGATTGGCTTATAGCTTCGCTCGGATGCGTGACCTCAAAAACTGCCTTTTTAAATCTTGTTCTTACCCATTACAGATATCACGGTGAAAATGTTTCGCTTGCCGCAATGGATAAAGAAAAGCGTGAACGCAGGCTTGATAAGCGGATAAGGGGACTTTCGGAGTCCGTTAAGGGACACAAATATATACTTTCGTTTTTAAACGGGAAGCAAGCCGAAAGACTTTCAAACTTTGTTTCCTTTGAAGAAAGACGGATAGATTTTCTTCAAAACAGGAGCTTAGGAAAATTTTTAAGGCTTGGGTTTTATATAAGGCAGTATAACCGTTATTATAAGGGGAACGGTTTGCGTGTTTATTTAGGAGACTATGTTTATGCTTATAAAAATCAAACAAAGTAAAATTTTAAAAGCGCTGTTTTCTGCGGTGCTTTGCGTTGTTGTTGCGCTTTTTTCACTTTCCGGAGCGCTGACCGTCAGGGCGGATGCACAGGGAGTTTATATGACGTATTATTCGCAGGGTGCGTGGCGTAGCTTTACCGACGGCGTCGCTATAGCTGATGATATAAGCGCCATAAGAATACAAACGCCCGGAAAGTCATATGCAATAGTTTATAAAACCCACAATTCGGGAAAAGCATCCTTTTATCCCGAGGTGAGGAGTGACAACTCGGGCTCTGAAGAATACGCAGGAGTGCTCGGCACGAGGACGGTTATGAATATCGGGCTGAGGGTTGTCGATTCCGCAAATAATAAGGTCAATACGGGCATAGTTGTTATGTACAGGGCTATGATAGATAATGTCTGGCAGCCTTGGGTGAGCAATGCAAATCCCGATTGGATGCGCAGCGTTAAAATTAAATACCGACTTGAGGGCGAACTTAATACCTCCGGCGGAAATGCCTGCGGAAGCAATGCTGCTAAGAATATATCCGGCATTGAAATAAGGGTGTTTGAAGAAAGTTCGGCGGTAACCCGGATAGAGCCCACGGGTAATTATAAAATTATAGACGCTTCCCATATTTATCAAATGAACAACTGGCCTACGGGATGTGAGTCGGTTTCAAGCGTTATGGCGCTTAATTACGCAGGCGTTAATGTTTCCGTGGATACATTTATAGATTCATATCTCGACAAAGGAGACAGGAGCAGTTTTGACCCTAACGAGACCTTCGGAGGAGACCCGAGAAGCTCAAACGGAATGGGATGTTATATGCCCGTTATACAAAAAGCCTGCGCAAAACTTCTGAATAATACGGATTATTATACCGAGACTTACTTTGCCGCAACTATTGATGCGTTATGCAGAAAATACATAGATAACGGCGTACCGGTCGTTGTATGGGCTACAACCGATATGGCAACTCCGTACATTTCCAAAACAATGACATATAACGGCAAAACCATCAACTGGATATCTCCGGAACATTGTCTGTTGCTTGTAGGGTATGACGATTACTATTATTATTTTAATGACCCTCAAAATACCGAGCATCCGGTGTGCTATCTTAAATCGGATGTTACAAGAGCTTATAACGGACTCGGGATGCAGAATATCGCAGTATTAAAAAAAGACTCACAGTGCCCTGAAAACGCCCCCGAATATACGGAGTGTGAATACAGTGCATCTTCTTCAGCTGAGACCGGCGTATATAATCTTGTTGACCTTTATAAGGGAAGCTTTAATTTTTCTCTTGATTTAGCCGAACTTTCGGACGGCTGCGGTTTTGACTTTGATATTTCTTACAATCCCGTTTCAAAAAGCGCTTCAAACTTCGGCTTTGGATGGTACAGTGACGCTCTTATGAGCCTTAAAAGGTTAAGTGAGAGTGAAATAAGGCTTTTTGTAACGCCGGGTGAATATATAACATACAGTTCGTCCGGCAGCGGTGATTACACAAGTCTTAACACGGCGGCAGCGGGTCTTAAGCTTTCGGATACTCAAACGGGATATAAATTGTCAGATGTTATAACGGGAAAATACTATCTCTTCAATGCCGAAGGCGAACTGACGCTTGCTTCAAACGAGCGGGGAAGGACCCTTGAAATTAACCGCACCGATAACGGCATTACCTTTAAAGACTCTATGACGGGAAAAAGCGTGTGTCTTAATCTATCAAACGGATATGTAAGCAGCATTACAAGCGGTGATAATACGGTCGCTTCCTTTGAGTATAGAAACGGATATTTGGCGGAGGTGAAAACCGAACTTTACAGTGAACTTAATCTGTTTTATGACGGAAAAGGTACTTTATACAAAGCGATCGACTCAAATGAGGATAAGCTATTTGAGGTTACATACGGTGACGACGGCAAAATAATTTCAGACGGTACTGCAAACTTTTCTTATCTTAACAACGCTGTTACCGTTACCGACGGTAATATAACCCTTTACCGCACTTTTGACCAAAACGGCGATGTCGTTTTAAGCGGCGGAACATCCGAACAGTATATAAGCTATGCATACGATACAAACCGTAATATCATAAGCAAGGTCTACGGTGTGACGGGAGACGCAAATGCGGACGGCATTGTTGATATAAGAGATATGATCCGCATAAAGAGACTGTGCGCAGAGTCACAATATCTTAAATATGCCGATATAGATCAAAACGGTACCGTAAATGCGCAGGATCTGGTTTTCGTTACGGGCTTTATCGTACATAATGACAGAAGATATATAGCCGAAGAAAGATATACCTATGATGAGTTTTCAAGGATTACATCATTTACGGCTGTAAACGGGAAAACCGTGCGTTTTGAATATGAATAATATGTGATTATTACAAAGAGGAGGTCTTAAACCTTATGCTGAAATTTATTTTCGGCCGTGCCGCCTGCGGTAAAACATATGAGATAATAAAACTTGTGGAAAAATCTGCAAAGGCAGGGGAGAGACCTCTTCTTCTTGTACCCGAACAGTTTTCTTTTGAAAGTGAAAAACTGGTTCTTGACGCTCTCGGGGACGGTGACTTTCAGAATGTAACGGTTACAAGTTTTACACGCCTTTGTTCCGAAACCGAACAGATAAGCGGCGGAATTTGTTTTAAATCTCTTTCTGACGCCGATAAACATATTCTTATGCAAAGGGCCGTTAAATCGGTATCTTCCGATTTAAAACTTTGGGCAAAATATTTTGCGTCGGCAGGATTTGCGGATGAAATGCTTAAAACCGTTGAAGAATTCAAACTTCAGGGAATATATCCCGAAGACCTTAAAGAAGCTTCAAACGAGGTCTCCGGTGAAAAACTTCGCCTTAAACTTTCCGATACGGCGCTTATTTACAGCGAATATAACGCACTGACAGCCGAAAGCTTTTTAGACCCCTCGGACAGGCTTGAAAGACTTTGCCGTTTTATCGAAACAGACAATTATTTTAAGAACAGACCCGTCTTTGTCGACTCTTTTAAAGGGTTTACGGGTCAGCAGTTTAAATTACTTAAAAAAATAATCTCACAGTCGCCGTCGGTTACGATTGCGGTTACATATGACCCTGATGCCGATAGGCAGTACGGAGTGTTTCATAATATATCAAAGACGGTAAGTAAGCTTAAGGCATATGCAGAGGAAAACGGAGTTGCCGTATCAGAAGCTGTGACGCTCAGGGAAAACAAATACAATTGCGCAGGCCTTAGTTGTCTTGAAGCAATTCTTTCGGGAAGCGGCAAAGCCGAGAAAATAAAAGCTCCGGATATTACGGTTTGCAGGGCGGACAGTATATATGACGAAGCTGAATTTGTCGCCAGAAACATAAGAAAAACCGTAAGGGAAGAAAACGCAGCTTACGGTGATTTTGTCGTCATAGCAAGAGATACCGCTCCTTATATGAACGCCTTAAAGGCAGCCTGCGAAAGAAACGGCGTGAGCTGCTTTTTTGATATGCGTCTTTCGCTTGCGTCAATGCCGGTCTCAACGGCGGTAATGGGAGCGGTTGAGGCGGCAACTGCATTTACAGGTGAAAACATACTCAAATTTTTAAAGTCCGGGATAAATATTGCGGATGAAACCGATATCTCGGACCTTGAAAACTATGCATATATCTGGAATCTTTCATCTGCCGATTGGCAGCGTGAATGGGATATGAATCCTGACGGTTTGTCAAGCCGTATGGAAGAAAAACAGATATCAATGCTTAAGCATTTAAACGAGATAAGAGTTAAAGCGGTAAAGCCGCTAACAGAGTTTAAATCCTGCTTTAAGGGTACGCCGAGAGAAAGAACCAAGGCGATAATGAATCTTCTCGGATTTGTAAAAGCGCCCGAAACATTTGCGGCACTTTCGGACGAGCTTTCAAAGAAAGGCGATTTCACTATGTCGGATGCCGTACGTTCTTCGTGGGACGCTATGATCTCCGTCTTCAACACTCTGACCGCCTGTTTTCCGGATACGCAAATTTCCTCAAAGGATTATATAAACGCTCTTAAATCGGCAATTTCTTTTACCACGGTAGGGGTAATACCTCAAATGGCGGATGAGGTTGCATTCGGCAGCGCCGACAGAATAAGACCTTCAAGACCGAAATATGCCTTTATATTAGGCGCAAATCAGGGAGTTTTTCCAAAAGGTATTTCAAACAGCGGAGTTTTCGGATTAAATGAGCGCAAGGAACTTATTGATTTGGGGCTTGATATAGCGGACCGCACGCTTGAGGCGTCGATTGATGAAGACTTTTTGGTCTATTCAAACCTTTGCTGCGCTTCCGATAAAGTGTTTGTAAGCTATTGTGCCGTCCTTGCAGACGGTTCTCAGGGTATGCCTTCGCCGTTTGTAAGCGAAATAACCGAAAATTTAGATTGCATAACGGTAAATGAGCCTCAGAAACTCTCGCTTGATAATGCTCCGGAAACAGAAAGAGGGGCGTTTTTTGAGCTTTGCAGGCGAATGTCTTTTCCGGACGAGGCCCAAACGGTGCTTGCCTGCAATAATAAAAACTTAAACGAAAAAGCAAAATGGCTCGGGCTTGTCCGAAATGCCGAAAACGCAAGGCTTTCTTCCGATACGGCAAAGGAACTTTTCGGGCAGCGTATAAAAATGTCGCCTACTAAATTTGACGATTTAAGCCATTGCAGATTTAAGTATTTCCTTAAATACGGTCTTAAGGCAAGGCGTATTTATCCTGCCGAGATGAACGCTATGCAAAAGGGTACGCTCATTCATTATGTTTTGCAGAAGATGATAGAGGAATACGGTAAGGGAATAGGCGAACTTGATAAGGCAAAAATCAAGGAGTCCGTCGATAGGTATACAGACGAATATCTTGACGGTATACAAGGATACAGAAGCACCGAAATACCGAGACTTAAGTATATTGTTTCAAATATTCGCCGCTCGCTTTACTGTGTCGTAATGCGTTTGTCGGAAGAATTTGCGCAGTCGGATTTTATCCCTGTCAAATGCGAACTTAAGATAGGTGACGACGGAGAAGTTCCTGCCATAGATATTCCGCTTGATGATCACGGTTCGGTAAGTCTTGAGGGTACGGTTGACAGGGTTGACGAATGGAACGGATATATAAGGGTCATCGATTATAAAAGCGGCAGCAAAACCTTTAAACTTCCCGATATTCTTTTCGGGCAAAATATGCAGATGCTTCTTTATCTTTACACTCTTGTTAAGTTCGGCACATTCGGCAAAAAGCCCGCCGGGGTCTTGTATATGAAAGCAAAACGGAACACGGACGGTAAAAACATCCGTATGGACGGTATGGTGCTTGACGACGAATCGGTGGTATATGCAATGGAAAGGGAAAACGGGGGTAAATTCATACCTAAATACGGAAGCACAAGGACCGCAGGGAGCTTTATTACAGATAATGATTTTGAAGATATATTTGCTTTTATTGAACTTAAGCTGAAAAATACCGCACAGGATCTGCTTAACGGCAGCATAGAAGCCGACCCTATAGACGGCATTGAGTCGTCGGCGTGCGAATACTGTGATTTTTCCTGTGTGTGCAAAACGGAAAACAATGTGCCGAGATCGGTTGAAAAGCTTACCAAGGATGAGGTTATAGAAAGGATAAGGGAGGAGAACAAAGAGAATGTTTAAGCCTACGCCTATGCAGGAAAAAGCGATAAACGCAAGGGGAAATGTTCTTGTTGCCGCCGCTGCCGGTTCGGGAAAGACCGCAGTGCTTACGGAGAGGGTAATAAAAATGCTTTCTAAAAAACAAAATCCCGTAAGTGCGGACAGGCTCCTTATCGTTACCTTTACAAATGCCGCCGCCGCCGAGATGCGAAGCAGAATTGAAAAAAGACTTTTTGAGGAGTGCCGTCTACATCCTGACGATGTGGGGCTTTTAAAGCAAAAACAACTCATTTCCGGCGCAGATATCTGCACTATAGATTCCTTTTGTATAAATCTTGTCCGTGAAAATTTTGAAAAATGCGGGGTTTCACCGGATTTTAAGGTAGGAAATACCGGAATTCTCGATACACTGGCACAAAGGGTTATGTCCGAAATAACGGCGCCTTTGTTTGCGGAGCAGAGCGATGAATTTAAAACTCTTCTCGAACTTACCTCCTGTGAGAATGACGAACGAAGCCTCACCGAAGCGATAACAAAGGTGTTTTTATACAGTCGTCAGCTTCCGTTTCCCGAAAGATTTATAAAAAGACTTGAAAAGCCGTATTATATTCCCTTTTCAAAAGGCCATCCGTGGTATGACAATGCTTTTGAGGCAGCGAGAGAATATATCGGGTTTTTAAAGCAGAGCATTGAGAGTATAGTCGATCTTTCAGCCTGCGTTTCCGACGGGGCGGACGGTTATATAGCTTTCGCCGAAAAAGCCTCTTTTATTGTGGGAGGTATAGAAAATGAGATTTCAAAGAAAGACTGGGATTCATTAAGGGCGCTGCTTGCTTCGGTCAAATACCCTAATCTGCCCTCCTCAAAGGTCAAGGGTGATCCCGCAATAGACTCCATAAAGGCTATAAAAGCCTCGTTAAAAAAGGACACCGATGAACTGTTTGAGATATTTTCTCAAAGCGTTGTCGATATTCAAAAGGATATAGATTTTCAAAGGGGCGCAGTGTCGCTTTTTTGCAGCCTTGTTGACGAATATTCCGAAAAACTGTTTGATGCGTATAATGAGGCTGATAATTTTGATTTTTATAACACGGAACAGCTTGCGCTTAACCTTCTTTGTACCTGCGATGAAAACGGTAAAATTTCCAAAAGAGAAGAAAATGCTGAAATTTGCGAGCGTTACGATGAAGTCCTTGTGGATGAATTTCAGGATGTCAACGATCTGCAAAACACACTTTTCTCAATTCTGTCAAAGGATGATAAAAACCTCTTTGCAGTAGGGGATATGAAGCAAAGTATATACGGTTTCAGGGGCGCAAACCCGAAGAACTTCCTTAAAAAGAAAAACTCTTATAAGGATATCGATTTGTGCACAGACGAAAACGAACCTAAAAAGATCATACTTTCCGATAATTTCAGAAGTCGCAAGGGCGTTTGCGAGTTCATAAATTACTTTTTTAAAACAACTCAGGGGACACTTCAAAACGGATATATATATGACGATTCCGAACAGCTTAATCCTGCCGCACGATTTAAAGATAACGGTGAGACGGCGGTTAAAATAGTTGTTACGGACTGTGCAAATGTTGACGGTGACGATAAGCTTATTAACACTGAGGCAAGAGCGATTGCAGATTATATATATAAAACCGTCCGGGCAAAAAAAGCTGTGGTTCATACGGGCGACGGCGAACTCAAAGAAGCAACCTACGGGGATTTTGCAATACTCGTCAATTCCATTAAAACGAGCAAAGCGCCTATTGTTGAGGCACTTAAGGCAAGGAATATACCGGTAAGCGCAGAAAATGTGCCGTATAACGAAACTTATGAAATAATTCTTATGCTTTCACTTCTTAAGGTTATAGATAATCCGAAAAATGATGCGGAACTTATTTCGGTTATGATGTCCCCTATGTTTTCTTTCAGTGCAGAGGAACTTGCGCAAATAAGAAACGAATGTAAGTCGGGAGATATTTATTCTGCGGTTCATACGGCTGCGAAAACAGGTAATACAAAGGCTGAGAGTTTTCTTGAATCACTTCTCGGTATGCGAAGACTGGCGGCATTACTGCCCTTGCCGGAACTTATAGAAAAGCTCGTTTTAACAACCGATATAATAAATTTTGTTTCGGCTATGCCAAACGGAAATATAAGAAGAAATAATTTGATTTCGCTTTCTAAATATGCACAGGGCTTCGGCTCGGATTGCGGCAGGAGTATATCGGCGTTTGTCGATTATATTCTTGAATGCGATCCCAAAAAATTCAAAGCCGACTCCCTTCCCGATAAAAACGCCGTAAGTATTATGACTATGCATTCCTCAAAGGGACTGCAGTTTCCGATTTGTATTCTTGCAAATAATTCTTCGACGTTTAACAGAAACGACTCTATTAGTAAGATACTGTTTGACGGCGAAAACGGACTGACGTTTAAATACTTTGATGAACGCACCGAAGCCGAAAAAGATTCTCTGGGTCATCGCATTGCTTCAAAGCAAACCGCTATGTCTATGCCGGATGAAAAAATGAGACTCCTCTATGTTGCTATGACAAGGGCGGAGGACTCGCTTGTTATTTTTTCTTCCGCAAACGACCTTGAAAAGCGTATCGGCAATATAGCGACAAAGGTGCTGCACGGGGTAAGTCCGGCGTTCATAAAACGCACTGTATGTATGAACGATTGGATAATCGCAGCCGCTCTCCGCCATCCCGACGGCGGAGCTTTCAGAAAACTTTCCTGCGTTAATATTATGCCTGTGCAGACCGAAAGCCGTTTTGAAGTGATAAACGGTGTGCCGTCGTTTGAAAATGCAGCATCGGAAAATCAAAATGCCGAGGGCGTTGCCGATACGGAGATCGCAAACAGGATAAAACAAAATGCAGAGTATAGCTATCCTTACGATGAACTTAGAAAAATTCAGGCAAAAATGTCTGTTTCGGCAGTTGCAAACAGAGAGGAAAATCTTAAATTCGGATTTTCTTCCCGTCCCTCGTTTATGCTTAAGGGCGGACTTACTCCTGCGGAAAGGGGAACCGCTATCCATAAATTTATGCAGTACTGCGATATTTCCTCAAAACCCGATTTAAGCGGGGAAAAGCAGCGCCTTTTTGAATACGGATTTATTTCGGAAAAAGAGGCTGACAGTATTGATATTTCGCTTATATCGCATTTTTTTGAAAGCAGTCTTTTTGGCAGAATTCTTTCGTCTCCGGATGTTCGAAGGGAAATGAAATTTATGACCGAAGTACCTGCCTTTAAGCTTGACAGTGAACTTTCCGAATCGGTCCGCAACACACCCGTTATAATTCAGGGAGCTGTTGATCTGTGCTTTGAAGAAGATGACGGTATAGTTGTAGTCGATTTCAAAACAGACAGGGTTCAAAATGAAGATGAACTTAAAAATACATATAAGGAACAGCTTACAATTTATTCAAAGGCGTGTGAAAAGATATTTGCAAAACCCGTAAAGGAAAGAATAATATACTCATTTGCCCTTTCAAAGGAAATTAGGGTTTAAATCAAAGACTAAAATTAACAGGCAAGCGGCGTTTACGCCGCTTGCCTGTTGGATATTACAGTGTTTTTTTCTTTTTTTCGTTGTAAATTTTCTTTATTGTGTGTGTAAGATCCTGCCTGTCATCATCATTAAGTGCTCTCAGCATTCTGATTATTTCGGCCTCGCTTTTCGTGGGAACAATTTCCGAATTGTCAAATACATTGGGACTGTTAAGGAAGAGCGGAGGCGGCTTTTTAGTTTCAAGGGACTTTTTAGGAAATGTCGATTCTTTGATTACGGGACTTATGTTTATGGATTTATTATAGAAAAATCCGTGCATAGGCACATTAAATGCTTCGGACATCTTTTTTATCATATCAACTGTGGGATTACCGTACCGCTCGAGCTTTGCGTATGTGTTTCTTTCAAGACCCAACAAATCGGCAACTTCTCCCTGAGTATAGCCTGAGGTTTTCCGATATGCATAAATATTGCGGTTTATCGGCTTTAAAAATTCAAGTTCGTCCATAAATTTCCCTCCTCAGTGATTTTTTACTTGACTTAATATGATTTTAAATGTATAATCATATGGCAATGTTTTTTATTTTGCTGAAGTGGCTCAGTTGGTAGAGCAGCTGATTCGTAATCAGCAGGTCGTGGGTTCAAGTCCCATCTTCAGCTCCAAGCTCCGTAAAATCGGAGCTTTTTTTATTTGCAAGTTTATCGTACCTTCATCAACCGTTTAAGTTATTATATGATAATTATACAATAAGCTCTTAATCCTGTCAAGCTTGTTAAAAAATGTCAGGCGCAGAGATATGACGAGGAACCAAAAGGTATTTACGCATATCGATTTTTTATAGTCAGCATAATGGCTATTGAAAGTCGAAATAGTGTAAAACTACACTATTTTGACACCAAATCTTTGATTTGGTCACAAATTTTCTTTAAAAATTTGTCAATGTCCATTGCAATGAATATAAGCAAAATTAAATTTGTGAAAATTCAATTTTGCTTAGACAATACAATCAGGGTACAACGCTTCCCATAGCGGAAAATTTGTCCGTTTATATTGTCTCGTCATTTGAAATACGCCGGTATTCCCGCATTCCTCGACTTCATAAGCGGAAAATTTTCTCGCTATGGGTCGAAGATTTTGTAAGAAAATGGCACCGTTCAGCGGCGAGGCGCTCGACCGAAGAATACTGACGTATTGTGAGTGGAGAGCAACAATGCCGATAACGGCGCCATTTCTTCAAAAAAGCATTGTACCCTGATTGTATTGTCTAAGCCCATAAAATCGGCTTGTCGAAACAATTTTTGGAGTTTCGACATTCTATAATCATTTATAAAAAAGCAATTTGAGATTTAAGGTTTATGCACGGACATTTTCGGCAATACTTAATGTAAGGTAAAACCGGAGGTGCTTTTATGTATAACAGTAAGGTAGTTATTTGCGGGGTCGATACATCAAATTTACCGCTTTTAAAAGAAGCTCAGAAGGAAGAACTTCTAAAAAAAGTAAAAAACGGCGACAGCGCAGCAAGAGATGAGCTGATAAGCGGCAATCTGAGGCTTGTACTCAGCGTTGTTCAGAGATTTCAGGGCAGGGGTGAAAATCCGGACGACCTTTTTCAGGTAGGTTGTATAGGTCTGATAAAGTCGATCGACAATTTTGATATAAGTCAGGGAGTGCGCTTTTCAACCTATGCTGTTCCTATGATAATCGGCGAAATACGTCGCTTTTTAAGGGATAATAATCCCGTCAGGGTAAGCCGCTCGATAAAAGATACGGCATACAAGGCTATGCAGGTTAAGGAAAAGCTGATGAATAAAACACAGCGTGAGCCGACGGTTAACGAAATAGCCAAAGAATTGAATATTCCTAAGGCGGATGTGGTTTTGGCTCTTGAAAGCATAGTCGATCCGGTTTCCTTGTATGACCCCGTATATTCCGACAGCGGAGACACCGTTTATGTGCTTGACCAGGTCGGTGACAATAATGATGATAAAAACTGGCTTGACGAGATATATTTAAAAGATTCAATCAAAAAGCTTTCCGAGAGGGAAAAGACGATACTGACCCTGCGATTTATGCAGGGCAAGACACAAATGGAGGTATCAAAAGAAATCGGTATATCACAGGCTCAGGTTTCAAGACTTGAAAAGAGCGTTATAGACAGAATAAAGAACTGATAAAGGACTGCCGTAAGCTAAAAATTCCAGCTTGCGGCAGTCCTTTGAAATATTTATAAATACCTGCACGATAAAATTCAGCCTTTTTGTTCAATAACTATTGTGATATATCTTGCCTTTTAAGCAAGCCGTTTTTCATTACAAAAACCTTGTTAAAATGACCCAGAGTGTTTAGCCTATGCGTTACAAAAATCATTATTTTATCTTTTGATTTTTCTTTAAGATTATTTATAAGTTGTTCCTGCGTTTCTTCGTCAAGACCGGAAGTCACTTCATCAAAAATATATACTTGTTTTTCATACACCATAGCTTGAGCAATTGCAAGACGCTGTAATTGACCGCCTGACAAATTTATTGCTCCCTCTCCGATGTATGTATCTATTCCGCTTTTAAGTTTGTTAACAAAAGGCAACAAATTTGCAGTGTCTAATGCCTTACATATTATTTCATCAGAACAATCAGTTTTCAAAAAATCAACAAGTTCACGAACCGTTCCGTCCATAACTGCTATATTCTGCGAAACATAAGCAATTACCGATGATCTGTTTTCAGGCGAAAGTAACGCTATATTATGATTATTATACATTACTTTACCGCAAGACGGATGGTAGAGACCGCTTATAACTTTCATAAGGGTGGATTTTCCGGAGCCTGACTCACCGATCACGGCTACAAAGTCTCCCTTTTTAAGATCTATGTTGATATCTTTAAGCTCAAAATCACCGTTTCGATATTTATATCCTATATTCGAAAGTGAAAATGTATTTATCGATTCGTTTTCTATTTTAAAGTCATTGACATAACCGGAATCCTTAAATGTTGATTTTATAACATCTGCTCTGGCCTTGGCGGATTTATATGTAACAATATTATTCCAAATTGTAGAAAACGCATTATCTACCCAACCCATATAGCAAATAAATACATATATCTGACCTACCGTAATGGTATTGTTTTTAAGCATATAAGCCGCAACGGCAAAAAGAGTAACTTCTATAATTTTATATATTTCAAAGCTCAAATTATCTATATATGATATTTCCTTTATGTGTTTTTCCTGACTTTGAGCCAATTTTGTGTGAGTGTTAAGTATGTGTCGGGTTATGATATCGGCACAATTATTCGTTTTGATATATGGTATATTCTTTAAAGAGGCTACTACTTCTCCTTCATATTTAGCTTCGGTCTTTGTGATCTCTTTTGAAAATTTATAACTTTTATTTCCTATCTTATATTGAAGTACAGAATTTATAAACAGCGACAGAACCAGAATTGCTGCCATAATTTTATTTATGGTAAGCAGATAAATGAACACTATAACACAAGTGAATATCTCAATAATAGTATTTGCCACAAAAGATACGGCAATATTTGAGTAAA
Source organism: uncultured Eubacteriales bacterium (assembly GCA_934446475.1). GTDB lineage: Bacteria > Bacillota > Clostridia > Oscillospirales > Acutalibacteraceae > UBA737. Next base: position 53,483 of record CAKSEH010000006.1, on the reverse strand, counting down.
CATCGTTTAAATCATATCGGTTTTTCTTTTCTCCGAAATCTATTGTTTCTAAGTCCTCATAATCCATTTTTAAAAGTCTTTTAAGATATTCATTTTTGCATTTAATAATTATTCTGTTTTTGACTTTTAAATCCAGTATACTGCATAAGACATCCAAAAATCCCGAAAAGAGGAATGCAGCAAGCATAGCGATTACTATTTTGAGTAAAAATTCGATATCGGATGCTTCGGCGCTATCAAAAAATGTTGAGATAAGCGCCGGTCCTAACAACCTTAAAACAGTAAGCGCAATGGAAAATACAAGGTAAATAAATATCCATTTTTTCTCACTTTTAAGCGTCTTGAACATTGCTTTCACACCTCTTTAATAAATATCCTTTCACCGGAAATACTATCATAGGTATTCCTGCCTGTCAATGAACTTTTAAAACTATACTCGGAAAACGGCTCTGCGTGTTTTAATAAGTCACATAAAGCTAAAATATGAAAAACGGCAGTACAGTATTCGTTCGCTGTACTGCCGTAAATCAGAAATTTTCAAACAAATTATTTAACCGGTGTTTTTCTTATGAAGAGAACTCCGAGAGTGTTTGCTCCGCAATGTGAAGAAACGGTGCAGCCTGCCCTCGTAACAAATACTTCCTTAAAAATACCGTGGCTCTTGACCCCTTCAAGAACTGCATCTACGACATCGTCGCTGCAGCCTGCGTGCGTTATAAAGGCGTGGTTTCCGACGATATCATCCGGATTTGAAAGTATTTCGTCAACATACTGTAACAGTACTTCTTTATATTTTCCTCTGTATTTTTTGCCTACGCCCATAACTCCGTTACGAACCTCTATGCAGGGTTTGAGCTTAAGAAGATTGGCACCTAACATTGAAAGAGCGGAACATCTGCCGCCTTTATAGAGGTATTCGAGACTGTCTATAACAAAAGAGGCGTCAACATAGCCTGTAAGCTCTTTGCATTTTTGCGCAATTTCGGAGGCTCTCATACCGCTGTATGCCATTTCCGCTGCTGCCAAAACAAGTAATCCTCCTCCTGTGGAAAGATTTCTTGAGTCAATAACATAAACGTTATCATAGTCATTTGCGGCTATGCAGGCATTGCTGTATGTTGAAGACATATCGCTGCTTATTGTAAAGTGGATAACCGACTTTCCGTCTTTTGTGAGTTCGGCAAAATAATCTGCACATTCACCGACGTTCGTTGCGGTCGTTTTCGGAAGCTCTCCCGTTTTGTCGTGATTTGCATATATCTCATCGGGAGTTATATCAATTCCGTCACGATAAGTTTCCCCGCCTAAAGTTATGCCGAGCGGTATTGTTCTGATTTGATAGCGTTCTTTAAGCTCAGGGCTTAAATCGGTTGTACTGTCACTTGAAATAATTATATCGTTATTCAAAGTTATCCCTCCGAATTTATTATCGATTGCCTTAGGCATTATATCATTAAATTTCCTCAAAATCAACTGAAAATATTAAAGATGCGGCTCTGTGGCAAAATTTGTAATAATTTGTAATTTAAATTTTTGTTGTATATTTTTGCGTGAAATACTATACTGTGATTGTAAGCAGTAAGTTACAATGTTGGAAGAAGGTGACTCGATGAACAAGTCAGAAGGCAGAAAAGGTTCTGTAACTAACAGGCGGAGCATAATAATGATTTCGGTTATTGCGGTTCTTGTGATTGCCTTGGCGGCTGTATCGCTGTGGGCTCTTAATCTGAAAGAAAGTAGTGCTGCGGCTGAAAAAAACTTCAGTTTAAAGATGAAATCGGCAAGTGATAAAACATCCGAGATTCAAAGTGAGAAAAATTTACTCGAAAGCGAGAACGGCAAACTTAAAAACGAAAAGGATGCCTTGATTAAGGAAAACGAAAGCCTAAAAAAACAGGTGTCTGAAATGGCGGATGAAAAAGCCGCCAAAGCCGCTTTGAAAAAAGAAACATCTGCAAGCGCAGGAACTGTAAATAATTCTCCCGTGGCGAAGGGAACCTGCTTTCTCACTTTTGATGACGGTCCCTCCGCAAACACACTGAAAATACTTGAAATACTGAAAGAACGCAATGCCAAAGCAACGTTTTTTGTGACCGGTAACGGGGATACAAGGTATATCAAAAATATCTATGAAGCGGGGCATACTGTCGGACTTCATACTTTTTCCCATAATTATAACATATATAACAGTGTTGACGATTATTTAAATGACCTAAACCGAATATCCGATACTGTGTATAACATTACGGGAGTTCGCAGTAATATTATAAGATTTCCCGGCGGTTCAAGCAACAGTGTAAGCATAAAGCACTGCAGAGGAATAATGAGCGACCTTACTTCAAGAATGCCGCAAATGGGATACAGGTATTTTGATTGGAATGTAAGCTCGGGAGATGCCAATTCAAATACCGTTCCGGCGGCTGTAATAATAAATAATGTTCTTTCGGGAGCAAGGAATAAAAACAGTATTTGTGTTTTGATGCACGATAATGCCGCCAAAACGACAACAGCCGCAGCTCTCCCGGGAATTATGGACGGTCTTACTGAGATGGGTTTTCATTTTGAGGCACTGACTCCCGAATCTTACGGATATCACCACGGCGTTAAAAACTAAATATATCTTGACTTTATGTCGTATCACCGTTAGAATTATATCTGCAGTGTTTTTTCACTGATGATTCGGCGGTGATTATTTGTCTTATAAAACTTTAAAGTTTTCCTCCGCTTCTCTTTATGTTTTAGGGTTGGCTGCAGCATCGGCGCTGTTTTTAAGCGGATTTGTCGGTCTTAATATAAATCATATCGTAAGATTTTTTGCAGCTGTATTCGTGCTTGCGGTTACATATTTTGCAGGCGTTTTAGGATGCGCTGCGGATTTTAAGGATAAACACAGGCAAATGCACAAATGCGTTCGTTGGCTGTTTGTTCTTTATATTCTTATGATAATAGATTCAACGCTCATAAACGGAGATTTCGGAAGAAATATTTCGGTAATATTTTCTCTGTCAAAAGAGCAGAGACTTGATTATGTTGCATTAAACACGAATTTTGTTCCGTTTAAAACGGTTACTCTTTTTATAAAGGGCTTTAAAGAGGGTAATGTGGGATTTTTTGCGGCAGCCGAGAACATACTGGGGAATTTTCTCGTTTTTATGCCGATGCCATTCTTTTTGCCGCTTTGCTTTAAAAGCATCAACAATTTTGCAAAGAGCATTTTGATAACCTCTGCGGCAGTCGTTACTGTTGAACTTTTACAGCTTCTGTTGCTGGCAGGCTCCGCAGATATAGATGATTTTATACTTAATGTTTCGGGTGCGGCGTTGTTTTATGCACTTATGAAAACAAAATTTGCGAAAAAAGCGGTAAATATTTTAACGCTGGGGGAATTTTAAAGGGTATGGATATACTTTGCAGCGCAAAGATAAATCTCACGCTTGATGTGGGGGGCAGACTTCCGAACGGTTATCATACAATTGATTCCGTTATGCAAACCGTAAATCTTTTCGATAAAATAGCCGTTGAACGCTCGGATAGAATTTCCGTTTCTTGTTCGGACGGTAAACTTTCGGGTGAAAAGAACATAACATATGCTGCCGCTGTTGAATTTTTTAAATACGCAAAGATCGGCGGCGGAGCGGATATTTACATAGAAAAAAATATACCTTATCCCGCAGGACTCGGCGGCGGAAGTTCCGATGCCGCAGGCGTTTTAAGGGCTCTTAATGCGGTTTATAAAACCGGATATGGCTTAAAAGAGCTTGCCCAAATAGGCTTTAAGGTAGGCTCTGATGTTCCGTTTTTCGTTTTCGGCGGAACAAAAAGAGTTATGGGAACAGGGGATATAGTAAATGATGTCCCTTTGCTTAAAAGCGGCGCATTTGTTATAGTGAGGGACGGCTTTAAGGCATCAACAAAAGATATGTATGAAAAAATAGATTTATTTCCTCCCGTAAAAGGAAACACCGATAAAATGTTGAGTGCTCTTAAAAGCAATGATATCAGACTTGTTGCAGAGTCGCTTTCAAATGATTTTGAGACTTGTGCAGATACAAAGAAAATGAAAGATATTTTAACTAATACCGGAGCGCTTGCTTCTTGCCTTTCAGGCAGCGGGCCTTGTGTTTTCGGTATTTTTGAGGACTTTAATTCTGCCTTTGAAGCGGAAAAGACTATTTTAAATCAAGGGTTTTATGCAAAGGCCGTAGTTCCCTGTCAAAACAGTTGAAACAAAACCGAGCTTTGATTGTCTGCGGACTGAACACAAAACTAAAACTGCTTCCCGAATTTCAGCTTTCGGGAAGCAGTTTTTATATTTTCAGATGTTTGCAAACTGACTGTTATAAAGTTTTGCGTAAAATCCGTCCTTTTTAAGCAGAGAACTGTGATTTCCGGTTTCTATAATGTGTCCGTCTTTCATGACTATTATTATATCGGCGTCCTTTATCGTTGAAAGCCTGTGAGCCACGATAAAGCTTGTCCTCCCCTGCATCATTTTTGCAAATGCTTTCTGAATTTTAAGCTCCGTTCTTGTGTCTATCGACGAAGTGGCTTCATCCAAAATGAGCATCGGCGGGAGCGCAAGCATAGTCCTCGCTATACAGAGAAGTTGGCGTTGTCCCTGGGAAAGCTGACCGTCCGACGATTTTATAAAAGTATCGTAACCGTTCGGAAGTCTTTTTATAAATCCGTGAGCGTGAGCGGCTTTTGCCGCCGCAACTATTTCCTCGTCGGTAGCGTCAGGCTTTGAAAAGGCAATATTTTCCTTAACAGTTCCCGACTTAAGCCAGGTTTCCTGTAAGACCATTCCGTAATTTCGGCGCAGGTCGTGACGGGGAATATCCCTGATATCTTTGCCGTCAACCGTTATTTTCCCGCTGTTTACATCGTAAAAACGCATAAGCAAATTGATGAGCGTTGTTTTTCCGCAGCCTGTAGGGCCTACTATTGCTATTCTCTGACCCGATGCAACAGAAAGATTAAGGTTTTCTATAAGCTTTCTTTCAGGAGTGTATGAGAATGAAACATCACAGAGTTTTATGTCGCCTTTTGCCGTTTTAAGGCTGAGATTGCCGTCCTCGGTTTCGGTTTTTTCGTTTATAAGCTCAAAAATATGGGCGGCACAGGCAATTGCGTTTTGAAGTTCGGTTATAACACCGGAGATTTCATTAAAAGGCTTTGTGTATTGATTTGCATAGCTTAAAAAGCTTGAAAGCGTGCCGACAGTCATCGCTCCTCCGCCTATAACCCCTATTACCGAAAGCGCACCGAAGGTTCCGGCTGCGGCATAAACAAGGCTGTTTATAAATCTTGTAGTAGGATTTACAAGGGAAGAAAAGAAAGTGGCTTTAACGGATGCTTTTGCAAGCGAGTCCGAAATACCGTCATATTTTTCCATAACTTTTTCTTCCTGCAAAAACGCCTTGACGATTTTTTGCCCGTTTACCGTTTCGTCTATGACTGAGGTTTGATCCGCTCTGAGTTTTGCCTGTTCTCTGAACATATCGTAGGTATGCTTTGAAACGAACCTTGCGGTAAACAGAGAAAGGGGAGTTATAACAACAACCGCAAGCGCCGTCCAGAAATTAAGCATAAACATAAAGATAAGAGTGCCTATTATTGTCATAATACCGGTAAAAAACTGGGAAAATCCCATTAAAAGACCGTCTGCAAAGGTATCAACATCGGCAATAATACGGCTCACGGTATCGCCCGACGGTTTTGCGTCAAGGTATGCAAGAGGCAGATTTTGGAGCTTTGAAAATGCATCCTCTCTGATATCGGATACCACCTTAAAGGTTATCCGGTTGTTAATAACGCTTATGACCCACTGAACAAGCGCTGCGGCACCTATGCAGACTACAGCGGTTGCCAGGTAAGACGCAAGCTTTGTAAAGTTAACATCGCCTTTTTTCACTATGCAATCTATGGCACGGCCTATGAGTATAGGCACATAAAGCGACAGTCCGACGTAAATCACTGACAAAACGAGAGAAGCAACCGTATGCAAAGTGTAAGGCTTAAGATAGGAAACAGCTTGTTTTAAAACCGATTTCTTTTTCATAAGGTTTCTTCCTCCTTAAACTGTGACATATGAATTTCCCTGTATATTTCACAGCTTTCAAGCAACTGTTCGTGCGTTCCCGTGCCGACTGCCTTTCCGTCGTCAAGAACTACGATAAGGTCGCAGTTCTTAATAGAAGCTGTTCGCTGGGAAACTATGAATACGGTGGGCTTATATGTCAGGTGCTTGAGTGCAGACCTGAGTGCAGCGTCGGTCGCAAGGTCGAGTGCGCTTGTAGAATCGTCAAGTATAAGTATATCGGGGCGTTTCACAAGTGCTCTGGCTATTGTAAGCCGCTGGCGCTGACCGCCTGAAAAATTCCTTCCGTCCTGCTCTACGGGTTCGTCAAGTCCCTTGGATTTTGAAGCTATTATATCGTAGGACTGTGAAGCCCTAACTGCTTCGTCAATGTCAGCGTCACTCGCATTTTCATTTCCCCAAAGCAGATTTTCTTTAATCGTTCCGGTAAATAAAAGCGCTTTTTGCGGAACAACGCCGATATGCTTTCTGAGGTATTTTGAGGGTATATTCTTAATATCCGTACCGCTTATGCTTATGCTGCCGCCGGTTGTTTTGTAAAAGGCGGGTATCAGGTTTATAAGAGAAGTCTTTCCCGAACCGGTTCCGCCTATTATACCGACGGTCGAACCGCCCTTTATGCAAAAGCTTATATCGGTAAGAGAGTTTTGAGAGGAAGACCTGTATTTAAGGTTTACATCTTTAAATTCAATATCTCCTCTTATATCGGGATTTTCTGCGCCGCCATTGTTTTCGGACTCTGTTTCCATATCAAGAATGCTTTCTATCCGATTTTCACAGGCAGCCGATTTTGTCATTGTTATAATAAGATTTGCAAGTTTTATAAGCTCGGTAAGTATAAGGAGCATATAGTTATAGAGAGATACTACCGCACCCTGTGAAATATCGCCGCCGAAGACTCTGCCTGCGCCTATCTTAACAAGAACTATGGTTGCGAGATTTATAATTATAAAGGTAACAGGATTGAGCAGAGCAGATATCCTGCCTACTTTGAGTTGATTTTTTATAAGCTTGTCCGAAGCAAGGTTAAAGCTGCGTATTTCCTCTTTTTCCCTGCAAAAAGCTCTTATAACTCTTACGCCGCTCAGGTTTTCTTTTGTAAGCTCAAGAACCTTTTCAAGTTTTAACTGAACTTTTTTGTAAAGCGGAATACAGGTGAGCATAACCGCAAAGACAACTGCCGCAAGAATCGGGATAATAACGGCAAAAACAACGGCGCTTTTTGCGTCAACCGTGAATGCCATTACCATTGCTCCGAATACAACGAACGGAGATCTCATAAAAAGCCTCAATGTAAGATTGATTCCCGACTGAACCTGATTTGCGTCTCCCGTCATTGCGGTTACGAGACGGGCAGTGCCTATACTGTCGATATCGGAATATGAAAACTCCTGAATTTTAAGCATAAGAGAATGCTTTATTCTTGTTGTTATCCCTACCGCCGCTTTTGCGGAATAATACTGTGCAACTACTGTGCAGGTGAGACCGGCGGCTCCCAAAAAGACAAGCAGGAGCGCCATAAGGAGAATATATTTACTGTCGGAATTTTTAATTCCGATATCAATTATTCTTTTCATGACAAGGGGCACGCAAAGTTCAAACGATGCCTCTAAAAGTTTAAACAAAGGACCGCAGATACATTCTTTCTTGTAATGACCTGCGCTGTTAAAAAGATGCTTAATAACTATCACTCCGTTTTTATTTTGGTGACGGGCTCAGCCCTGCTAAAATAATTCTGCCCCGCATAAAAGAATACAGGGCAGAATTTTCAAATCCCGTTTAAAATCCCAAAAGCTCGGTACCTGCCGCAACAAGATCTTCAAGTCTTTTTTCAGCCGCTTTCTGATTTTTTTCAACGGCAGTTACATAAATCTTAATTTTAGGCTCTGTGCCCGAAGGACGCACTATAAACGAACTTGAGTCCGCTAAATAGTAGCCGAGAACATTTGAGGAAGGAAGGTCTATGGTTTCGGTTTTACCGGTCTTGATATCTTTAGAGACCGATTTCTCAAAGTCCTTGAAAACGGCGACCTTTGAACCGCAGATCTCCGTTATGGGCTCGTTTCTCAATCTGTCCATAGTGTCTGCTATCTTCTGCATTCCGCTCTGACCTTCGCAGGTAAAGCTTTTCTGAGTGCACAGATAATAGCCGTATTCTTTGTATATATCGCCGAGAACATTAAAAAGGCTCTTGCCGAGCGATTTATAATAAGCCGTCATTTCACAGATAAGCATAGAAGCCACAACTGCGTCCTTGTCTCTTACATAGCCGCCTGCAAGATACCCGTAGCTTTCCTCAAATCCGAATACGAATCTGTCTTCTTCGCCTTTTTCTTCAAGTTTTAAGATCTCTCCGCCTATAAATTTGAAACCTGTGAGAACATTTGCAAGCTCGCAACCGTATTTCTCTGCTATTCTGCACACAAGCTCGGTTGTAACTATGGTTTTGACCGCAAAGGGCTTTTCAGGGAGAGTGCCGTTTGCTTTTCGGCGTGAAAGTATATAATTAAGCAGCAAAACTCCCACTTCGTTGCCTGAAAACAGTCTGTAATTATCATCGACCTTTATTGCAATTCCCACTCTGTCGGCATCGGGGTCGGTTGCCAGAATAAGATCGGGGTTAACATTATCTGCAAGCTTGAGCGCACACTCAAAAGCCTGTCTTATTTCGGGGTTCGGATAGGGTGCTGTGGTAAAGTTGCCATCCGGCATTTCCTGCTCGGGCACGACTGTTACATTTTTAACGCCTATGCGTTTTAATATACTGCGGACCGGCTTGTTTCCCGTTCCGTTTAAAGGGGTGTATATAACTTTAAGTTCGGAAAGATCAATATCGGTAGATACTCTTCTTTTCTCAACTTCGTCAAGGTAGCTTTCTATAACGTCGTCGCCTATATATTCTATAGCTCCCGACTTAATACCGTCCTCAAAAGGCATCGATTTCACGCCTTCGAAAATATCAACGCTGTTCATTATCGAAAGAACATAATCTGCGGCATCGGGTCCTAATTGGCAACCGTCGGGACCGTAAGCCTTATATCCGTTATATTTGGCAGGATTGTGAGAAGCGGTTATAACTATACCTGCGTCGCACTTAAGATTTCTTACGGCATACGAAAGCATAGGGGTGGGCATAAGCTCTCGGTAGATATAAACCTTTATTCCGTTTGCCGCAAAAACTCCGGCAGCCGTTTTTGCAAATTCGGTTGACTTTATTCTGCTGTCGTACGCTATGGCAATACTTCCGTGCTCCGTTACGGAATTTACATATGCCGCAAGACCTTGGGACGCTTTCCCGACGGTGTATATGTTCATACGGTTTGTTCCGGCGCCTATAATGCCTCTTAGACCTGCGGTTCCGAACTGAAGATCGGTATAAAACGCATCGTTTATAAGTTCATCGTTATTCTCTATAGATTTAAGCTCATCTATAAGATCCGGGTCACCAACGGCTTTTTGAAGCCACAATTCGTATTTCTCTTTAACCATAATTAACCTCCGGTAACTTAAGTTCTTCAATATTCAATACAATAATATTATAACTATTTTACCCGATTGTCAATGATAATTATATAAATATCGGGGTCCGCTTTTGTTACAATTCACGATTTTCACATTTTTCCTTGACATTTAATCTTTTATGATGTAAAATAACAATAATAATTGTGAAAGATAACTATTAGAAGGTTAAGATGAGCAATAATTTTGTTGAAGAAAGCAAAAGAATGTCGGATGATGAGCTTATAAAGGGAATTTCGTCGGGCAATTATGAAAACCTTCAGCCTTTGATAGACAGGTATATGCCTTACATAATTAAGACTGCCGACGGATTTAAAGCAAGCGGTTGCGATGTAGAGGATATGATAGCGGAGGGAGTCCTTGCGGTATTTACCGCAGTTAAATCTTATGATTCCTCAAAAGCAAAGTTTTCAACCTTTGCGCCGCTTTGCATATCAAGGGCAATATCGGCAATGTCGAAATCTGCAGCGGCGGGGAAACGGATACCGAGCAGGCTCATAGCTCCTCTTGAAGAAGCGGACGTTTACGGTGAAGACAGTCCCGAGGAAATATATATCGGAAAAGAAAGTTATGAAAGCTTTAAAAGGAATGTTTTTTCCTCACTTTCGGATATGGAATGCCGTGTATTATCCGAATTTCTTTCGGGTAAACCTTATGCTGATATAGCAGAGGAACTCGGCGTTTCGGTAAAGTCGGTCGATAATTCGCTGAGACGGATCAGAGCTAAACTCAAAAAACAGTAAAACAGGTGATTTTCACCTTTATATATGCCCATGTAGCTTAAAAAAGCAGAGCGTTGAAAAAAGATGGCGGTGCGATTCCGTCCGGGGCTAATAAAATCAACTCAAGAGAGGTACTTTAAGATGTTTGAAGACAAGACTTTAGTTTGCAAAGACTGCGGTGAGGAATTCGTATTCTCTGCAAGAGAACAGGAATTTTACGAGTCAAAAGGATTTGTAAACGAGCCGCAGCGTTGTAAGGCATGCCGTGATAAGCGTAAAAACGCCGGTAGAGCCCCCCGTGAAATGCACGAAGCAACCTGTAGCGCTTGCGGAGGTGTGGCGAGAGTTCCGTTTATACCTCGTGACGACCGCCCGGTTTATTGCAGCGAGTGTTTCGCAAAGATGAAAGAAGCCGAAGCGGCAAACGAAGAATAATATTGACCGAAGAAAGGACCGCTGTTTTTCACTAAACAGCGGTCTTGTGTTACATTTGGCAGAGACAAACCGACCTATCAAATGCAACACTTTTTTTATAACCTGACGCAGATGTCACACCTTTAAAGGCGGCTTTCGCTTCAGAGCTTGATGCGGAGTGTAATCTCCCATATGAAATCCTGAGGAGTTAACGCTCCTTTGCGTGGCTTGCAATCAGTCGCAAGCCCTGCTCCTCGATAACATTACCGGAGCGTTGCCCAATTTAAAGTTTACATTTTTTTAATACATCTTGTAAATTTATGTGATAAAGTATAAAATAAGTATTGTGCTATGTACTTTTGTTTAAGGAGTGAAGAGGATGGCTAAACCTAAAATACTGATAGTTGATGATGACCTCAATATATGTGAGCTTTTAAGGCTTTATCTTGAAAAAGACGGCTTTGATATCTGCGTTGCAAACGACGGTGAACAGGCGATTAAACAGGCGACTGATTTTTCTCCCGATTTAATTCTTCTCGACATAATGCTGCCTAAGCTTGACGGTTGGCAGGTATGCAGAGAAATCAGAAAAACAAGTTCAACTCCGATAATAATGCTCACTGCAAAGGGCGAGACATTCGATAAAATACTCGGGCTTGAACTCGGGGCAGACGATTATGTCAGCAAGCCGTTTGATACCAAAGAGGTTATAGCGAGGGTCAAAGCGGTACTCAGAAGGAGCACAGAATCCGATAAGTCGAATGAAATAAAGGAAGTTAAATTTGACAAGCTGCGCATAAATCTCACCAACTATGAGCTTGAGGTTGACGGTAAAACTATAGATACTCCGCCTAAGGAACTTGAGCTTCTTTATCATCTTGCAAGCAATCCGAACCGTGTATATACGAGAGATCAGCTTCTTGATGAGGTTTGGGGTTTTGATTATTACGGAGATTCGAGGACGGTTGATGTCCATGTTAAAAGGCTGAGAGAAAAACTTGAAAATGTTTCCGATAAGTGGACGCTCAAAACCGTGTGGGGCGTAGGATATAAATTTGAGGTAAAATAATAAATGAGGCAGAAGCTGTTTAAAAAATATTTTTTCGCAACCGGCTTGCTTGTTATATTCTGTCTTGCAGTGATTATGGCGATAATGGCGGTTGCGTATAAAAATCAGTATGCCGCCTCTAAATACGATATGCTTGACGGTACCTGCGGGCAAACCGTAAGTGCACTTGAGAGCAGACCGCTTGATATTAACGATACCGAAAGTTTTACGGATGCTTACGGGGTTATAAAAATGCTTTCCTCGATTTCGGGAGCGGACCATTATATAACCGATAAAACAGGAATAATTAGAATCTGTTATTGCGAAGAGTGGAAAACCAATTTTCGCTGTGAGCATACGGGTACCCAGATAAAAGGGGATTTTATAGGTTCTTATGACAAATACCGTGGGGTTGATGACCTCGGAATGTATCCTGTAAGGAAATATGTTGTTGCGCATCCTGTTGTATATCGGGAAAACAATCTTTCGGGATATGTTGTAGCCGTTCTTAATACGTCTTCTCCGAATTCCGGACTCGCAAGGCTCGCAAAAGTATGCATTATATCTGCGATATTACCTGTAACACTTATGTTTGCGGCACTGTATGTTATAACATATAGGCTTACAAAACCGCTTAAACTGATGTCGGAAGCTTCAAAAGCTATGGCAAAGGGAGATTTTTCACGAAGGATTCCCGTTACAAGCGACGATGAGATAGGCGAGCTTGCCGTCTCTTTTAACCAAATGACAAATTCTCTTGCAAGGCTTGAAGGAATGCGAAAAAGTTTCGTTGCGGATGTCTCTCACGAACTCAAGACGCCTATGACGACGATAGGCGGATTTATTGACGGCATAATAGACGGTACGATTGACGAGAGCAAAGAAAAGTATTATCTCGGCATTGTTTCGGAAGAAGTTAAGCGCCTTTCAAGAATGGTAGAATCAATGCTCAGCCTATCAAGACTTGAATCCGATGAGTTTTTGTTAAGACCCGAGAAGTTTGATTTTAAAGACTTGCTTTTAAATGTAGTTATAAGCCAGGAACAACGGATAGAAAAAAAGGAACTTGAGATAGAGGGGCTTGACAGTGCTTGCAGCGCTACTGTTTACGCCGACAGAGATCTCATTCACAGAGTGATATATAATCTTGTGGATAACGCCATCAAGTTTACGGATAACGGCGGAAAACTTACATTTAAGCTTGATGCCGATGCAAAAAATGTTATCTTTACCATAAAAAATACGGGTAAGGGAATACCGAAGGCGGAACTTCCTTATGTCTTTGAAAGATTTTATAAGGTCGATAAGTCCCGTTCGGCAAATAAGAAAAGCACGGGGCTCGGTCTGTATATAGTAAAGACCATTGTAAAAAAGCATAACGGAACAATAACGGTAAAAAGCGTTGAAAATGAGTATGCTGAGTTTTCCGTGATTTTGCCGCTTGCTAAATAGGAGGATGAATGTATGAACAATTTTAATGATATTGACGCATTAAACGGCGACAGCGAAAACGATACCGAGCAGAATGATCCGCCGTCCGGCGAAGAAACACCGGATCAGATCGATTCGGCTGCCGAAACCGATAATACTGCAGGCCCTTTTGCCTCAACGCTTAATAAGGTGGAATTTACTCCTGCAGGTGATTATAAGCATAAAAAGGGCGGCGGAACGTCGAAGGGAATAAAGATTTTTTCTCTTGTTATGGCGGCTGTAATATTACTAACGGGGGCTTGTGCCGTCGGTTATGTTTTCGGTGTAAAGAAAACCGCAGCGAATGATTATCGGTCGCTTAACCTTGCTTCAAAGCCTAAAAACGAAGACGAATATACACCGGCACAGGTATATCAGAAACTTAACAAGTCAATAGTCGGAATAAGGGTTTATAATAAAGCAGGAAAGATGAGCGATGTCTCAGGCATCATTTATTCAAAGGACGGCTATATAATATCAAATGACCATATGTACGCCTCTGTTCCGTCGCCTATGTTTAAAGTCTTTATGTATGACGGCAGCGAGTACGACGCCGAGTATGTCGCAGGCGATCAGGTGAGCGACCTTGCGGTTTTGAAAATTAAAAATGTTTCGGAGCTTGAAGTTCCTCAGTTCGGTGACCCGAGTGAAATCGTCTGCGGAGAAAATGTTGTGGCAATCGGCCGTCCAAGCGATGCAACGGGGAAATCGTCAATAACAAGCGGGGTTGTATCTCTCACTGGAAGAAGGGTTAAATCAAATTCCGGATATTCCGCAAGTATGATTCAGACGGACAGTGCCATAAACCCCGGCAATTCGGGCGGTGCACTCTGCAATATGTACGGTCAGGTCATCGGCGTTACAACTTCTAAGCTCGTGGGAGAGGATTATGAAGCCTTCGGATTTGCGATACCTTCAAACACTGTTAAAAGAGTGGTTGAACAGTTAATAAAATCGGGCAAGGTGCTTGACAGGGCAAAGCTCGGAATAACATATACAGAAGTGAATTCCGTAACGCAGTATCTTATGAATTATGAGAGTACCGGTCTTTTGATAGCCACCGTAAGCTCTGACAGCGATATTTCGGGTAAAGTTGTCGCAGGAGATATGATAACCCATATCAACGGTGAGCTTATAACAAGTGACGATACTGTTCTCGATATTATTGAATCTTCAAAAGCGGGGGATAAAATAACGCTTACCGTTCTTTCGCAAAAGGGAGTTTCTACCGTATATAATGTTGTGCTTAAGGCTAATATCGGCGAGTCAAGCTATTCTACGGCAGATCCTTTTGCTTCTTCGTCGGGAGCGGAAGATAAAAACTCAGGTTCTGATTCGGGCAGTTCTTCGGGTGGCACATTTGATTTTCCCGACGGTGAGTAATTTTTAAATTTTTTAAAATTATTATATTTAAATATTTAAAGATACATAAAGCGATTTTGCTTTATGTATCTTTATTTTTTATGTTTTAAAATTAAAATTCGTGGTAAAGATAACAAAGGGAAGTGAAGAAATGAAAAAAATAAGAATTGCCGTAAAAACGGTATTTTCAATATGTCTTGTGCTCAGTATAGGAGTGTTCGCCTCGTTTTTTGCCGTGAGCGGACAGATATCGGACTCATATAAAGTGACGAAGGGTCAGCCGCTTGAAATAGCAAGCAATATTCCCGTAACAGCCGAATATAACGGACTTAAAATGTCACAAAGCACGCAGGGAGATGTCGGCGAGATATATGATGTGGATTTAAAGCTTTTCGGGGTAATACCTTATTCAA
This sequence comes from uncultured Eubacteriales bacterium, assembly GCA_934446475.1. Lineage (GTDB taxonomy): Bacteria > Bacillota > Clostridia > Oscillospirales > Acutalibacteraceae > UBA737. The sequence continues at coordinate 38,435 of CAKSEH010000006.1, read as the reverse complement.
CCGCCAAAGTTGAGATAGTGGATGAAATGTATGTTTCGGTGCTCGGAAATCCTTTCGGTATGAAAATATATACCGACGGTGTTCTTGTTATTGAACTTTCGGGCGTTGTAAGCGGCGGCAAAACTTTAAATCCTGCAAAAAAAGCAGGACTTAAGGTCGGGGATTATATAAAAACGGTCAACGGTAAAAAAATATCCGGAAATGAGGAACTTTCGGAGCTTGTTCAAGGCAGTCTCGGTTCGGATATGAAGCTTGAGATAATAAGGGATAAGCAGAATCTTGAGTTTACTTTGACACCGGTTAAGTCCGATGAGGACGGCGCATATCACGCCGGAATATGGGTGAGGGACAGTTCCGCCGGAATAGGTACGCTTACATTTTACAGCCCTGCCGACAATATAGTTTGCGGTCTCGGACACGGAATATGCGACAGCGATACCGGAAAACTTTTAATCCTTGATTGCGGAGAACTTGTCGAGGCGTCAATAGTAGGTGTCTCAAAAGGCGAAAACGGTAATCCCGGCGAGCTTAAGGGCAAATTCGGTTACAGCGTTATATCGGATATAAAAAAGAATTGCGAAAGCGGTGTTTACGGCACATTAAAGGGCAATGTGGACGGGGCAACTCTTACGGAAATTGCTCTCAAACAGGAAATTAAGGACGGCGCAGCTCAGGTTCTTTGCACAGTTGACGGAAATAAACCTAAACTCTATTCCTGCGAAATAAAAAAACGCACGGCAAACTATCGCTCTTCAACACAAAATCTTACGGTTAAAATAACCGACCCAGAACTGCTGTCGGTGACAGGCGGAATAGTACAGGGAATGAGCGGTTCCCCCATAATTCAAAACGGAAAGCTGATAGGCGCTTTAACTCACGTTCTTATAGATGACCCGAAAACCGGTTACGGAATTTTTGCGGAAAATATGCTGAAAGAGGCACAGACGGCAGCCGAAACAAACGAATTGAAAAAAGCGTCATAAAAATAACGGGCGAAATCATTTCGCCCGTTACATAATAAATAAAAAGTATTATATGTTTTTATTCTCAATTAACTTTTATATAATGATTTCAGTGAATTCCGTTGTTTTGAGACTTTAAATTTACTCTATAATATTCCCTTTGATTTTTCTGTCTTTAAAATAGTATTCTTTGTCTCGCTCGTCGATTTTTCTGAGCACTTTGCAGGGGTTGCCCACCGCAACTGAATTTTCGGGTATATCCTTTGTTACGACGCTTCCCGCTCCGATAACCGAATTATCGCCTATTGTTATTCCCGGCAGTATGACTGCTCCTGCGCCTATCCAGCAGTTTTTGCCTATGGTGATCGGCATATTGAACTGGTATTGTTTTTCTCTGAGTTCTGGCAAAACGGGATGACCGGCGGTTGCAAGGGTTACATTAGGTCCGAACATAGTATTGCTTCCCACATATATGTGAGTGTCATCAACAAGCGTAAGATTGAAGTTTGCATATATGTTATCGCCGAAATGTACGAATTTCCCCGCCCAATTAGCGTGCAGCGGCGGTTCAATCCAGCAGTTTTCTCCTATATCCGCAAACATATCCTTAAGCATTTGTGCACGCAGTTTTGCCTGTGACGGTCTTGTTGCGTTAAAATCATAAAGCTTTTCAAGACATTTTTCCTGCATTTCGGATATTTCAGGATCGGAAGGAAAATATATTTTCTCGGAATGTAAATCTTTAATATTACTCATTTTAATCACCACAGGTTCATTTTAATTTGTTATATTGTTGCCGTCAAGTGCTTTTTAATTTCAATCTCAGGCAATAAATCCGGAATTTTCTCTATAAACTCTTTATTTTATGCACATACTATCAGAAAAGAAAGGATAAGGATAGTATGTCTGATAAAGAAAATTCAAAAGAAGAGTTAAACGAAGAACTTGAACTTATAGAAAAAATGGGAGCGGCAAAAGCTTTTAAAGGCAAGCACCATATTTTTTGCCTTACGGTTATAGGGGAGATAGAAGGTCATAACACTTTGCCCGAACAGAGTAAAACCACCAAATACGAACACGTCATACCGCAGCTTGTCGCAATCGAACAGGACCCCGATATAGAAGGCTTGCTCATAATTTTAAATACCGTAGGCGGTGATGTTGAGGCAGGTCTTGCGATAGCGGAACTTATATCCGGAATGAAAAAACCTACGGTGACCTATGTTCTCGGCGGCGGACATTCAATAGGCGTTCCGCTTGCCGTTGCGGGTAAAAAATCCTTTATAGCGCCATCCGCAACTATGACGGTGCATCCCGTGAGAATGACAGGCCTTGTTATAGGGGTTCCTCAAACTATGAATCATTTTGCTCGAATGCAGCAAAGAATAACCGAATTCGTATCCAAAAACTCAAAAATCAGCGAAGAGAGATTTACCGAGCTTATGATGAACACCGGTGAAATGGTGACCGATGTCGGTTCGGTTTTAAGCGGAGAAAAGGCGGTAAGCGAAGGACTTATCGATTCGCTCGGAAGTCTTAACGATGTTATAGAAAGTCTTTATAAAATGATAGAAGGCGGCAATCCCGAATAAAATCGGGAGCCGCCGATTTTAAAAATAAAAGAGCAAATTTATCGGAATTGTCAGAATGCGAAGAATATGTTATAATAACCTCAAACCGTCGGCACTTTTTTGCGGCGAGCGGTAAAGCCGTCCTATATGTATTTGGCACTTGGCTTTGTGTTTAAATTTAAGTTTTTGTAATCTAAATATAAATTGTTTTCGTTTTACATATCAGAAGGTTTTTGTTGACTGTTGTTGGGTCTGCTGTCAGTTTTAAAATGTATGACGAAAATATAGAGTGAAAAGGAAAATAGACTTATGAATTCCCATTTTAAAAGAATTACGGCGCTGTTATCTGTTTTAGTATTGCTGTTAACAGTCGGCTGCAGTGAAAAATCAAAAAAAGAACCTGTTAATATTGAATTCAGTATTGCTGACGGTGATGATACAAAGGATCCGGAGAATATTGAAAATTCTCAGACTGATGATGGCGCAAAGGTGGATTTTGCCGCAATTGAAAATAAGGAAGGATTGCAAAACGGCATTGATGTTTCAAAATGGCAGGGCAAAATAGATTGGCAAAAGGTTAAAAATGCAGGGATAGATTTTGCAATAATCCGTATAGGATATCGTGCTGAAAACGGAAGACTTTACAGAGATAGTAATGCCGACTATAATATACAGCAGGCTCAAAAGGCAGGTGTTCTTGTAGGCGTATATTTTTTCTCTACGGCAGTAAATCAAAACGAAGCCACAGAGGAAGCACAGTGGACCGTTTCGGAAATAAAAGGTTATCAAATATCTTATCCTGTGGTTTATGACTGTGAGGGGTTCAGGAACAGTGACAGTCGTATGTATAATCTGACTGCAGAGCAACGGACACAAAATGCTGCCGCCTTTTTAGACACTGTAAAAAAATCCGGTTACGACGGTATGTTTTACGGTTCTAAGACCGATCTTGAGGATAATACTGCCTTTAACATAACAGAAATTGAGAAAAAATATAAAATATGGATAGCGCAATATAAAAATCCGCCGTATCCGCAAAGCCCAAAACCCGATTATAACGGCAAATATGATATGTGGCAATATACCAATAAAGGCGTTCTTCCGGGTGTTGAGGGTAATTGTGATATGGTAGTATCATATTTTGAAAAGAAATTACAGACACCTAAGGACGATACGGTAAAAATCACAGCCGCAAAACCTCCGAAAACTCAAAGTGAGCTTTTATATACCGATGTCGATGAAAATGTAACGGCAAAAATCGAGGTAAACCTGCGTTCGGGCGCCGGCGCTAATTTTGATGTTGTTGCGGTTTTAAAGAACGGGACTGTCGCCAAAAGAACAGGAGTAGGTAAAAACGGTTGGTCACGCCTTGCTTATGAGGGAAAGACGGTTTACGCTATAACGAGTTATCTCACAACAGATTTGAGCACAAGAGAAGAGCAAAAACCTGATATTATCGACGGAAACACGTTTACCGCTAAAGATGATAAAGTAACCGCAAAACAGGAAGTGAATTTAAGATTTTCGCCGACAACTTCGGGGGAGATTGCAGGTGTACTTAAAAACGGAACAGTTTTGCAGCGTACGGCGCTCAGTGATAAGGGTTGGTCACGCCTTGTTTATGAAGGCAAGACGGTTTACGCCGTAACAAGCTATCTTACAACCGATCTTTCATATAAGCCTCATGTTGATGATGGCATAAAGACCGAATTTCGAGCGGTTAATGAACAGATCACCGCCAAAACCGAAACAAATTTAAGAACATTACCTTCTGTAACAGACTCTAAGATAGTTTATACGCTTAAAAACGGTCAATATATAACCCGCACAGGCATCAGCGAAAACGGTTGGTCTAAGCTTGAATATAACGGGCAGACAGTATATGCGGTGTCGAGCTATTTGACACAATAACATTAACTTTAAAATTGAGGTAAATTTGTTGCTGCCGATTTTATGCTTGAAAATAAACCTGCTTGAAGGTATAATAATATTGTATACATAATTAAAGAGGTTATTTTATGGCAGCAAAGAAAAAGAAAAAGGCAACGGCGCCCGCAACAAACAAAAACACGGTTAACCGTCAGCTGTGCGCTGTAATATTGTTTGCGGCGGCTGTTTTCCTTATGTGCATAGTGCTTATTCCGGGAAAAAATGTTTGGACCGTTATGCACTGTTTTATGTTCAGCACATTCGGTGTTACGGCATTTATATATCCGCCCTTGCTCGGCATAGTTGCGGTAATAATAGCGCTTGATAGGGATTCCTCTTCGGTTTCGGCAAAGATTACCGAAACGGGAGTGCTCGTCTGGCTTATAGGTGCGGTTATTGACGAGTTTGCAATTTTTACCGATACACTCACTTTCACCGAGCATATAAAGACAGTGTGGTCTGCCGGAGATAAGGTTGCTGAGGCTGTAAAAGGCGGCGGAGTTTTCGGAGCTTTGTTGAGTCATCCGTTAGGAGCGGCATTCGGAAAAACTCCTGCTGCAATAACGCTCATTATCCTTATTTTTGTTTTTGTTATGATTATAACGGGAACCACTCTCGTTTCATTCTTTAAAGCGGTCGCAAAACCGGTCAAGGCCGTTTCCGAACAAGCGGAAAATGCGTATAAATTAAGAAATGATAGGGAAGAACCTTCTCCTTTGCCCGAAGAGGATAACAACGGGAAAAAGCCTAAGATAAAGGTCGTTAAGGGCTTTAATCCCGATATTCCGGTCGATGATATCCCCGAGAAACGCAAGAAAAAGGAACTTACACCGGATGAGATGCAAAAAAAGGTAGTCGACACCTATTACGATAAGGTTACGGAAGATAAAACGGAGATTTCCGAACCCCCCGGGGAAAAACAATCCGATATTGATAATGCCATTGAGGCGGCAAAAGCGGAGAGTGAACCCGAGCACATAGAGAACAATGAGAACGCAGAAAAAATCGAGGTTGATTTTGATAAAGAAAAAGAAGTTGTTGCCGAAGCAATAGCTTTGCAGGGGAGCGATTTTAAATATAAATTTCCGCCTATTGATCTCCTTAATCAAAATCCTCATTCCAACGCAAAGGCTCTCGCAGCTGAGCTTGATAATACTGCCGAGCGTCTTGTGGCGACACTTAAAAGTTTCGGCGTTGAAACGAGAATTGTCGATATAAGCAGAGGACCTACGGTTACGAGGTATGAACTCCAACCCTGTGCCGGCGTTAAAATAAGTAAAATTACGGGTCTTGCCGATGATATTGCTCTCAGCCTTGCGGCTGCCGGTGTGCGTATCGAAGCGCCGATACCGAACAAAGCGGCTGTCGGAATAGAGGTCCCCAATAAAACAAGTTCGGTTGTCTCTATAAGAGAAATTATTGAGTCACCTGCGTTTAATGCGTCAAAGAGCAAACTTACGGTTGCTATGGGTAAGGATATAGGCGGCAACGTAGTGGTAACGGATATTGCAAAGATGCCGCACGGTCTTATTGCAGGTGCAACCGGTTCGGGCAAATCGGTTTGCATAAATTCGTTTATAATGAGTATTCTCTATAAGGCAACTCCTGAGGATGTTAAACTTCTTATGATAGACCCGAAGGTTGTCGAACTGGGCGTATATAACGGTATACCGCACCTTCTTATTCCGGTTGTAACAGAACCGAGAAAGGCTGCAGGCGCACTCGGTTGGGCGGTCAGTGAGATGGAAAAGCGTTATCAGATGTTTGCCGACAGATGCGTTCGTGATATAGCCGGATATAACAAACTTGTAGATACCTTGAAGAACGAGCCCGAGGTTAAAAAAATGCCTCATATCGTTATTATAATAGATGAGCTTGCCGACCTTATGATGACAGCACCGAGAGAGGTTGAAGATTCAATAAACCGAATTGCAGCAAAAGCGAGAGCTGCGGGTATACACCTGCTTATAGCAACACAGAGACCGTCTGTAAATGTCGTGACCGGTGTTATTAAAGCAAACATTCCCACCCGTATAGCCTTTGCGGTTTCATCGCAGATAGACAGTCGAACGATACTCGATTCAAGCGGCGCCGAAAAGCTTCTCGGAAGGGGAGATATGCTGTTCAGCCCTGTCGGTTCGGCAAAACCTAAGAGACTTCAAGGTTGTTTTGTCAGCGACGAAGAGGTTGAAAAGGTAGTTGAGTTTGTTAAAAAGAGCGGCAATGCGGATTATGATGATGATATTATGGTTGAAATAGAACGCAAAGCCGCCATAGAAGAACAAAAGCGTACGGGTCTTGAAGAAGACGCTCCGGACGACGATCCTATGCTTGATGAAGCGATAAAGGTGGTAGTAGAGCAGGGAATGGCATCGACATCGCTTTTGCAGCGGAAACTGAAGCTCGGATATGCAAGAGCCGCAAGGATAGTCGACGAAATGGAACAGAGGGGTGTTGTCGGTCCTTACGAAGGATCTAAGCCGAGAAAGGTCCTGATTACAAAGGATCAGCTTTTAGAAAAGGAAGCCAGGGGAGAATAATAAATGTCAATTAAAAGGGCTCATTCAAAACGGACACTCTCAACTGCGATCATCGCATTACTGTTTGTTTTAATTGCCCTGCTTTTAACTGTAAATTCCGATAAACTGCATAATGAAAAAACAACTTCCGATAATCCGGTTCAGGTCGGAAAATGTGATGATTATGTAAGGTTTCTTGATGTCGGACAGGGCGACTGCGCTTTAATCACAAGTAACGGCGTATCTATGCTTATCGATACCGGAACACCCGAGGGAGCCGACGAGCTCTGTGCAAAACTTAAAAAATACGGTATTACCGATATAAATACGATTATGCTTTCGCACTTTCACAACGATCACGCCGGAGGTATTGACGCCGTCACTTCAAGATTTAATGTTTCAAATCTTATATATCCCGATCCGTCGAAAAGCGACAGTATGCTAAGCGGCGCCGTAAACGCAAAGAAAACCGTCCTTGCGGAGGACGGCGAACTTTACATAGCAAAGCAGGGAATGGTAATAAAATTCGGAGACTGCGAGCTTACCGTTCTCGGATATTTCGGTGATGAATCGGACGAAAATGATCGCTCGGTTTTTGCTATGGCTGAAATTCACGGAAAGAAATTCCTTTTCACAGGCGATGCAGGCAAGGCTGCCGAGAAGAGACTGCTTTCCCAAAAACTCAATATTAAATGCAACGTTCTGAAAGTCGGGCATCACGGAAGCAACACCTCTTCAACCGAAGATTTTCTTGCTGCCTGCTCTCCCGAATATGCTTCGATTTCCTGCGGACTCGGAAATATTTATTCACATCCGGGTGAGGCAACGATTGCAAGACTTGAAGAAAAACGGATCGAATTTTACCGAACAGATTTAAACGGTGATATTACTTTTGCGGTGGACAGCAACGGAATATACCCGTCAACCGAGAAATAACGGCGTTTCTACCGACAGTAGAGTGAACAAAATGCTCTACTGTCGGATTTTTTCTCTGTAGACTGAAATTGCGCTTCGGTAGGTTGAACTTATAAGGTACAATAAATAAAATAGTTCGTGGAATGCTAAATTTGACAGACAGCAAATCCGGCAGTGCTGCTGCAAAAATAATATCGGCAGCGTAATTTGCCTTTGATAATGGAGGAAATACAGTGAACAGCAATTTTATTTTATCTTGTGAGTCAACGGTCGATATTCCCTATGATTATGTGACGGGCAGAGATATTTCGGTTCTTTTTTATACTTACATTCTTGACGGTGCGGAGTATGAGGACTGTATGTGCAGAAGTTCGGAAGAACTCAAGGAGTTCTATAATAAACTTCATAACGGTGCATTACCCCAAACTTCACAGATCAACGAATACAAATATTATGACTATTTTAAGGACCTCCTTCAAAAGGGAGATGTACTGCATCTTGCTTTCGGTTCGGGTATGACGCCTTCGGTAGACAATGCTTATAAGGCTGTCGAAAAACTGAAAGGCGAATTCCCCGAAAGAAAGATAACGGTTATAGATACAACCTGCAGCTGCAGCGGATACGGTCTTATAACCGACACTGCCGCTGACCTCAGAGACAGCGGAAAGTCAATGGAGGATATTGCAAAATGGGTTACCGATAATGCCCATTTTGTTCACCATCAGTTCTTCTCGACCGATCTTAAGTATTTTAAGCGTTCCGGCAGAGTGTCCGGGGTTGCGGCTACTGCTGCCTCCATACTCGGAATATGCCCGCTTATGCACCTTGACTATTCGGGTAAAATAATAGCATACTCAAAGGTCAGAGGTAAAAAGAATGCGATAAATGCAACCGTTGATGAAGTTTTAAAGCACGCAGTTAACGGTAAAAATTATAACGGCAAATGCTTTATATCACATTCCGATTCTCCCGAAGAAGCTTACGAACTGAAAAAAGCGCTTGTTGCGGCTATGCCTAATCTTAAGGGTAAAATTAAAACTTACGAGATAGGCAATATAATAGCTTCCCATTGCGGTCCCGGAACGGTTGCGGTGTACTTTATGGGCGATGAGCGTGCCGAAAACGGAAAATAAAATTTTCTTTGTACGGTGTATAAAAGACCGAGGCTGTAAATTTTTGTGTTTTTACAGCCTCGGTCTTTTTATCTGAATTTGTCTATGAAAGAAACTACCATATTTGCAAATGTATATGTGCCGTCAGGCTCCTTACTGTTAAGATATGAACAGTGTGTGCTGTTTTCAACACATTTATAAATAACTTTAGACATATCACACCCAAAATGCCTGAGAGTCTCTATAAGCAGATTTGTCTGCTCATAACGGTTTTCCATATCATTATCACTTACCGTTATTTGCATCGGGGCATAATTTCTGCCTTCCTCAATAAAATAGAGCGGAGCAGATTCATCAACTATGATTTTCCTTGTGTCAAGTCCCCGTTCTCTTAAAACGTTAAAATGAGCAGTCGGTTGACCTGCGTCCATAAAATATCCTGATATGCTGTCAGAATCTATGCCGTAAGCGGCAAGATATTTTTTATCAAAACACAGCATTTGTGTTATATATCCGCCTGCAGAGCTTCCCCCTATAAAAAAAGATGAAGGCTTTAAGTATTTTGAAATATTTTTCAGGACATATGCTGTTGCAGCTGCGGCGTCTCTTATAAAATCGGGGAATACTGCAGTTGGGTATAACCTGTAGTTTGCGCAGGCAACTGCTATTTTTCTGTTTACAATATCTTCAATAAATAAAAGTTCATCCTTTGAACCGGATTCAAGACCGCCTCCGTGGAAGTATACAAAAACCGGAAATTCGGATCCGCCGTCAGGAATATACAAATCAAGCACCTGCCGTTCGTGTCCTATATCACTGTAACGAATGTTTTTGAATGTTTTCATATGGATTTTTCTCCTTAATTGATATGATATCATATCATAAAATCAAATAACCGGGGCCTTTGCGGCGGTTTGAAACTATTATATCACGGCACCCTATATCAGGCAATAAAAAAATGAACCCGTTCTTTTCAGTCCGGATTCATTTTTTGTTTTGTTTTCAAAGCTTTTTCTCTGAACTGACTCGGAGTGTATCCATAGTATTCGTGAAAGCTTCTTGTAAAATAACAGTGGTCACTGAAACCGCAGGCGGACGCTATTCGATGAACATTTTCTGCTGTTTCCTTGAGCATATGCTGCGCCTGCTCAAGACGGAGTATTTTTATGTATTTCATAACCGAAAGGCCGGTGACATTTTTAAATCTTCTGCAAAAATAGCTTTCATCGTATCCGAATTCTTCGCTTAATGTTTTTGTATTTACTATATTCACAAAATTTTCGTTAACATAAGCTATTATAGCGTCGAATTTATCGTCGTTTGCCTGTTCCTGTTTTTTCATAACCCTAAGATTGCGGTATAAAAGCCCTATAAGCATATAAACGAGGCCCTGCATTCTTATTGAACCGGCAATGGCTTTTTGTGAGCTTGTGTTAAGAATTCGCAAAAGTATATCGGATATTTCGGCGTCCCTCGTGCGGTTATTAAACAGGATTTGATTGTTTATGATCGGAGTTATGTATTTATCGGACGAGGGCGTTCCGTTCTTTAAAATAGCAGGCTCGAACATAATGCAAAAGTAATCTGCGCCGTTTTCACCCGTTATTCCCTGATGCAGCTGTCTCGGACATATTATTGCTATATCGCCGGGGAAAAATTCTTCCCAGGTTTCGTTTATCATAACCTTTATGCTTCCCTTTAAAATATAAAGAAACTCGATCCGTTCGTGCCAGTGAAGCGGAAAACAGTCCTCAAGAGGCTCGGTTTTAAACGATATAACTTTTACCGAGCTGTCGTTAAAAAATACAGGAGTGATCTCCTTATATATATCAAGTTTCAAATGGGTTGCCTCCTTTTCGGGAAAAGTCAAAATAGTTATAGTTTATATAATTATTTTGACAATAGACCTTGTTCTTCAATATGATACCACAATGTCAAAGAATAATCAAGTCAAAATATTTATAACAATAGGCAAAATAGTTAAAGAAAATAACGGTGTGATATGATAAAATATTTCAAGGTAAAAAAAGTGTCGGAGTAGCTTGTTATGAGATTTATAAAACTTGATTCATATAAACATTTGAGCCGTCAGGCAGCAAATATAATTTCCGCTCAGGTTATAATTAAGCCGGACAGTGTTTTGGGTCTTGCTACGGGTTCGTCGCCGCTCGGTACATATGAACAACTTATAAAATGGTATAATAAGGGCGATATAGATTTTTCGGGAGTCACTTCGATAAATCTTGACGAGTATGTAGGGTTAGACGGAGATAACAGTCAAAGTTATCGCTATTTTATGGAAAAGAATTTTTTCAGTCATATAAATATAGACTCTAAGAATACTTTCGTCCCGAGCGGAACAGCCGAAAATCTTGAGGATGAATGTCATAAGTATGACGAAAGAATAAAATCTCTCGGCGGTATTGACCTTCAACTGCTCGGCATCGGGACGGACGGTCATATAGGATTTAACGAGCCGGATGATTATTTTGTTAAAAACACTCATATTGTAAACCTTCACGAGTCCACCATAGAAGCGAATTCCCGTTTCTTTGAAAGTATAGAAGATGTTCCGAAACAGGCAATAACTATGGGAATGATATCAATAATGCAGGCTGAAAAGATACTTCTTATTGCAAACGGAAAAAATAAAGAAGAAATAGTAAACAGGGCGTTTTTCGGTCCTATAACCCCGAGAATACCGGCGTCTATTCTTCAGTTGCATAAGGATATAACCGTTATATACAGCGAGGAGTAGTATTTATATGTGCACAATAGGTGTAGATCTCGGCGGAACGAACATTGCCGTCGGAGTTGTCGAAGCCCCGCTCAAGATACTGGGAAAAGCATCTGTAAAAACGGGTCTTCCCGCAACAAATGAGGAAATCTGTCAAAGAATAATTAAGGCTATAGAGCTTGCTCTTTCTAATTCCGATAAAACGCTTGATGATATAGAATATGTAGGAATAGGTTCACCCGGCGCTGTCGATAATAAGAACGGCGTGGTAATATCGGCAAGCAATTTGAAGTTTAGAGAATTCCCACTTTCCAAAGCTGTAAGCGAAGCTCTGGAAAAACCCGTATATCTTGAAAACGACGCTAACGCCGCAGCTCTCGGGGAATACATTGCAAGCGGAGTAAGCGAAGAGGAAAACAGTCTTATTGCGGTTACCCTCGGAACGGGTATCGGCGGCGGTATAATTATTGACGGCAAGCTTTACTGCGGTCATAAATTTTCCGGCGGCGAGCTCGGGCATATGGTGATAAATGCCCACGGTGAAAAGTGTGCCTGCGGCAGAAGAGGCTGCTTTGAAGCGTATGCTTCCGTGAGCGCTTTAATAGAGCAGACTATCCATTCGATGCTTAAAAATAAAGACAGCAAAATGTGGCAGGCAGCAGGCGGAAGTCTCGATAACGTAAACGGTAAAACGGCGTTTGACGCTCTAAGGCTCGGTGACGAAGCCGCAGCAGAGGTTGTTGATACTTATGCCGATTGGGTGGCGATAGGTATAGTGAATCTGATAAACACATTCGGTCCGTCGGTGATTTGTATTTCGGGCGGTATTTCAAAAGAAGGGGAAACTCTTCTCGGTCCGATAAGAGAACATATAAGACTTAATCATCCCGTTAACTGTCAGACTGAAATCAGAGCGGCTGTTCTTAATAACGATGCGGGAATTATAGGAGCGGCAAATCTTTTGAGGTTTGGGCAATGATAATAAATAACGCAAAACTTAACGGTAAAATCGTCAACATAATAGCGCAGAACGGAGTTATAACCGAAATCACCGAGAAAAAAACCGCAAAAGGGTTTGATGCCGGCGGTAATACGGTTATACCGGGGCTAATAGATGTTCACACTCACGGCTGCATAGGGCTTGACACTATGGATGCCGATTTTAAGAAGATGTGCGAATTCTATGCTGAGAACGGAATCACATCCTTTTTGCCGACTACTATGACTATGGATAACGATTCTCTTAAGAAAGTCACAGAGGCAAGAACGGACTACAGGGGAGCCGAAATCTTAGGTTTTCATCTTGAAGGACCGTATATATCAAAAAGCAAAAAAGGCGCTCAGAACGAGCTTTATATAAAAAACCCGTCTGTTTTGGAGTTCTCGGGCTTCAAGAATGTGAGAATGATAACTCTCGCACCGGAACTTAAAGGGAGTATGGAATTTATAAAAGCCGTTTCGGATAGGTGTGTCGTCTCGATCGGACATACCGACTGTGATTGCGACACGGCGCTGAGGGCGATAGATAACGGCGCAAAATGCCTTACTCATACCTTCAACGCAATGCCGCCTCTTCTTCATCGCAGTCCGGGTCCTATAGGAGCGGCAGTGGAAAAACAAATATATGCTCAGCTTATATGCGACGGTTTTCACGTTTCAAAACAAGCTGTTCTTGCACTTTACAGGATGTTCGGTGCCGACAGACTTGTTTTGATAAGCGACAGTATCCGTTGCGCAGGGCTGCCGGACGGCGAATACGAATCCGGGGGACTTAAAGTTATATTGAAAGACAATGCCGCTCGCCTTGCCGACGGTACTATAGCGGGAAGCTGTGCTACTCTTACAGACTGTGTTAAAAAGGCAATTGAGTTCGGTATACCGTTTGATGATGCGGTAAAATGCGCAACGCTTACCCCCGCCGAGATGCTCGGCATTAAAAAAGGAAAAATAGAAAAGGGATATGATGCAGATTTACTTATAACGGACGGCGAACTTAATATCAAAGCTGTTTTCATCGGCGGAGAAAAGTTTTAAAATGGAGGGATAGTATTGTATCCGCTGTTTCTTAAACCGGTCACGGAGGAGAGACCGTGGGGTTCCGGCGAGCTTGCTCTTAAGTGTGGCTTAAAATGCGGTGAGCTTGCGGCGGAAACAATTCTCCTTTCTTCTTCCGAAAGGTTTATAAGCACCGTAAAGGACGGAACTTACAAAGGAAAAAAGCTTACGGATGTTTTTGCTCTTGAAAATCGAAAACTCCTCGGCGCAAGAGCTACAAAGCATATTTATTTTCCGTTGAGTGTAAGGCTTTACACCGCTGAGTCGGAGACGCCGCTTACCGTTCTTCCGGGAAAACTTCTTTTAAAACAGGCAGGCGGTTGCTGCCCCGGTGACAGACTGTGGTATGTACTTTCTGCCGACGGGAATTCGGAAGCGGTTTGCGGTTTCAACCGCAATTTATCTCCGGGAGAGCTTGAAAACAGGCTGCGAGGACCCGCATTTGACGGAGGTTTGAATCGTATAAGTTTAAAAAAAGGCGATTCGGTGTTTATACCCGCAAACGTTCCCTGTGCAATAGGCTCCGGGATGTCTGTTCTGGAGATTAGAAGAAATTGTGAAAATTCTTTCTGTGTTGCCGATGCGGTAAAAGGGTTTTATACACCGAGAGAAGAATTTTTTGAAAGTGAAATGCTCTCATATATTTCACTTCGAAAATCACAGAATCCCGTGATAGCACCTGCTTTTGCAGACACCGGGACAGTTGAGCTTTACAGCGATAATCATTTCACCGTTTATAAAATCCTGTTGAACGGTGAAACCGATATATATAATAAATTCTCATTTGTTTTTGTTTTTGTGGCCGAAGGTAAGGCCGAAATGTATTCCTCGGCAAAAAAGAGGAAGATTAAAAAGGGGGACAGTATTCTCATTCCGGCAGGCGTTAATGCAACGATGTTCGGAGAAGCCGAGTTTATCTGTACCCAGATATAATTATTTTGCTTTCAAGATTCGGGTTTTCCTATTGGCTCGAACTTGAAATATATAATTAAGATAGGTGTAGGGTTTAGTGGATTTTGCCTGTGCTGTTTACAGCCACCGTCTTAATTAGACGACCCCCACCGGCCCCAAATGGTGGGGGTTTGTGTTTTTTAAGGACGGCGAGATTTTTTCGCCGTCCGATTTCTTGTTTATACAGGGTTATGTATTATTTGACATAACCTTGTAATTGTGGTAAAGTATAATAAAAATACTACTATTATGTTACGGGTGATGTTTATGAAAAATATAGCTACCAAGTGCGTTCAGGGCGGTTACAGACCGAAAAGCGGAGAACCGAGGCAGGTGCCGATAATTCAAAGCACTACTTTTAAATATGACACGGGCGAACAAATGGGTAAATTATTTGATCTTGAGGCTTCCGGATATTTTTATTCAAGGCTGCAAAATCCCACTGCCGATGCAGTTGCCGCAAAGATATGCGAGCTTGAGGGCGGAACTGCCGCAATGCTTACTTCTTCGGGAATGGCAGCTAACTTTTTGGCCCTTTTCAACATCTGTTCATCGGGGGATCATATAGTTTCTTCTTCTGCGATTTACGGCGGAACTTATAACCTTATGGCGGTTACTATGAAAAGAATGGGAATAAATGTGACATTTGTTGCTCCCGATTGCAGCGACGATGAGCTTGACGCTGCGTTTTGCCCCGAAACAAAGGCTGTTTTCGGCGAATCTATCGCAAATCCGGCGCTCAGAGTGCTTGATATAGAGAAATTTGCAAATGCCGCACATAATCACGGGGTTCCGCTTATAATAGACAACACATTTCCAACCCCTGTAAATTGCAGGCCGTTTGAGTGGGGTGCCGATATTGTAACCCATTCAACAACAAAATATATGGACGGACACGGAAGTGCGGTAGGCGGCGCAATAGTTGACTCGGGAAAATTCGATTGGACAGGATACCCAGAGAAGTTTGCGGGTCTTTGTACACCCGATGAAAGTTATCACGGCGTTGTTTATACCGAAAGATTCGGCGTTGAAGGGGCGTATATAACAAAGGCTACCGTTCAGCTTATGCGTGATCTCGGTGTTACGCCTTCGCCTATGAGTGCATATATGCTTAATTTAGGCCTTGAGAGCCTTCATATAAGAATGCAGCGCCACTGCGAAAATGCGGAAAAAATAGCTCGGTTTTTAGAGGCCGACGAGAGAATAAGCTGGGTTAATTATCCGTCTCTTGAAAGTTCGACTGATTATTTGCTTGCAAAGAAATATATGAGCAACGGGACCTGCGGCGTTATAAGCTTCGGCGTAAAGGGCGGCAGGTCGGCAGCTTCAAAATTTATGGAAAGTTTAAATCTTATTCAAATCGAAACTCACGTTGCCGACGTTAAATCATGTTGTTTGCATCCCGCAACAACAACTCACAGGCAGATGAACGATGAAGAGCTTGCTTTGGCAGGCGTTCCTGCCGATCTTATAAGGCTTTCTGTAGGAATAGAGGATGCCGACGACCTCATAAATGATATAACAAACGCCCTGAGTTTTTGTTAGGAGATAAATTTAATGCCTATTAAAATACCGAATGATTTGCCTGCGGTAAAGACGCTGGCGGGTGAAAATATCTTTGTTATGACTGAAAAGAGGGCTATAACTCAGGATATAAGACCGCTTAAAATACTGCTTTTAAATCTTATGCCGAAAAAAATAGAAACCGAGACGCAAATATCAAGAATACTCGGCAACACACCGCTTCAGATAGAACTCACCCTGATAAGAGTTAAGACTCATACATCTCAGAATACTTCCGAAAGCCACCTTGCCTCTTTCTATAATACCTTTGAAGATGTAAAAGACGATAAATTTGACGGTATGATAATAACGGGAGCGCCGGTAGAACAACTTGAATTTGAGGAAGTTGATTATTGGGATGAGCTTTGCGGGATTATGGAGTGGAGCAAAAATAATGTCCACAGCACGATGCATATATGCTGGGGTGCTCAGGCAGGACTTTACTATCACTACGGAATAAAAAAGCAAAAGCTTGACAAAAAGCTCTTCGGCGTGTTTGAGCATAAAGTCGATAAACCGAAAGCAATGCTTATGCGTGGGTTTGACGATGTGTTTTACGCCCCTCATTCAAGATATACTGCGGTTAAAGCCGAGGATATAAAAAATATTCCCGAACTGCAGATTTTAGCTTCTTCCGAAAAAGCCGGAGTTAATATAATTGCGAAAAAGGGCGGCAGACAAATATTTGTTATGGGGCATTTTGAGTATGATGCCGATACATTAGACTGCGAATACAGAAGAGATAAGGCCGCCGGTCTTGATACGGCAATTCCCGAAAACTATTATCCTTGTGATGATCCGTTTAATAAGCCGGTTGACAAATGGAGAGCACACGGAAGCCTTTTGTTTATAAATTGGCTGAATTATTTTGTTTACCAGTCTACGCCTTACGACCTTAAAACCCTTGATAAAAACACTGTGGGAGAGAAAATATGAATATTTTGCATCTTAAATATGCCGTTGAGGTTGCGAAAACAGGATCTATAAATAAAGCGGCGCAAAACCTTTATATAGGTCAGCCGAATTTGAGCAGAGCCGTAAAAGAGCTTGAAAAAGAACTGGATATAACGATATTCAAACGTTCGGCAAAGGGTATGGTACCGACTCCCGAGGGCGAAGAATTTTTAAATTATGCGGTAAGTATATTAAAGCAGATAGACTCGGTTGAAGCAATATATAAATCCGGTAAAACGGCAAAACACAGATTTTCGATTTCGGTTCCGAGAGCAAGCTATATCGCAGAGGCATTTGCAAAATTTACCAAAACAGTGGATAAAGATTATTCATATGAGTTCTTTTACAAGGAAACCAACGCAATGCGTGCGGTTAAGAATATATTGCAATCGGATTATACTCTCGGTATTATACGGTATTTCCAAAATTATGACCGCTATTTTAAAGATATGCTTGAAGAAAAGGGACTTTCTTATGAACTTGTCACCGAATTTAAATATAGACTTATAATGAGCAAGGATCATCCGCTTGCAAATAAGGAAAGTATAAGCTATAAGGACCTTGAAAATTACACAGAAATAGCACACGGAGACCCGTATGTTCCGTCTTTGCCGTTTTCTGCAGTCCTTAAAGAAGAGTCTCAGGATAATCCCAAGAACAAAATTTTTGTTTTCGAAAGAGCAAGTCAGTTTGAACTTCTGAGTGAAAATACCGATACTTTTATGTGGGTCTCTCCGATACCGTCGGAATTGCTGTCAAGGTACGGACTTGTCCAAAAATCATCGAACGACAATACGAGAGTTTATAAAGATGTTCTCATATACAGAAACGACTATAAGCTCAGTGATACAGACAGAGCGTTCATAACCGAGCTTTGCAATTCAAAAAGAAAATATATAGGTTAGACCTCCCGAAAACACGATTCGGTAAGGATATATCGATATACACAATACCGATATATAAATTATATAATTGAAAAACAAAGAATTAAATGATAATATTAGTGTGAGATCAGCATAGTTTCAGCAAAATTATGAAACGGAGGTGCCGCTATGTGTGCTCATCCGTTGCCGAAGGCAACGCTTGGCAGACTGCCGCTTTATCTTAAGTATCTAAAGTCGATTCCCGCTGATATTAAAACCGTTTCGGCAACCGGAATAGCAAGGGCTTTAAACCTCGGCGATGTTCAGGTAAGGAAAGATTTGGCTGCCGTAAGCGGGGAGGGAAAGCCGAAAATAGGGTATATTACAAACGAACTCGTAAACGCTATCGAAGATGCGCTGTCCGGCGGCTCACCGACGGGAGCTATCCTTGTCGGAGCAGGAAAACTCGGGAGAGCCTTGCTTGATTATGACGGATTTTCGGATTACGGCATATCCATCGCCGCCGCATTTGATAAAAACACTTTTGCAGATAAATCGGAAGAACTCAAAAAACCTATACTGCCGATGGATAAACTCGGAGATTTTTGTAAAAATAACGGTATAAAAATAGGTATTATAACCGTTCCGAGAGATGCGGCGCAGGATGTTTGCAATCAAATGGTAAACAGCGGAATAACAGTTATATGGAGCTTTGCTCCCGTTCCGCTCTCGGTCCCTGCGGGAATAACTCTTAAAAGAGAGGACCTTGCTCTTTCGCTTGCCCATATAAGCGCTCAGGCATAAAAGGTCCCTAAACGGAGGATTTTATGGATAAATCATACAGCGTTATCGACAGCACCGAGAGTCTCGAAAAGGCTCTTTCGATGTTAAGAGATGCCCAGAAAAAGTATTCCGAATATACACAGGACGAGGTTGATAAAATCTTTACGGCTGCGGCAATTGCCGCAAATAAACAGAGAATACCGCTTGCAAAGGCAGCAGTGGAAGAAACCGGAATGGGCATAGTTGAAGATAAGGTTATTAAAAATCACTTTGCAAGCGAATATATATATAACGCTTACCGTGATACCAAAACTTGCGGAGTTATTGAGGAAGATGAGACCTACGGTATAAAGAAAATAGCGGAACCTATAGGTGTTATAGGTGCCGTAATTCCAACAACAAATCCAACCTCAACCGCAATATTTAAAACCCTCCTTGCACTTAAAACACGGAACGCAATTTTGATAAGTCCTCACCCGAGAGCCAAAAAGTCAACCGTTGCAGCAGCAAAAACCGTTCTCAAAGCGGCTGTTGCGGCAGGAGCTCCGGAGAATATCATAATGTGGATAGACTCTCCGAGTCTTGAGCTTACAAACCTTCTTATGAAGGAATCGGATATAATTCTCGCAACCGGCGGCCCCGCAATGGTTAAAGCTGCATATTCAAGCGGTAAACCGGCGCTCGGAGTCGGTCCAGGAAACACGCCTGCCGTTATAGACGCTACCGCAGATATAAAGCTTGCGGTAAGCTCTATTATTCATTCGAAAACATTTGATAACGGTATGATATGCGCTTCCGAACAGTCAGTCATAGTTGACTGTAATATATATGACGAAGTAAAAAATGAATTTAAAAACCGGGGTTGTTATTTCCTTGACCGCCCTGAAACGGAAAAAGTAAGAAAAACAATAATAATAAACGGCGCTCTTAATGCAAAAATAGTGGGACAGAGCGCATATAAAATAGCTGCTCTTTCGGGAGTAGATGTCCCCAAAGGAACAAAAATCCTTATAGGCGAAGTGGAAAGCACTGAGCTTTCCGAGGAATTTGCGCACGAAAAGCTTTCGCCTGTCCTTGCAATGTATAAGGCGGATAGCTTTGACGATGCACTTTCAAAAGCGGAGCGGCTCATTGCCGACGGCGGTTACGGTCATACCTCGTCTCTTTATATCAACGCCGTTACCGAGAAGGATAAATTAAACGAATTTGCCCACAGAATGAAAACCTGCAGAATACTTGTTAACACGCCTTCGTCTCAGGGCGGAATAGGAGACCTTTATAATTTTAAGCTTGCGCCTTCGCTCACGCTCGGCTGCGGCTCCTGGGGGTCAAACAGCGTTTGTGAAAATGTCGGTGTAAAACATCTTCTTAATATAAAAACCGTTGCCGAGAGGAGAGAAAATATGCTCTGGTTTAAAGCTCCGGAAAAGATTTATATTAAAAAAGGCTGCCTGCCGGTTGCTTTAGAGGAGCTTAAAACTGTTCTTAACAGAAAAAAAGCCTTTATAGTAACGGATAAATTTCTTTTTGAAAACGGTTATACCAAACCGATAACCGATAAACTCGACAGCCTCGGAATAGTTCATACCGTGTTTTTCGATGTTTCTCCCGACCCCACTCTTGCCTGCGCCGTTAAGGGAGCCGAGCAAATGAGCAGCTTTTCTCCCGACTGTATAATAGCTTTAGGCGGCGGCAGCGCAATGGACGCAGCTAAAATAATGTGGGTCCTCTATGAGCATCCGGATGCAGACTTTGCGGATATGGCTATGCGGTTTGCAGATATAAGGAAGAGGATTTATACATTTCCCCGTATGGGGGATAAAGCGTATTTTGTCGCTGTTCCTACTTCTGCCGGTACCGGCTCGGAGGTTACGCCGTTTGCCGTTATAACCGATGAAAAAACCGGTATAAAATATCCGCTTGCCGACTATGAGCTTCTTCCGAAAATGGCAATAATAGATGCCGATTTTCATATGAATGCTCCTAAGGGTCTTACGGCGGCTTCGGGAATAGACGCTATATCCCACGCACTCGAGGCGTATGCTTCGGTTATGGCTACCGAATATACCGATGCGCTTGCAAAGCAGTCGCTTAAAATAATGTTTGAGTATCTGCCGAGAGCTTATGATAAAGGTCCCTTAGATCCTGTTGCAAGAGAAAAGACGGCAAATGCCGCAACTATGGCGGGGATGGCGTTTGCAAACGCTTTTCTCGGCGTCTGCCATTCAATGGCTCATAAGCTCGGAGCGTTTTATCATCTGCCTCACGGTATTGCAAACGCTCTTATGCTTGAACAGGTTATCAGATTCAATTCCTCACAGATTCCCGTTAAAATGGGAACATTTTCTCAGTATGACCACCCGCATACACTCAGCAGATATGCACAGATTGCGGATACTTTGGGTATATACGGCGAAAATGATAACGAAAAGCTTGAGGGACTTATAAGGGCACTGAATGAGCTTAAGGCACGGGTGGGTATAAAATCTTCTGTTAAGGAATACGGAGTTGCCGAAGAGGATTTTCTTTCAAAACTCGATGATATGACAGAGCAGGCGTTTGACGACCAGTGCACGGGAGCAAACCCACGTTATCCGCTTATGAGCGAAATAAGACAAATGTATTTAAATGCTTATTACGGCAAAAACTCCTTCAGTGAGCCTGAAATGCCGTATAGCGATAAAAACTGAGGAGGAAAGGTATATATGAAGCTTGACAGAGTTATAGCCGTGAGAAATTCAAAGACGGTATACCGTGACGGCGAGCTTTGCATAAAGGTTTTTGACAGTGATTATTCAAAAGCCGATGTTTTAAATGAGGCGCTCAATCAGGCAAGAGTTGAAGAAACCGGACTTTATATACCTAAGATCCGTGAGGTCGCAACGGTTGACGGTAAATGGGCTTTGATATCCGATTATATTTGCGGTAAGACGCTTGATCAGCTTATGAGGGAAAATCCGGATAAATACGATGAATATCTTAATATGTTCGTTGAACTGCAATTTGAAGTTCACCTTAAAACCTGCCCGTTGCTTTTTAAACTTAAAGATAAAATGCAAAGGAAGATAGAACAGGCAAATCTTGATTCGTCTGTCCGTTATGATCTGCTTACCCGTCTCGAGGGTATGCCTAAACACGCTAAACTTTGCCACGGCGATTTTAACCCTTCAAATATTATTATCGCCGATAACGGCGACCCGTATATTATAGACTGGTCGCACGCAACGCAGGGCAATGCTTCTGCGGATGCTGCGAGGACCTATCTTTTGTTTTGGCTTAACGGCAATATATCGGGAGCTGATAAATATCTTGAGCTCTTTTGCGCAAAAAGCGGTATAGACAGGCAATATGTCCAGAAATGGATGCCTATTGTTGCCGCATCGCAGTCGGTTAAAGGCAACGAAAGGGAAAGAGAATTCTTGCTTTCCTGGACGAACGTTGTTGATTATGAATAAAGGAGATAAAAAAATGAAAGTAACTGTATGTATCGGAAGCTCGTGCCATATCAAGGGGTCGAGGCAGGTAGTAGAACAGCTTCAATATCTTATTTCCGAGAACGGACTTAAGGATAAAGTGGAGCTGGGCGGTACTTTTTGTATGGGCAACTGTCAGAAAGGCGTTTGCGTTACAGTCGGAGAAGAGCTCTTCTCCGTAACCCCCGAAACGGTTGACGGTTTCTTTAAGGAAAATATTCTCGATAAGGTGTAATACATATGATAGTTCAGGTTTGTGTGGGGAGCTCTTGCTATATAAAAGGTTCGGAGGATATCGTTGAGCTTTTAACAAAAGCTGTAAAGGATAACGGCCTTGAAAACGATATAACGCTTGCAGGCAGCTTTTGCACCGGAAAATGCAACCGCATAGGCGTCACAGTCAGTGTGGACGATAATGTGTATACCGGTATAACAAAGGATAATTTCAAAGAATTTTTCAACGAGAATATTCTTTCCGAGTTTAAGTGAATGAGTAAGGAGTAATATGTTATGCCCAACTGTCTTACTTTAAAAAAATCAAATTGTAAAAATTGCTATAAGTGCATACGCCACTGTCCGGTAAAGTCAATAAGGTTTTCGGGTAATCAGGCGCACATTATAGGAAATGAATGTATACTTTGCGGACAGTGCTTTGTGGTATGTCCGCAAAACGCAAAGGAAATAGTGGACGAGACCGAAAAGGTAAAGGTTCTTATTCAGAGCGGAGATCCCGTTATAGTAAGCCTTGCACCGTCGTTTGTCGCAAATTATGACGGCGTCGGAATAGAGTCTATGCGTAAGGCTCTTAAAAAACTCGGATTTTATGATGTCGAAGAAACGGCTTTAGGGGCAAGTATGGTTAAAACCGAGTATGAGCGGATGATTAAGGAGGATAAGAGGGATATAATAATTTCTTCCTGCTGTCATTCAATAAATCTGCTTATACAAAAATATTTCCCGAAAGAGCTTGAACTCCTTGCCGATGTTTTGTCGCCGATGCAAGCGCACTGCAAAGATATAAAGAAAAGATACCCGAATGCGAAAACAGTGTTTATAGGACCGTGCGTTGCAAAAAAGGATGAGGCGGAGCATTATGAGGGGATAGTTGACGCCGTCCTTACATATGAAGAGCTTACCTCCTGGCTCAAAGCGGAAAAAATCGAACTTGAAAAAGAAATGGATTCAAATCCGAAGAGCAGAGCAAGATTTTTCCCTACAGTAGGCGGAATTTTAAAAACTATGGATACAACCGACAGCGGGTATACATATCTTGCGCTTGACGGCGTTGAAAACTGTATGGCTGCTCTCAAAGATATAGAAAACGGAAATATTCATAAGTGTTTTATTGAAATGTCTGCCTGTATAGGGAGCTGTACCGGCGGTCCGGTTATGGAAAAATATCACCGACTTCCCGTAAAGGATTATATGGCAGTAGCAAATTTTGCCGGTAAGGAGGATTTTGAGATACCTCCTCAGGATCCGTACGGTATGCGTAAGGATTTTGAGGCTATTGAAAAGAAACTTCAGCCGCCTACAGAGCAGCAAATATCGGAAATACTGAGGCAGATGGGAAAATTCAAGCCGTCTGATGAACTTAATTGCGGCTCCTGCGGTTACGATACCTGCCGTGAAAAGGCGGTAGCCATTTATCAGGGTAAGGCAGAGATATCTATGTGTCTGCCGTTCCTTAAGGATAAAGCGGAAAGCTTTTCCGATAATATTGTAAACAACACTCCCAACGGGCTTATTGTTTTAAACGAAAGTTTTGAGGTCCAACAGATAAACAAGGCGGCTCTTAAGATAATGAATATACGCTCCGCCTCGGATGTTCTCGGGGAACAGGTAATAAGGATACTTGACCCTAAGGTGTTTATGGATGTTCTTAAAACCGGAACGAGCGTAAGAGACCAAAAGACATACCTTGCGGAATATCGGAAATATGTTGAGCAGACGGTTCTTTACGATAAGGATTATCACCTTCTCATTTGTATAATGCGTGACGTAACGGATGAGGAAAGCGAAAGGGAGAAAAAGGAAAATATCAGCAGGCAAACCGTTGACATTGCGGATAAAGTGGTGGATAAGCAGATGCGAATTGTTCAGGAAATAGCGTCTTTGCTCGGAGAAACCGCTGCTGAGACCAAAATTGCGCTTACAAAGCTTAAGGAGAGCATAACAAATGAATGATCTGTGTGCGGATATAGGCTTTAAGAGCATAAATCACGAGGGTGAGCAGCTTTGCGGCGATCATATCGATATTGTCGAGCAGGGGGAGGATTCGCAGATCATCGTTTTGGCGGACGGTCTCGGAAGCGGCGTTAAAGCAAGTATTCTTTCAACACTCACTTCCAAAATCATTTCAACTATGATGTCTGAGGGCCTTTCGATCGAGGATTGTGTTGAAACGATAGCAGCCACGCTCCCGATATGTTCGGTCAGAGGCGTTGCGTATTCAACTTTTACGATAATTCATTTAATAAATAACGAAACCGCAGAGCTTATTCAGTATGATAATCCTTTGGTAATACTTTTAAGAGACGGCCGGAATTACGATTATCCCAAAACAGAAATGAATATAGGCGGAAAAAAGATATACCGTTCGTCGATAAAACTTTGCGAAGGCGATATCTTTGTCGCTATGAGTGACGGTTGCCCTCACGCAGGAATAGGAACCGCATTTAATTTCGGTTGGAAGAGGGATGATATAATAGAATTTTTGGCGCCTCTTTCCATAGTCGGATATACGGCAAAAACCCTTTCTACCATACTTGTGGACGAATGTGATAAACTTTACGGCCACCGTCCGGGGGACGATGCAACGGCTTGCGTCGTAAGAATAAGAAAAAGGCAGCCTATGAACCTACTTTTCGGGCCTCCTTCTAACAGGGACGACTGCGATAGAATGATGTCGCTGTTTTTCTCAAAACAGGGTAAACATATAGTTTGCGGCGGAACAACATCGTCTATAGCAGCAAAATATCTCGGGAAGACGGTTAAGACAAGCCTGAATTTCGAACGCTCCGATGTGCCGCCGATAGCCGAGATAGAAGGCGTGGACCTTGTTACTGAGGGCGTTATAACGATAAATAAGGTACTTACCTATGCTAAGGATTACCTTGCGGATAATAAGAGCTATGAGCAATGGGGATTTAAACACGACGGTGCTTCTTTAATTTGCAGATTGCTTTTCGAGGAAGCAACGGATATTAACTTTTTTGTCGGCAGGGCAATAAATCCGGCTCACCAAAACCCCGATCTTCCGATAAATTTCAATATCAAAATGAATCTTGTTGAGGAGCTTTCAAAGTGCCTTAAGCAGATGGGTAAAAGAATAAAGGTTAGCTATTTTTGAGAGGACAAAAGTTTAAAATGAGAAAATTCGATACAAAAGTTCAACATTTAAAGTACAAGGTGTTAAGAGAAGTAGCAAGGCAGGAATGGCAGGGAACACTTAAGGAAAATATGCTTGACATTCCGAAAATGCTCGTCCCCGGAAAAACTCCGACTATGCGTTGCTGCGTTTACAAGGAAAGAGCAATACTTGAGGAACGTGTAAAACTTGCTCTCGGAGGAGATAAAAATAACAGCAATGTTATAGAAGTAATAGATATCGCCTGTGATGAGTGCCCCGTAGGCGGCTATGAAGTAACGAACGCCTGCAGAGGCTGTCTTGCTCACCGATGTGAGGATGTATGCCGTTTCGGAGCAATAACATTTGACAGCGAGCACGTTGCACATATAGATAAATCAAAGTGTAAGGAATGCGGAGCCTGCTCAAGAGTATGCCCTTATACCGCAATAGTAGGCCGCAAACGCCCGTGTCAGAATGCCTGCAAAATTAAGGCTATTTCAATGAATGAGGATAAAGCGGCGCTTATAGATAACGATAAATGTATTTCCTGCGGCGCCTGCGTTTACCAGTGCCCGTTCGGAGCCATAATGGATAAATCCTATATAGTTGATGTAATCGATATGATAAAGGAAAGCGATAACGGAAAGAACTATAAGGTTTACGCCGTTGTTGCGCCGTCTATTTCAAGCCAGTTTACATATGCTAAGCTCGGTCAGGTAGTAACAGGACTTAAAAAACTCGGGTTTTATTCGGTCGTTGAGGCGGCTTTAGGCGCAGATATGGTTGCACAGGCAGAATCAAAAGAGCTGGCTGAAAAGGGATTTCTTACAAGCTCATGCTGTCCTGCATTCGTGGAATATATAAATAAATCTTTCCCCGAGCTTAAACAATTTGTATCTCATAATCTTTCGCCGATGGCAACGATAGCAAAGTATATTAAAGAGACTACACCTAATGCAAAAATAGTTTTTGTCGGTCCCTGCACGGCAAAGAAGATGGAAATAAAAAGGGAAGAAGTAAAGCCTTATGTTGATGAAGTTTTAACTTTTGAGGAGCTTCAGGCTTTGTTTGACAGTAAGGACCTTGATATAACTACTCTCGAAGAAAGCGTGCTTGACAACGCTTCGTATTTCGGAAGAATTTTTGCCCGTTGCGGAGGACTTGCGGATGCGGTTGCCGAAGGTCTTAAGGAACAGGGAATTGACGATTTTGACCTTAAAGCCTGCTCGTGTGACGGTATAGAAGCCTGCAGAGTAGCCCTGCTTAAGAAAAGCAAAAATCTTCTCGATTCGAACTTTATTGAGGGTATGGCCTGTATGGGCGGCTGCATAGGCGGCGCCGGATGCCTTACCCACGGCGAGAAAAATAAAGCAGAGGTCGATAAATACGGTAAAGAAGCTCTTGAAAAAACCATTGCAGACGCAGTATCGGTCTTAAAATAATTCATAAAAACGCACGACTTATATTGATATGCAAGTCGTGCGTTTTTTCTATGGTTTGAGTTTTAAATATTTTTATATTCTGTGGGAGTTTTCCCTGCAAGCTTTAAAAAAGCTCGGTTGAAGGTTCTGATAGTTGAAAACCCCGATGCGGTTGCGATCTGAGTTATTCCGAGATCCGTTTCGTTTAACAGAGTGCAGGCATAGTTTATGCGAATGGAGTTTATATAGTCGTTAAAACTCATTTGGATGCGCTCCGAAAACAGATGTGAGAGATAACTGTTGCTTAAAGCAAGATCGCTTGCCATTTGATCAAGTGTGAATTTGGTCTTAAAATGCGTAAAGCAATAATTAAAGATACTGTCAAAGGTATTGTCGGGGACGTGCTTTGAGTTTTTAAGGTTTGATGCCGACATTAAAATTCCTGCGGTTACAAGTATGACTCCTTTTTTAACCGCAGCAGGGCAGTCTTCCGAGAATTTTCGGCACAGCCTGTCGTGCAGCTGAGGAAAACCGCAACTTTCAAGCGTTTTTGCGCTTATTACGGGATTTGAAGGTGTCTTTCCGATTATTAAACCGTTAAGTTCGGGATAAAGCCTCGGATCAAAAATCATAACAGAGCCCTTAAATTCACCGTTGTTTTCATATGAATGAACCTGATTTGGATATACGGCAACCGCTTCTCCCGGAGCAAGGTTGTATTTTATTCCCTGAACATATGCTATCGGATTTCCTTTGATAACATAGATCAGTTCCGCTTCTTTGTGCAGGTGAGCACCCCAGGTAAGAGTGTTTGTTATCGCAAAATCGGTGTTTTTTATGTTTCTTATTTCATAGGCAAATTTCATAACCCACCTCATAATACAGCAGATTTTGTCCTAAAGTGTGCAGTATTTTACTTGAATTTTAGCACAATACAGTCTATAATGCAAGTAACAAACAAAAAGTAGGGTGAGTTATATGCAAAAGTACAGCAGATTTTTGTTTCAGCCTTGTATTACCTTAGGACCGAACGGAAAAAGAGCAACCGCAAGCAATGAACATATAGCGCTTTCGAGGAAAGCCGCCGCCGAGGGTATGGTTTTGCTTAAAAATACCGACGGTGTTCTGCCCCTTAAAGAAAAAAGCAATATTGCCCTTTTCGGCAGCGCTTCTTATGAATACATAAAAGGCGGAGGCGGGAGCGGTGATGTTTACTGCCCTTATACAAGAAGCCTGTATGAAGGATTGGTAAAAAAACAACAAGAAGGAAAAATCAAACTTTTTGCGCCTCTTTGTGACTTTTATCTTGAATTTGTAAAAAGAGAAAAGCAGTGGAAAAATGATAATTTTGACAGACTTTATGCACAGGTCTGCGAGATCGAAAACGGAATAGAGCGTGAAACAGAATACGGCAGACTGATGATGAAACTTCAACTGAATCAGCCCGATTTGCCTGAAAATCTTATCTGCGGTGCCGCCGAATTTGCCGATACCGCAATTATGTCAATAAGCAGGTATTCGGGAGAGGCTTGGGATCGCAGTGACGATAAAGGCGATTTCAGGATGTCTGACGGTGAAAAAGCCCTTTCCGAAGTGCTCTGCAAAAAATTCGATAAGGTTATAATTGTTTTAAATATAGGCAGCGTTGTGGAAACAGGCTGGATAAAGTATAATCCAAAAATATCCGCTGCGCTTATATCGTGGCAGGCAGGTATGGAGGGCGGACTTGCAACGGCTGATATTATCTGCGGGGATGTTAATCCGTCCGGCAAGCTCTGTGATACATTTGCCGCCTCGCTTTCGGATTATCCCTCAACCGAGCATTTTAACGATTCTTATGATTATGTTGAATATAACGATGATATATATGTCGGTTACAGATACTTTGAAACAATTCCGGGTGCTAAAGATAAAGTTTGTTATCCTTTCGGGTATGGGCTTTCTTATACGACTTTTGATATAAAGGCAACCGCTGTATACAGCGGTGATGAAATATGCGTCAGTGCCGATGTTAAAAATACAGGCGGCGTTTCAGGCAGGGAGGTCGTTCAGGTCTATTACAGTGCGCCTGACGGACTGCTCGGAAAACCTGCACGTGAGCTTGCGGCTTTTAAAAAGACAAAACTGCTTTCTGTAGGTGAGGAACAGAAAATTACTCTTTCGTTTAAGGTATCCGATATGGCGAGTTTTGATGATTCGGGTAAGATTTCAATGTCATCATATGTCCTCGAAAAAGGAATTTACAGGTTGTTTGTCGGCAACAGCGTCGAAAATGCAGCGGAGCTTTCGTTTGTTTATGTTTTGGATGAAGATATAACGATTTCAAAGCTTCAAAGCCGCTGTGCTCCGGCCGCCGAATTCAAACGCCTTAGATCAAACGGCGAATATGAATCGCTGCAATTAAGAAAACAGGAAAAAAATTTCCGCCGAAGATGCTCCGGCAACGCTGTGCCGCCCGAGGCCTTAACGCCGCTTGATAAGGTCGGAAACAGTGTAAGTATTGAGGAATTTATCGCTCAAATGGACGACGATGAGCTTATACGGCTCGTCGGTTGCGCCGAATGTCAAAGCGGTGTTTGTAATACCGGCTGTTTCGGGAATATACCGAGACTCGGAATTCCTCCCGTTCCCACTGCAGACGGACCTGCCGGAGTGCGCCTTGAAGAAAAAATCGGAGTAGCCACAACGGCTTTACCCTGCGCAACGCTGCTCGCTTGCACATTTGATACTGATTTGATATATGAAGTAGGCATAGTCGGGGCTACGGAACTTAAAGAAAATAATTTGGGTGTTTGGCTCACCCCCGCTATGAATATTCATCGTTCGCCTATGTGCGGAAGAAACTTTGAGTATTTTTCCGAAGATCCGTATTTAACAGGTAAGGCTGCCGCAGCCCTTGTGAAGGGAATACAATCACAAAATGTTGCCGCCTGTGTGAAACACTTTGCGGTCAATAATAAAGAAATCAACAGAGCAAACTGCGATTCCAGGGTTTCAGAGAGAGCGCTCAGGGAGATATACTTAAAGGGCTTTGAAATCTGCATTAAGGATTCCGATCCCTGGACGCTTATGTCGTCCTATAACCTCATAAACGGAGTTCACTCATCGGAAAGTTATGAATTGCTTACCGATATTTTAAGGGAGGAATGGGGATTTAACGGTCTTGTTACCACAGATTGGGGTGTTAAGAACGATCCCGTTGCCGAGGTAAAAGCGGGAAATGATATTAAGATGCATATACCGTATCCCGAAGATCTTAAATCCGCTCTTGATAACGGGGGTCTTACAAGAGCGGATCTTGAAAACTGCGCAGAACACATTTTATCGGTTTTTCTGCGCTTTGAATAAAAAATAAATAATAGGAAGGTTAAAAAATGAATAAAGGAGAACTTTTAAAAATTACGGGACTTTCGCAGCAAAAGGGAGCAGGCGAACAAAACTTCCGCATAATAGCCGAAGCGCTTGAAAGAAGCAAAAAAGAGAACTTTTCCGGAATAAGTCTGCCGGAAGGGAATTATGAGGTTTATAACCGAAAGGCGCTTGAGTTGTTTGGCTTTTTGCTTGACGGCACAATAGCGTCACTTGATAATAACCGCTGGAAAAAGGAAAAAAATGTTTTGTTTTCTGTTTCTCAAACCGAAAATTTTACAATAAAAGGCAATAATACAAGTCTGATGTTTAAGGGACTTATGCAGCCTTTTGATTTTAAGGATGTTTCGGGGCTGACCGTAAGAGACCTTTCTGTAAATTTTGAAGACTGTTTTTACACCTGCGCTAAGGTTACCGGTAAGATAGGTGATACGGTTTACATAACTCCCGAATGCGGCTATGAAATTTCAGGCGGCGAGCCCATAGTTTCTCTTCAAAACTACGATGTTAAAACATCAAAGCCTTTAGGTATGGCGTTGTTTGAAGGTATTTCAAATATTATGAAAACGAAAACGGGCGAGTTTTGCTTTAACTGCACCGAGCACAATATGATAACCGTTGGAGAAAGCCTTATTTTAAGGTATCTCTACAGCTATTCATCAACATTTATGATGTACCGCTGCAGTGATGTTAAAATTCAAAACGTTAAGGTTTTTGCCGCTCCCGGCCTTGCGGTGGTTGCGCAAAAGTGCAGGAATATGCTCTTTGACAGACTCAGGGTTATGCCTTTCGAGAAAAGACCGATGTCTGCAAACTGCGATGCAACCCACCTTATAAACTGTATCGGAGATGTTGTTTACGATAACTGCTATTTTGAAGGTATGGGAGACGACGCCTCAAATGTTCACGGATTTTATCTTACCGTTTACGGTATAAACGATGATAAGGTGTATGTAAAGCACCGTTCGTCATCACAAAACACATATCCTTATGTTCCTGTTAAGGGAGACAGTGTTGAATTTATAAACGAAAAAAATCTGCTTTGCTTTGCAAACGGAAAAATCAGCGATGTATCGTATGATGAAAAAAGAGAACTTTATGTTTTAAAGTTCGAAGAAGGGGTGCCGAGCGGACTTAAAGAAGAAAGTCTTATAGCCAGTGTCACCGAAATGCCCCGACTTACTTTTAAAAACTGCACTGTAAAAAATATCAGGGGCAGAGGCGTTCTTATTCAGACCAGAAATGTACTTGTTGAAAACTGTCTCTTTGAAAACTGTACCGGTCAGGGAATACATATAGATACGGCATACGGTTGGGGTGAATCTATAGGCACAAGAAACGTTCAAATCAGAAACAACAAATTTATTGACTGCGGTTTCGGCAGCACAAAATATTGCGACGCTGTGGGGGTTGTTATCGAAACCGAAGCCGAAGAACCTGCGGTCGGAGTTCATAAGGATATATGTATTGAAAAAAATCTTGTTAAAGGGAGCGGTGCGGCATTTAATATCAGGTGTGCCGAAAATGTCACCGTAAGAGAAAACCTTATTATCGGATGTAATGAAGAAATACCCGTTTCAAACTCGGTCAATGTAGAAATAACCGATAATATTTTTGACTGAAAAATTTGTTTTTGCCGCACTTTTATGATATCTCATAATAAAAGTGCGGCTTTTTTTATTTTAAATTGACATACCCGCTTTGATTTGCTATAATATTCTGCGGTGATGAGGGTGAAATTCAAAATTTCCGATAACGCAGAAATTGCACTTAAGCTGGGCATTAGCTGCTCGGTCTTTTATTTTGTTGTTTACACGGCGAGAAACCTTCTCGGAGTGTTATCACCGTCGATGATTAAAACCTCTGCCTATTCCATAGAATATATAGGAACTATATCGACTCTTTATATGTTTACATATGCCTTAGGGCAGATGATAAACGGAATAATCGGAGACAAGATCATAGCAAGGTATATGGTAAGCGTGGGGCTCATACTTTCGGGCCTTTGCAATTTATTTTTCCCGATTTTTCAAAATAAAATAGTCATAGCTGTGGTTTACGGTGTAAGCGGATTTTTTCTTTCTATGATATATGCCCCGATGACTAAGGTTATAACGGAAAACACATTGCCTAAGTTTGCCGTAAGGTGCGTTCTGTGTCTTACATTGGTTTCGTTTTTGGGCTCTCCCGCAGCGGGGCTGTTCGCAATACTTTTTGATTGGAAATCAGCTTTTGTTATATGCGGTTTGTTCTCCGTTTTTATGGGTGTTGCGGCATTTTTTCTGTTTGTCCGGTTTGAAAAAAGCGGTGCCGTAAAATATAATCAGTTTAAAAATCCGAAAAAGGAAAAAGGAAATCTCACATCGGGGATAAAACTTCTTGTTGATAACGGAATAATAAAATATACCATAGTTTCAATGATAACCGGAATAGTTCGTACATCCGTAATATTTTGGACTCCTACATATCTTTCCGAATATCTGTCCTTTAATAATGAAATCTCGGTTACGGTTTATTCGGTCATAACGGTTGTGCTTTCGGTTATGCCATTTGTTACGATATTCATTTATGAGCGTGTTTTCAGGCAGAATATGAATGCAAACCTTTTGTTTGCTTTTGCGCTCGGAACGGTTTCGTTTTTTATGATGTTCGCTGTAAAAGAACCTGTCCTTAACGGAGTGTTTTTAAGTCTTGCTCTGTTTGCCAACGGGGCGGCAACAACTATTCTCTGGAGCATTTACTGTCCTGCGCTGCGTGATACCGGAATGGTATCAACGGCGACCGGATACCTTGACTTTATAAGTTATATAGCAGCAGCTTTGGCGAACATTCTCTTCTCAAGAGCGGTTCCGTCTATAGGGTGGAAGAACCTATTGCTTGTTTGGGTGGCAATAATGGCTGTAGGCATTATAGTATCATTGCCGTTTAATAGGAAAAGTAAAAACTAAGATTGACACGGGTTTTATTAAATGCTAAAATAATATTGCAGGAGGTATTGTTGTATGAGTAGAATTATTACTGTTTCAAGGCAATTCGGCAGCGGCGGAAGAGAACTCGGAAGGCGTCTTGCAGAGGAACTTAAAATTGAGTATTATGATAAGGAAATAGTTACCGAAATAGCGGAACATACCGCCTTGTCGGAAGATTATGTTAAAGAAATAGTCGAATGCACGCCTCACAACCTTTATCCGATCACGGTGGGCCACAGCTTTGCCTACCTCGAAAGCCCCGCATTTCAAAATACGCAGTCTGTTTATAAAGCTCAAAAGGAAATAATTTTATCTCTTGCAGAGAAATCCGATTGCGTGATAGTCGGCAGATGTGCGGACTTTATACTCAGAGATAAAGACCCTTACAAAATATTTGTCTATGCCGATATCGAAAGCCGAATGGCAAGATGCCGCAGCCGCAGTACCAAGGCTGAGGAGTATGATGATAAAGCGCTCAAAAAAATGATAAATAAAATAGATAAAAACCGTAGATCTTATTACGAGTTTTATACAGGCAATAAGTGGGATGACATTTCAAACTACAATATGTGCATCAATACTACGGATACCGATATTAAGGAATTCGTATCGGTTATTGCAAAGATGTTTAAATAAAGCCTGACAAGGTTTCGGAGGTATTATTATGTCAGTTTTAATAACAGGAGGAGCAGGTTATATAGGAAGTCATACCTGCGTTGAAATGTTAAATGCCGGATATGATGTTGTAGTTATCGATAACCTTGATAACAGCTCGGCAAAGGCACTTGACAGAGTAGAGAAAATCACGGGCAAATCACTTAAATTTTACGAAAACGATGTCCGTGATAAAGACGCTTTAAGAAAGATTTTCCGTGAAAACAGCATTGAATCGGTTATTCATTTTGCAGGTCTTAAAGCAGTAGGCGAGTCGGTAAGAAAGCCGATTATGTATTATTCAAATAACCTTGAAAGCACTTTGTCGCTTATTGAAGTTATGACGGAATTCGGTGTTAAGAAGATAGTATTCTCATCTTCTGCGACGGTTTACGGTGTTGCAAAGACTATGCCGCTTGTTGAAGGTATGCCGACAGGCGCAATAAATCCTTACGGCAGAACAAAGCTCTTTATTGAAGATATCTTAAGGGATCTTTATGTTGCAGATAAAGATTGGTGTATAGCACTTCTCAGATATTTCAACCCCATAGGTGCCCATAAGTCGGGTACGATAGGGGAGGACCCCAAGGGAATACCGAACAACCTTATGCCGTATATTTCTCAGGTTGCCGTAGGTAAACTTGAGAAACTCCACGTTTTCGGTAACGATTATAACACAGTTGACGGTACCGGCGTCAGAGACTATATTCACGTTGTCGACCTTGCAGTAGGCCACGTAAAGGCTATAGAATGGGCAATGAAGAATAAAGGATGCGAGGAGATAAACCTCGGTACCGGCAACGGAACAAGCGTTTTACAGCTCAGAGATGCATTTGTCAAGGCGTCCGGCGTAGATATACCTTATGTTATAGATCCTCGCCGCCCCGGAGACCCCGATGAAGTTTATGCCGATGCTTCAAAGGCTAAAAAACTTCTCGGCTGGGAAGCAAAGCACAGCGTTGAAGAGATGTGCGAGGACACTTGGCGTTGGCAAAAGAATAATCCCAACGGCTATGACGATTGATAAAAAACAACAGGGCGCAGGTAACGCCCTGTTTATATCCGCCTGTGGCGCAGCTGGATAACGCAGCAGATTCCGATTCTGAAGAACGGGGGTTCGAATCCCTTCAGGCGGGCCAGAAAAAAGCTAAGTCGAGAGACTTGGCTTTTTTCAGTTATATTCGCCTTACGGCGAGAGGTATTGCTGTGCAGTGATATCCGGCGTTGCCGGGTGATATTCGCTTCGCGAGTGTAAACGGCGAATATAATATCACTGTGCCAACGGCGCAATATCACTTTTGCGTCGGCAAAAATATCACGCCGAGTGCGGCGAGGCATATCACCGTCTCTTTACAGGTAAAGAGTTTTATGATATAATTCGTTGGGGTGATAATATAATGCCGGATAGCATTTTGCGTTGTAAATCAAAAGACTTTGCCAAGCAAATCGTGTTTCTTTGCCGTGATGTTAAATCAAAATACAAAGAATCGGTTCTGACAAGTCAACTGTTGCGTTCGGGAACAAGTATCGGAGCAAATATTCATGAGGCGCAGTATGCCCAAGGTAAAAAAGACTTTATTTCAAAATTGGAAATAGCACAAAAGGAATGCTTTGAAACAGAGTATTGGCTTGAACTTCTTTTTGAAACCGGCTATATTGCGGAATCAACATATAAACCGTTGCAAAATCAATGCGGTGCAATCAGAAGAATGTTGATTTCCTCGCTTAATACCGCAAAGGAAGTCTGCAGATGAATAAATGGATTAAAAAGGAATGGAGCTTTCGTGTTGAAGTAACCGATGGTTATGCAAAAGATTGCAGGCTCGGTCTGGAAAAAGGTGATGTTTTTTCTTTTGAATACGAAACTCCGCATAGGTTTTGTCCCCGTGCAATATCTGAAATTTATACATACTGTGAAATCGTTCGCTGCGGAGGAAATTTTACATATCGGGGTTCAAAAAAAAGTATTCGATAGATGTTTCGTGTCCCTGTAATTGCATAAGGTTTCGTTTGCTAGCAGTTCCGAAAGAATAATTGTGCTATTCCGTCGCGCAGACACAAAAATACCGCTCACGAAAGTGAGCGGTACTTTTACTTTATAACGGCTTATAAACAACAGTTCTCTGATATTACTCTTCCACGATCGGCGGAACAAATTTTTCAATGGCGCTTCTTAGTTTCGGGTGCTTGATAACAAAGTGAATTGCCGGCGAATTTCCTTTTGATATCATAGCCCATTTACCCTCGTGCATTATTATCTGAAGATTTGAAAATGCGCTGAATGAAGAAAATTTCGAACTGTAATTTTCGTTTTTCTCGGCGAATTCTTTTGTCAGTCTTAAATGCTCGCTGTATTCTTCATAGCTGTATTTTATATCTCCGTCAAAAAACATACCGGAAAGTTGCATAACAGCAGGACTTTTTTTGAACTCCTCCCCACTTAAAAGCGCAATCTCATCCGTTATAAAATTCTTTTTTAATATGTTTGATATTATATTTTTCTGTAAGCCGTAAAAGTTGATTATTTCAGCCTTTGCGGCTTTATTTACGCCGTGCCTGCCGAGAATGCTCTTTAATAAATCCTCGCTTAGTGTGTAAAGCGGCGGTGAGGATAGTATATTTTTTCGGTTTCCTTCCGTCATTGAGTCTGTGTAAAGGAAATTATCGAGTTCGCCCGAACGCTCACTTCTGTATATTTCCATAAGCGGCAGGGCATTTTTTAACAGATCGTCGGCTCTTGTTTGGTAATACGATATATCCTCTTTTGTTTTTGAAAGATAGTATCTGCCGTTTGAATGATGACCGTTTATAGCTTCGCCTGAGAGTGCGGCTGCGCCTGAAACACGGATAAAATGATTAAAAACATTACTTTGCGCTCCGTTTAAATAATAAGGTGATATCTGCCCCGTCATATACATCGGTATCCACCCTTCAAGGCCGAGCATCATTTCATCAAAAGAGCGGTCAATATTGTGTATATTGTTAAGATGAAGTCCCTTTTTTAGCATAAGCGCCATTCCAAACATCCACTTTTTCGGGAAATCCGGATCTTTCGCCATTTCTTCCATAGGCATATCGCTGTAGAGCGTTACCGGCTTTTTCGATCTTGATAAAACGGTCGCTTTAAGAAAATCAAGTTCGCTTTCCATCATTTCTTTGATTCCGTAATAATACTTTGAAGTGGGAAGCTGAAACGGGAGAGACGGCACTTTCATCTCGTCAAAGTGAATAGCCTTTATGTATTCGTTTAAATCGAATTCGTCAAGCTTATTTAAAAAATTTGTAATATTACTTTTAGGAACAGTTACATTGCCGCTCAGCAGCCACTCTCTTATTTTTTCTTTTCTTGCCTCTGCAGCAGATAAACTGTTGGGGTCGCACCCGATTATTTTTGAAAGCTGATATTTTTGCCCCTCATCCTGAACTATCGTTGAAACATACGAAGCGACATATACGGCAAATTTTTTAGGCTCCGCCGGTTTCCTTGTTCCGTTTCTGAATCGAAATACGGTCGAGACATCGTAGTTTATGTACTTGCACATTTGAGAGAGATTTATGTCAAGACCGGTCACCAAGGTGTTGAAATTACTGCAAAGTGATTCTTTATCCGCAGTCGGAAAGTCTTCACAAGTGTTAAATTGCTGCATCACTGTCTTTAAATCGGTTTTAATGGCAGTACTTTTTTCTGCAATTTTTGAAATTGCAACGCAAAGATTCGAAAATGCCTCCGAATTAACTTCCGGCACACGCTCCCCTGAACGGTAACGGCTTAAGGTTGAGGGAGAAATTCCCGAAAATTCACACAGTTCCTTTGCCGTACAATCAAGGTTTATCATATATTCGTTTAACTTTTCGCAAAAACGCATAAAAACACTCCCGAGCCTGTTTTTATTTATTATACAACAACCTTTATTATTTTTAAAGCTTTAAAAATAATAAACATTTTCCTGTTTCCATATTGGCATATGCCAATATGGAAACAGGCGTTTCGATAGCTTTTATATATGCTATAATGTAAAAAAATGATATGGGTATATTTTGTAATTTGTTTAATTGTAATGGTATAGGAGAGGAAGGATTATGAAGCATAGCGATTGCAAAAAGCGAATAGTCAGACTGATATCCGCCGTATTTGTTGCTGTTATGACTGTGTCTTTAATTCCGATCACCGTGTCGGCAAGAGAAAACGGGCATACCGTACTGACCGAGGATTATTACGGGCTTACCGACGGCAACGCCGCTAAGGTTCCGGGGCTTAATTATCGTTGCTCAGGTCACGGCGA
>CAKSEH010000005.1 GCA_934446475.1 uncultured Eubacteriales bacterium | reverse complement strand
CTTACGGTATATGCGTCGAACGGTACGGATAAGGCTGTAAAGCTGACCGGAGTGGATATTACGGTAGCAGACGGCGACCAAAAGCTGTTCAGTAAGAACTTTAAAGTCGATGCAACGGTTCAAAAAGGTGATGTGTCTCTGTTTGTAATGAAAATCTATTCAGACGAACTTGACTTCACTACCTGGAGCAGTCCGAAAATTACCGGTTTTAAGTTTGGTTACAGTGATTTGTAATAAGTGAAGACTTTATTGCGGCGAAAGCTGCAGAAGGGAGTTATTAAATGAAAACAATATCAACAAAATTACTTACAGCCCTGCTCGTGCTGTGTATGGTATTGTCACTCGTGCCGATTATGACATTTGCAGCAGGATCGATAGTTCGGAATGCATCAGAGTTGGAGGCAGCGTTGGAAAACACCGACTGTGCGGAGATCAAGTTAGGCGGAAACATTGAGACCGCTCGGGAGCTTGAGGTGAACCGCACCGTAACGCTGGACCTGAACGGATATACCCTGAGCTGTAGTTTGGCAGATGAAGATATGATTCGGGTACGCAGCAGCGGAAACCTGACGGTAAAGGACAGCGGCACCGGCGGCAAAATCGACGGGCAGAACAAGAATTGCGGATTTAATGTCCGGGGAGGGACACTGATCTTAGAAAGCGGCAGTATCGTGAACTGCACGGATGCAGACGGCGACGGCGGTGCAGTGGATGTATCAGGCAGCGGTGTAACGGAAACACAGGTCAAGTATGGTAAGTTCGTTATGAACGGCGGTGCTATTATGGATTGCAAAGCCGGTGATGACGGCGGTGCAGTTGATATAGGCAGCGGCTGCACTTTCATTATGAACGGCGGCACCATCGGTAATTGCAGAGCCGATGATGACGCAGGAGCTGTATTTATCAAGCGGAGCGGTGTCTTTGAATTGAACGGAGGTCTCATTCGTGATTGTTCTGCCGGCACTAACGGCGGAGCGGTGAATATTTACAGAGACGGTCACTTTACTATGACCGGCGGCACTATAAAAAGCTGTAAGATAGGCTCGGAAATGAAAGGCAATGCGGTGTACGGCAGCAACGATAAGGCTGTGGTCACTATAACCGGCGGCACTTTTGAAGACTGCGGCGTATTTCCTTATTCCTTTGATGAATTCACAGTAACATTTGATTCTGACGGCGGCAGCGCCGTGTTTGAGCAGAAGCTGCGGAATGCTCCGGCAATAAAACCTGCCGACCCGAAAAAGAACGGCTATGATTTTGCAGGGTGGTATCTTGGAGATATGCAGTATACCTTTGATTCAAATGTCGCCGCTAATATTACCCTGAAAGCACATTGGACGCCCACCGCAACCCTGACCGCTATTACTGCGGCAACGATTGAAAATGCGAAGTTCAGCTATCAGCCGGGCGATACACCGCAGGCAACGGCACAGGTGATATCTGCCGATACAGACAAATACGGGATCGCATATGAATGTTGGCAGCAGTTTGAAGGTAACGATCCCATTGCGGTATGGTATTCCGACAACGGCTCGCACGGCGGTTCCTTGCCTACTATCACAAAATTTGAAAACGGCAAGCGCTATGTGTATTCTCTTATGCTGAAACCGAAAAACGGATATTCCTTCAGCAGCGAAACCGTTATTACAGTGAACGGACAAAAAGTATCGGCACCCTTTGTCAGCGGCTCTATGTATGTTCCCGCTGTTAAAACGATTACTATGACTAATACACCTAATATAACGCCTGATAAAACGAATAACGGCAACTCTGCCAATTCAGATAGGTCTCCGCAGACCGGAGATAACAACCTCATATTATTGATTTCCTTGTTGTTTGTCAGCGGTTCGTTTTTAGCCGGCACTGCAGTTTTCGGCAAGAAAAAATATACAAGTGATTTTTAAAACCGGAGTGAACAGAATAAATGAAACTTTATAAATATAATTTCACTATACGGTATGCGGTGTGTATTGTTTTGGCTGTTTTGCTTGCGACGGTTTTCTTTGCAAGCTGCACAAAACAGTCAGATAACTCTTCAAAAACCGTAAATTCCGCCGATGCTCAGGCGGGCAACTCCTCCGGAAAAACACAGGCTGAACCTAAAACACTGGAACAAGCACTGCTTAAAAACAGAGGTATTGATTATAAAAACTCGGATTACAAAAAATTTGAGGGCGGCGAAGGAATTTTAAGCTTTGAAACGGCCTTTCCCGATATAAGCCCCACAATTACGGGAACGGATAGGTCAAGCGTTTTTATAGTGAACGGCAAGATATACAAATTCCTCTGTGATGATACATTACCGGGCGGTAAAAACTGTGTTGCGGTGTGTGACCTTCCCGTATCGGCAAAGCCGATATATATTCATTCAAGAGATGTAAACGGCGCAGATCTGGATGTTATATTTGAGGGCGGAAGACGGTTCAGTATGGAGGCTGTAAGTAACGGAGCGCCTTATGCATTTAAAGAATCGAAGTACGGTATGATATATTTTGAACACACATATGAGTACT
Organism: uncultured Eubacteriales bacterium; assembly: GCA_934446475.1. GTDB lineage: Bacteria > Bacillota > Clostridia > Oscillospirales > Acutalibacteraceae > UBA737. The sequence goes on along the minus strand of CAKSEH010000005.1, from coordinate 103,958 downwards.
CAAATGACGGTAAAACTCTTAGTGAAATACAAAACTTTAAGAACACCGTAACATATTTTGACAGTCACATTGTTCTGGCAAACGGAAAGATTTATGCTTATGAGAGGAGAAAAGTCAAGGACAATTCTCTCACTTCTCCGATTTATTTTGACGATAAGAACAACGGCTTTATAATATGGGATGTTAACTGTTCGGAATTTAAAAACGATGAAAAAATAATTACCGTTTTCAACGGAAATATACTCGTTACCGATAAGGGCTTTTATAAAATAGTTTATGACGATGTGCCCGACAATCTCAAAAGCAATACCGAAAAAACAACTAACAGCGACGGTACTTTTGCTGATTATCTGCCCAAATTCGGAGGGGGAAACAAATACGCCCTTAAAAAAATCGAGCTTTTAAGTAAGTATTACGGAGATGTACTCACTGTTACACAAACATCGGTAATAACAAAAGACTATAAAATTTTGCCGCTTACCGAGATAATACCGGCAGAAAACAAATACAGTAAATACGATTTCGGAGATATAGAAATTCCTGAAGCTATAAGTAAAAAAATCAACTGAAAACGGAGGAAAGTAAGATGAAAAGCTTCAAAATCGGTCTTGCGTTGTTATTGACCGTTTCTTTGTTCGCTGCCGCTCTTTCGGGCTGCGGAGATAAAACGACAGTCAATAAAGACGGAACAAAGACAATAAAAACCGAAAATGGCATAAAGATAACGGAAACGGCTGCGAAGGCGGGGAAAACCGAAAAATACGAAACGGCTGATTTCAGTATGACCATTCCCAAAGGCTGGAAGGTAACTTCCGGAGGTATTAACATATATCACAGCATAAGAGTGTATGACCCGGATGAACCTCTTAACCAAATGTTTATTCTTTTAAAGGCGGATTGCCTTCTCCACTCAGAGGCAGGAAAAGCCGCCTGGCAGTATAACTATACTGCTGGTAACGCTCAGGCGGCGTTTCTTGCGAATGCTCCGGTGCTCAGTAACCCTTCAACAGAAAATCTGTTTAAGATTTTCCCCGAATACGCAAATTTTGTGGAAAAGTATGAAACAAGTTACGCAGGGTACACATTCCCGAGGTTTGATAAATTTACTGTGACCGACCGCTACGCTTCAAATAATCCGCTTAAATCATATGCACTCGGCGACGAACTGTTAAGAGGCACATTTACCGAAAACGGCAAAGAAGGCGAAGGATTGTTTTCAGCTTCTGTAGTTGACTTCGGCAGTTCTTCAATAGCGAGCGGACCTGCTTCGGGATATGTGATTCCGTCTGCCGACGGCGGATACTATATGGCTTATAATGTTGTTGCCGTTACAGCCGTTAAGGATACATTTATAGACTGGGAAAGTCTCCTCACAAAATGTATGAGTTCGCTTGATTATTCCGAAAGCTTTGTGAATGCAACAAATCAGGCAAGCAATGAAAAAGTGGCGCTCGCAAAGCAAATAAGTCAAAACTTTAATCAGATTATGGACGGTATGATGTCTTCGTGGGAGTCACGAAATAAAAGTCAGGACATAATCAGCCAAAAGCAAAGTGACGCCACTCTCGGTTACGAGCGTGTTTATGATACCGAAACAGGCGAAATATACCGGGCCTCGAACGGCTTTACCGATGTTTATGACGGCAAACGCTATAAATCTGTTACAGATGATAATATGTATACCGAGCCTGTAAGCGGCTATATTGAGCGTGTAAAATAAAAAAACGGAGGGTATTATTTATGACAGAATCAAGAGTTTTTATACTTAACGGAACTAATATTTCGGCTGTGGTTTCCCGGCTTGAAAGCTTTTTGACAAACGAGAAGGGAATGGAGGTTCAAAGCTCCAAAACAACCGACGGCTACGTTATGCAGGCGAGTCAGTCAAAAGACGGTTGGAAAACAATAAGCGGAATGCGGCTTGCTATAACCGTTCAGTTGACAGTGCTTGAAAATCAGCTTAATGTAATGATAGGCGAGGGACAGTGGTCCGATAAGATAGGTGCCGGAGCAATAGGTCTGTTTGTCGCCTGGCCGCTTGCTATAACGGCGGGGCTTGGAGCTTATAAGCAGAAAAAACTGCCGGCAGAGATATTTTCTGTTATAGAAAACTGTATCATAACAGGCGGAAAACCCGTTGTAATAAACGGAGCGGGAGCAAAAGTATCGGACGGAATGACCGTTTGTCCCGGTTGCAAGGCTCAAATCAGGGAAGGCTCAAAATTTTGCAATCACTGCGGAGCAAAGCTTGATAATAAGTGTCCGGATTGCGGTGCGGATGTAACGAGCGGAAGTCTCTTCTGCGCTCAGTGCGGACGAAAACTGTAATTTTAGACCTAAACTATTATAAAAAGGCTCTATAATAAATGTTGGGGTAATCAAGTAGAGCCTGCAAAGAAAAAACAAAAAAAGTAGAGCATATTTGGAAGAAATCCGTTAAAATGGAAATGAGTAGATACCATAAACGGAGGCACCAATATGCTCTATAATCATTTTACAGAAGAATTGCTCGGATTGCAAGGGGTAAAAATAACAAATGTTCAAAAAGAAGAAAATAATATAATTATTCACCTCGAAATGGAAAGAAAAAGTCATAATTGTATCTGTTGTGGCACCGCAACAGATACAATACACGATTACAGACTGCAATAACAAAATTAAAGTTCTTAAAAGAAATGCATACGGTTACAAAAATTTCAGAAGATTCAGAAACCGTATTTTACATATTTTTTCTCATATACAACAAAGTAAAGAACAAGCAGCTGCCTAACAGCAACTGCCTGCACTCTGTTTCTCATTTTAACTCTTTACCCCAACTATTGACAAAGAGCCATTTTGCGATTGTGATTTTTAACAATCAGATTTATAGGGGACAGCCTTTGCTTTCATCTCTTCGAGTAATACTATAAAGTCAGAATCGCTTTTCAGCCACTCATAAGAATGCATCATTTTGATTTTTTGAATGTATTCTTGTGTAACAGAAAGTGGCAAATAATATTCTATTTTCCCCCTGTTAAAAGTTTCTCCTTTTAATAACGGTGAAGTATAGCAATATTCGCCGCCGTCGGCAAGACGATCAAGCGACAGATATTCCTCGAATGCTTTTTTTATATTGGTAATAACTTTATTTTTGTCATTCAGTTTCGCATATGCATTTGCAAGATCGCTATACGCTTCCGCCGAATAGCCGATTAAATAGCCTTCATTGCCGATTAAACTTATAATGTTCAGCGCAATATTGCAGACCGGTATTGCTTTGTTCGGATCGGCAAATGAGTAGTAATGCTTTGCAATACTTAAAATATCCACAAGTAATTTTTCAAGATCACTTGCGATACAGCTGTGTTTGTACTTAATCCTCTCTTTTGGCAGAGCAATCATTGAGTACATTTCTACTCTCGAATAAGCCTCATCGGGAAAAGTGTCACAAAGTTTTTCGGCTTCTTCTCTTTTTCCGCAGAAAGAATAAGCAAATGTCAGTGCTAATTTAGCTTTGTACCGCACGTAATCATCCGTACTGTCCCGAAACACAATATTGGTTTTATCTTCAATTTGTTTCAGCCACTCTTCTTTTTCGCAGTCCGGCTTAAATGTGTGTACTTTCAGCTCTGCCCATTCTGCGAGCAATTTATGATTGTTGGGATAGGTTTTTAGCGTTTTTTCTATTAACTCGATGCCTTCCTTTGCTTTTGCAATATGTTTTAGATGAGACACATCGTTAAGTACATTTTCAATGACTTTGTCAGAATGTTCAGTATCAATTCCAAGCAGCCAATCGGTACTTACCCCGAAAAAACCTGAAATTCCCGGTAAAAGGGAAATATCCGGAAGCCCAAGACCATTTTCCCATTTTGATACCGCCTGATACGAAATACCCAAAGCGTTGGCCAATTGTTCCTGTGTTATATCGGTCGATATTCTTAAATCTTTCAGTCGTTTTCCGAAATTATTCATTTGTAGTACCTCCCTTGTTTGAATTGTATTGTATATAAGCGTTAATTTCAATAACCGATTATTTTAGTCTTTCTCAACCTTGAGTTGAGAGATTTTCCGCTAAAAAAATATAAGCAAATTCGGTTTCAAAAACTTTAATTAAATTCATTTTGCTTTCATTTATATATTTTGCGATATCTTCTTTTTTGTCCGGATATATCTTGATTTTCCGTGTGCCGCATTCTATTGTATCGCTTTTGTTTTTGTCTATGGAAAGCACAAACCGACCGCCGCAGTTTAAAAGTGTTCTTATCTTGTTGATTGCTTTTTTCTTATCTTCAAAGTGCATAAAGGTGAGCGACGAATAAATGACATCAAATTTGCGTTTAAATTTATAATTTGTAAAATCACCGCAAATAAGCGATACATTACTGTGTCCGCTAAGGTTTTCTTTCGCCCGCTCTATGGTTTTCGGAGAAATATCAATACCGAATAACTCACGGCATTCCGGTGCTGTACGAACTGCAAGCCTGCCTGTACCGACACCTATTTCAAGCACGGATTTTTCTTTTGAGAGCTGCAATTCGTCAATAAACCGTTGCCCGTCCCATTTGTCCATATAATCCCGTAACGGCTTCGGATCGTGAACAGGGTCGTTGTTTTCGCAGATAAGTAAATCGTAGTGTTTGATAGGATCTGTAAATTTTCCGTTTTCCTTTGTCACCGAAAAGCCTCCCGAATTTTTTTTGGTTTTCATAACTTTACTTTTTTGTTTTGCGGAGCGTCAAATAAAAAAGGACCTGACCCATTGGGGTCAAGCCCTGACTTGTTGGTGCCGCTGACCGGACTTGAACCGGTACGGTGTTGCCACCGAGGGATTTTAAGTCCCTTGCGTCTGCCTATTCCGCCACAGCGGCACATTTTAAACAACACAAATTATGATACAATAAACTTGCGTATTTGTCAAGCATTAGATGAATTTTTACTGTTACAGTTAGTATTTTTGTAATTTCAACTTTGCCCGAATAATGTTCATCGGCTCTTGCGGGAAATCAAGTTTTCTTCACTGATTCAATATATCTTTATTGCCATTATAATATGTTACGACTTTAAACACAATAAATTTTGATATATACAGTATATCAAAGCTGTTTTCCTTGTATAAAAACGCAATTCGTGTTATGATAATACTGTAAAAATTTAAAGTTCGGAGTGATAGTATGACAGTGCTTAATAAAAAAGTCCCTTCGAGTGACGGCAAGCATATCCTTTCGGGTAAAGTTTACCTGCCTGACGGTGAAATGAAGGGGTACTTTCATATCGTTCACGGTATGACAGAGCATATCGCCCGATATTATGAATTTATGAGGAGTATGGCGGACAGCGGATATATTTGCTTCGGATATGATAACTTAGGGCACGGACACACCGTGAATGATGATACCGAACTTGGATTTATAGCTCATAAAAACGGTTGGAAATATCTTGTTGAAGATGTGAAAGTGTTTTCCGATGCGGTAATAGCGGATTACGGTGATTATCCTTATTATCTTATGGGGCACAGTATGGGGTCGTTTATTGCAAGAAATGCTGCCGCATTCTGTGTAAATCCGCAAAAGCTTGTTGTTATGGGAACAGGAGGACCGAGAGCGGGTTCTGCTTTCGGAGTTCTTTTAATTAAGTTTGCAAAGCTTTTCAAAGGAGAAAAACACATATCGCCTCTTATTTATAAGCTTACATTCGGTTCGTATAACAAAAGATTTGCAGAAAAAGACCCGAACAGTTGGATAACAAAAGACGAAAGCATAAGAAAAAAGTATGCGGCAGATCCGCTTTGCAATTTTAAATTCACTTTGAGCGCATTGGAGGACCTTGTAAAACTTAATATGAGGGCAAATTCACGGGACTGGTTTAAAACCGCCTCCGGTAAAATGCCGATACTGCTCGTTTCCGGCGGAGACGACCCCGTGGGGAATTATTCAAAAGGAGTTAAAGAGGTTTATAACAAACTTAAAAAATACGGCGCAAATGCGGATATAAAAATTTACGATAACTGCCGTCACGAAATATTAAACGATGATTGTGCGCCGCAGGTTATATCGGATATAAAACATTTTATTCAGGATAAAAAGTAGGGGAAAGCGTGGATAAATTTAAACTTGTTTCAAAATATGAGCCGACGGGCGACCAACCTCAGGCTATTGAAAAACTCACCGAGGGCATAAAAAACGGACTGAAAGAGCAGGTTCTTTTGGGCGTAACGGGTTCGGGCAAGACATTCACAATGGCAAATGTAATAGCAAATGTAAATAAGCCCACACTTGTGCTTGCCCACAATAAAACCCTTGCCGCACAGCTTTGCTCGGAGTTTCGGGAGTTTTTCCCCGAGAATGCGGTGGAGTATTTTGTTTCTTATTATGACTATTATCAACCCGAGGCTTATATCCCCGGTACCGATACCTATATAGAAAAGGATTCAGCCATAAATGATGAAATAGATAAACTTCGCCACAGTGCAACCTGCGCTCTTTCCGAACGCAGAGATGTTATAATCGTTGCAAGCGTTTCCTGCATTTATTCCCTCGGAAGTCCTATCGATTACCGAAATATGGTGATATCTCTTCGTACAGGTATGAAAAAAGAAAGAGACGAGCTTATAGCAAAGCTTGTTGATTTGCAGTATGAACGTAACGATATAAATTTTGTCAGAAATAAATTCAGAGTCAGAGGAGATACCGTTGAAATATACCCGGCAAATGCATATAATTCGGCTATCCGTGTTGAATTTTTCGGAGATGAGATCGACAGAATTTGCGAGATAAACACACTCACAGGCGAACTGAAACAGCTTTTATCCCACGCCGCAATATATCCTGCGTCGCACTATATAGTTTCGCACGATAAGCTTGAAAAGGCGCTTTGTGAACTTAAAGACGAAATGGAAGAACGGGTAAAGTTTTTCACCGATTGCGGTAAACTTATAGAGGCTCAAAGAATCAGGCAACGAACTGAGTATGATATAGAAATGCTCAGAGAAATAGGTATCTGCAAGGGCATAGAAAACTATTCGAGGGTGCTTTCGGGCCGTGCCCCGGGCAGTATGCCGTCAACTTTACTTGATTATTTCCCCGACGATTATCTTTTATTTGTTGATGAATCGCACGTAACCCTTCCTCAGGTGAGAGGAATGTACGGCGGAGACAGGGGAAGGAAAGAAAACCTTATTGAATACGGGTTCCGTCTGCCGTCCGCTTACGATAACAGACCTTTGAATTTTGAGGAATTTTACAGTCATATAAATCAGGCGGTGTTTGTTTCTGCAACGCCTGCCGAATTCGAACGCAGTCACGCAGGAGCTGTTGTCGAGCAGGTAATAAGACCGACCGGTCTGCTTGACCCTCCGGTTACCGTCAAACCGTCCGAAGGGCAGATAGATGATCTCATTTCTCAAATAAATATCCGTACATCAAGGAAAGAAAGAGTCCTTGTTACAACACTTACCAAAAAAATGGCGGAGGATCTTACGGAATATCTTGAGAATGCGGGAATAAAAGTAAGATATATGCATCACGATATCGATACGGTCGAACGAATGGAGATAATAAGAGATTTGCGCCTCGGTGAGTTCGATGTGCTCGTAGGTATCAACCTTTTGAGAGAAGGACTTGACATACCCGAGGTTTCTCTTGTTGCTATACTTGATGCCGATAAAGAGGGCTTTTTAAGAAGTGAGACTTCATTGGTCCAGACTATAGGCAGAGCTGCACGAAACGCAAACGGTGAGGTAATAATGTATGCCGACAGCGTAACACCGTCAATGGAAAACGCTATAGCCGAGACCGAACGCCGCAGAAGAATTCAGAGCAAATACAATGAGGAACACGGCATAATCCCGAAAACGGTAGTTAAAGATGTTCACGATGTTATTGAGATCGGCAAAAAGGTGGACGGTAAGATGTCGGGAGGCAAGCGGCTTTCGGCAGAAGAAAAGAGCAAACTTATCAAACAACTTACAAAGGAAATGGAACAGGCCGCCAAAATTCTTGAATTTGAACAGGCAGCTTACCTGAGAGATAAAATAAATAAGTTAAAGGGCGGAAAATAAAATCGGGCTGTATAGTTTGAATTTTTCAAACTATACAGCCCCGGTTTGTTTTAGTTTTCAAATTTGTACGAAACAGTCGGTAAAACAAACGCCCGAGTCACCTAATATTTATAGTAATCTATTAAATTAAGAATTGTAAATATCAGCCAGAAAATCCCGATTATCAGACTTGAAAATCCCTTTGTTTTCATACTTCCTGCCTTTTCATCATTTGAATCATTTTTCGCCGCAGAAACAAGTGTTCCGCCGACTGCTATAAGCAAAACACCGAGTATGACGGAGCCAACCGAATAAAAACTCCCAAAGTAACCCATTATTGAGCGCTCCTTATTTTGATAATTTCAGTACCTGACGGAATAGTTACCGTGAAATCGGACTTATATCCTACCGAGAGTCCGAAGCCGCTGTACCATTGAGGGGTCTGTCTGCTTAAAAGACGGTTGTTTTTATCGTAAAACTCTACGATTATAAGGGCGGTATTTCCTGACTGTGTTACTTCCGCATCAATTTTTATTTCCGAACCGCCTTCAAAATAGTCATCCAAATTTTTGATACTGTAAGAACCGAGACTTATTGTGCATCCGTTGTAAACGGCGGATGCACATTTTTCCACCTTAAAAGAACTTTGTGTAGGTAAATCGGGATTATGTTGACCGCAACGGTCGCACCAACCTCTCCTGAAACTGTGACCTAATGCAGTTCCTTGTTCGGCTCCGCAAGAACACCTTTCGGGTTCTGTGCAGGTTGCCGGACGTTATGAATGGTGATGTTTTGTAATTTCATCTATCTGCTCGTTGTCCGGTTCCTGATATCGGGTGTCGGATGAATTGTTTCCTGCGGAAGTGTTTGTGCGGCCGCTGTTTGATTTTAAATCATCGGGAGCAGTTGAGGTATTGTCCCTGCTTTTACTGTTGTTATTTTTTTTGTTCGTGGTTTTTGAACTTTCAACCGAATTGGCGGATTTGACAGGAGGCAGCGTTTGCGAATAGTCGGAAACGGTTTGGGAAATGTCTCCTTCACTGATAGAGGGAAAATCATAGTTGATAGTATAGCTTTTATTTCCGGTTGTTCCGGCGCTTTCAAAACTGTTTCCGCTGAAAATCCCATCGGAAAATGTAAGAGTATAGTGATTTGAATCGCCGGAAATATATATACCGGTAGTTGTTTTTGCCGTTTGGGCATCTACCATAACATAACCGTCATATGCGGTTATTATTCGATACCCTCTGCTTTGTGATGCTGTCAGCTTTTTACCGCTGCTGTCCGTAGGGGCATATATCATATTGATTACATCGTCATTACCCTCAATTGCAAGCAAAACATCCTCTGTTCCGTTGTTTGGCCTTTTCCAACCTCCGCATATAAGCGTTTTTCTTATTTCGATTGCAAGTTTAACGGAATTAAGAAATTTCCTTTCTGCCAAAGGCTTAAATTTTTCTGCCGCTGGGCATAACTTTCCTTCATTGCAAAGCCTTACCCCTTCGCAATATGCGGATAAATTTGAATACTCTTCCGCTTTTTGGTAATTTGAGGCGTTTTCAAAGGCTGTCTGTGCAATTACGAAATTTTTTTCATTAAAATAATGGCAGCCGCACACATACCAAAGCATTTGCGAATTTATTAAAAGTTCTTTTTCGCTCTCATATAAATTCGAAAGAAAATAGTAAAGCCCCGGAATATCGTTTTTGGCGTAAAATTTTGCGGCGGAGTTGATGCAGTATTTTGTTTGATCGTCACAATTGCCTATTTTTCTTAAAATATCAAGGGCCTGTGTATATTTCCCGTTTGAAATATAGACATCGGTAAGACAAAGTTCGGATTTTTTATACATACTTTTTGAATCTTTATAATCTTCAAGATCTAAAAATTTGTCGGCTGCTGCAGCGTAGTTTTTATTGTTAAAGCATTGCATAGCTATGTCATATTTGTTTTTTAGATTTATTCGGTTGAAAATTATCAGCGATGTTGACGAAATAAGTATGACTGTAAAAACAATTAAGACAATAATTAAAACTTTTTTGTTGCCCCGAATTTTAATCAAAAATTCTTTTATATTCATATTCAAGCCCCTTATGTAACAAAATGTAACATAATAATTGTAACAAATTGTTACGATAATGTCAAGAGGTGCTTATTATGATTTACCTTAAGGCAATAAGAAAACAAAAAAATTTAAACCAACTGAAAGTGGCAATGGATCTTAATATTTCCAGAGAGGCTTTGTCTCATTATGAAAACGGGAAGCGGGAACCGAGTCTTGCTATGCTTCAGAAAATGTCGGAATACTACAATGTATCCATAGATTATCTTATAACCGGTCGGGAATTTAAGAAAAAATAGTTTACTTTTTAAAAAAATTGCTGTAAAATATGTTCCGAACATTTGTTTTTGACTTATGTGGGCATAATGAAATAAAAAGGAGATATTTTTTTGGCTAACGATAAAATTATAGTTCACGGCGCAAGGGAACATAATCTAAAAAATGTCGATGTTGAAATTCCCCGTGATAAACTGGTCGTTTTTACGGGACTTTCGGGGAGCGGCAAGTCATCCCTTGCTTTTGATACGATATATGCCGAAGGGCAGAGGCGTTATGTAGAGTCGCTTTCTTCTTATGCAAGGCAGTTTTTGGGTCAGATGGAAAAACCTGCGGTTGACAGCATCGAGGGCCTATCTCCGGCGATATCGATAGACCAGAAAACGACGTCGAAAAATCCGAGGTCAACAGTCGGAACAGTTACGGAAATTTACGATTATCTCCGTCTTTTGTATGCAAGGGTAGGTATTCCGCACTGTCCGGTATGCGGTAAAGAAATTAAAATGCAACCTACCGATAACATAGTAGATACCGTGTTATCATTGTCTCAGGGCAGTAAAATTCAGCTTTTGTCTCCGGTTGTTATGGGGCGGAAAGGCGAGCACGCAAAAGAACTGTTGTCACTGAGAAAATCCGGATATTCAAGAGTCAGGATAGACGGCAATATTTATGATCTTTCCGAAGAAATAAAACTTGAAAAAAATAAAAAGCATACTATCGAGGTGGTAGTGGACCGCCTCGTGATAAAGGACGGGATACGTTCAAGACTTACGGACAGTATCGAAACGGCACTCAAGGTTTCTTCCGGATTGCTTGCCGTTGATGTTGTCGGCTCAAAAGAGATCCGTTTTTCACAGAGCTATGCCTGTGAAGAACACGGAATAAGCATTCCCGAGCTTACACCTACTATGTTTTCGTTCAACAATCCTCTCGGCGCTTGTCCTACCTGTACCGGCATCGGAGTCTTTATGAAAACAGACCCGAGGCTTATTGTGGGCGATGAGGACAAGTCTCTTATTGACGGCTGCATAAAAGTTTCGGGGTGGGGAGTCAATTCGTGGTTTCATCCCGATGCCGGAGCCATAGCGCAGATGTATTACAAAGGAATTGCGGATCATTTCGGATTTGATATAAATACACCGTGGAAAGATATTCCCGAGAACGCTAAAAAGGCCGTTTTATACGGTACGGGGGATACAAAGCTTAAACTCAGAAGAAACACACAGCTCGGCGGCGGGACGTATGAGGCGCCGTTTGAGGGCGTTATAAACAATATTGAGCGTCGGTACAAGAGCACTTCAAGCGAGTATGCAAGAGCGGAGCTTGAGAGCTATATGACCGAAAGCGACTGTCCGGACTGCAAGGGAAGAAGGCTCAAAGATGAGTACCTTGCGGTTACGATAGGCGGCAAAAATATTATGGAATTTTGCGATATGGCAGTAGTTGATTCGCTGAAATTTATCGAGGGTCTGTCCTTCGGCGAAAAAGATTCTATGATAGCAAATCCCATTTTAAAGGAAATTAAAGAAAGACTGTCATTTCTTGTAAGTGTGGGTCTTGATTATCTTTCGCTTTCCCGTTCGTCAGGCACTCTTTCCGGAGGTGAAAGTCAGCGGATAAGGCTTGCCACCCAGATAGGTTCATCTCTTATGGGTGTTCTTTATATCCTTGACGAACCGAGTATCGGTCTTCATCAACGTGATAATGAAAAATTGCTTGCAACGCTTAAAAATCTTCGTGATTTAGGCAACACTCTTATTGTTGTCGAGCACGATGAGGATACTATGCGTGAGGCGGACTTTATAGTTGATATCGGGCCCGGAGCCGGTATTCACGGCGGAAATGTAGTTTTTGCCGGAACGCCGAAGCAGCTTGAGGGCTGCACCGAGTCGGTAACCTCGGATTATCTTACGGGCAGAAAAAAAATTCCCGTTCCGAAAGAACGCAGAAAAGGCAACGGCGGTTTCCTTGAGATAAGGGGAGCCGAGGAAAATAATCTTAAAGGTATAGATGTTAAAATTCCGCTCGGAGAGTTCGTCTGCGTTACGGGAGTTTCCGGCAGCGGAAAATCATCGCTTGTAAACGATATAATCTATAAGGTTCTTGCAAATAAGCTTAATAAGGCAAAAACTATTCCCGGGAAGTTCGGCTCCGTACAGGGCGTTGAGCTTTTGGATAAGGTAATAAATATAGATCAGTCTCCGATAGGCAGAACGCCCAGAAGTAATCCTGCGACATATACCGGCGTTTTTAACGATATCCGAGAACTTTTTGCATCCACAAAGGACGCAAAGGCTCACGGCTATAACGCCGGAAGATTTTCGTTTAATGTCAAAGGCGGAAGATGCGAGGCGTGCTGCGGAGACGGTATAATAAAAATCGAAATGCACTTTTTGCCTGATATTTATGTTCCCTGTGAAGTATGCGAAGGCAAAAGATATAACAGGGAAACGCTCAGCATTAAGTATAAAGATAAAAATATTCACGATGTGCTTGAAATGACCGTTGAAGAAGGGATGTATTTCTTTGAGAGCATACCGAAAATTCACAGAAAGCTTAAAACGCTTTGCGATGTCGGGCTCGGATATGTGAAGATAGGACAGCCTGCAACGACCCTTTCGGGCGGCGAGGCACAGAGAGTTAAACTTGCAACCGAACTTTCAAAACGGCCTACGGGTAAAACGGTATATATACTCGACGAACCTACGACCGGTCTTCATACCGCTGATGTTCATCAGCTTATAAATGTTTTGCAGCGCCTTGTTGACGGCGGCAACACCGTGCTTGTTATTGAGCATAATCTCGATGTCATAAAAACCGCAGACCATATAATAGATTTGGGACCCGAGGGCGGCAATAGGGGAGGAACCGTTGTTTGCTGCGGTACTCCCGAGGAAATTTGTCGCTGTAAGGCTTCATATACGGGGAAATTCCTGAAAAAACTGCTTAAATAACGGTTTATTTACACATTATTCACCATTTTGCGGAATTTATTATTTAAAATGATTTCATACGATAAGGCGGTGTGAATGTGTTCGGATATGTGAGAATAGATAAAGGTGAGCTTAAGGTTAAGGAATACGATACCTATAAAGCCGTTTACTGTTCTCTGTGTAAGAAACTCGGCAGAAGTTACGGTTTCCTTTCAAGACTTACTTTAAGTTATGACTTTACATTCCTTGCTTTGCTCAATATGTCTTTAAAGGACGGCTGCGGCGGATTTGAGAAAAAACGCTGCGCATTTAATCCCCTTAAAAAATGCAGTTACTGTAAGGATATGTCGGATATAGATATGCCTGCCGCTGCCGCTATGATTATGATGTATTATAAGCTGCTTGATAATATCAGTGATGAAAAGGGTCTTAAAAAAATAGGATATATTCTTTTAAAGCCGATGTTTTCAAAAGCGCATAGAAAGGCCGCACGGCTTTACCCCGATATAAACGATACAGTGTCGGATTATATTAAGGAGCAAAATGCCGTTGAATCGTCGGATTCTCCCGAACTTGACCGTGCCTGTGACCCTACGGCGAAGGCGCTGTCAAAAATATTTATGCTTTGTTCTGACGATGTATCTCAAAAAAGGGTGCTCGGGAGAATAGGATACTGTATAGGAAGATATATTTATATTCTTGATGCCGCCTGTGACCTTGAAGATGATATTAAAAGCGGTTCTTACAATGTTTTTAAGGCAGATGCCGGCGGCAGTGTGAAAGAATATGTCGCCGAAAGGGCACGCCCGCAGCTTTATTTTTGTATAAACGAGGCGGCGAAAGCCTTTGAATTGCTTGATATTAAAAAATATAAACCCATACTCGGAAATATAATATATTCCGGTCTTGAGGAAACCTTTAAAAAGGAGCTTTTGAAATGAACGACCCATATGCAGTGCTCGGAGTGTCAAGATCTTCGACGGACGAAGAAATAAAAGACGCTTACCGAAAACTTGCGAGGAAGTACCACCCCGATAATTACGCCGATAACCCTCTTTCAGACCTTGCCGGCGAAAAGATGAAAGAAATAAACGACGCATACGATATGATTATGAGTGAGCGAAGAGGCGCAGGAAGCAGTGCTGCAGGCTCGAATGCGTCGGGGCCGTCGGCATTTCCCGATGTGCGTTCCCTTATAAACAGAGGGATGCTTGAACAGGCACAGGAACTGCTTGACGGTGTTCCTGCGGCTTCAAGAAATGCAGAATGGTATTTCTTAAACGGAACCGTGTTATATCGCAGAGGTTGGTTTGACCAGGCGTATACGAGCTTTGCGACGGCTTGCAGAATGGATCCTTCAAACGGCGAGTATGCGAATGCAATGAACAATGCATCCCGTCAGGCGGGGGCGCAGTATAACAATCCTTATCGCTCTTACGGCGGACAGAGCGGATGTTCTGCCTGTGATGTGTGTCAGGGACTTATATGTGCCGACTGCTGCTGTGAATGTATGGGCGGAGATCTTATACCCTGCTGCTGATACTTTTTATAATGATTATAGAATGTCGAAACACCAAAAATTGTTTCGACAAGCCGATTTTATCGGTCTTGAGCAAAATTAAATTTTCACAAATTCAATTTTGCCTATATTCATTGCAATGGACATTGACAAATTTTCAAAGAAAATTTGTGACCAAATCAAAGATTTGGTGTCGAAACAGTGTAGTTTTACACTATTTTGACTTTCAATAGCCATTTTATTCTGCGGAGTGATAAAATTTGAAAAAAACTGCCAGGCTGACCCTTTGCGCAATAACTGCGGCTCTTGCTGCCGCTTTTATGCTTACAAGCTATTTTCCGTATCTTACATATGCTATTCCGGGTATAGCGGGGTTGTTTATGATAATGCCGCTCGTTGAAGCGGGGATAGGATATGCGTTCGCCTCGTATGCCGTGAGTGCGGCAATAGCGATAATAAGCGCAGAACCGGAGGCGGCTGCGGTTTACATATGTTTGCTCGGATATTATCCGATTCTTAAAGCGCTCATTGAAAAGATAAGAAGCAGAGTGTTAGAATGGGTAATCAAGTTTGCGGTTTTGAATTGTTCGCTCGGGCTGATATATGCAGTTACGAAATTCCTGATGAACATAAGTATCGATTCTTTCGGCGAACTCGGGAAATACGGAGTTTATATTTTTATGGTTTTGTGTAATATTACATTCGTGTTCTACGATATAGCAATCTCCAAAATGGGTGCGCTTTATATGATAAGAATACATCCGCAGATAAAAAAACTTGCAAAAAAATAAAAACTTAAAAGATATAAAAACAGTAGAGAGCCTTACGGCTCTTTACTTTTGCTTGAAACAGGTGTAAAATAGTCTGAAAGGACGGGGGTGTTGGCTTTGAAGAGACTTATTATAATAGGCGGAGGTGCGGCAGGTCTTGCCGCAGGGGCGGCTGCGGTGGACAGCGGCTTTGAAACGGTTATTGCGGAAAAAAATCAACGTCCCGCAAGAAAGCTTATGATAACGGGAAAAGGAAGATGCAATGTCACAAACAATTGTGATGTTGATACGCTTATAAAAAATGTTGCACATAACGGCAAATTTCTTTATTCGGCGTTTTCGGGATTTTCGTCTTACGATACAATGAGATTTTTTGAGTCAAACGGAGTGCCGCTTAAAACTGAGAGGGGAAACAGAGTTTTTCCTGTGTCGGATAAAGCTTCCGATATAGTTGACGCTCTTGTAAACGCAAATAAAAAAGCAGGCAATAAAATAATAAGCAAAACGGTTGAAAGTCTTTTTTTTGAAGGAGACAAAGTATCTTCCGTTATATTTTCCGACGGCTCTTCTTTAAAAGCCGACGCCGTTATAATCGCAACCGGCGGTAAATCGTATCCTTCAACAGGCTCTACGGGGGACGGTTACAGATTTGCATCTCTTGCGGGACATACCGTAACAGAGGCAACACCTTCTTTGGTACCTCTTGAATGTCACGAGGGCTTTTGCTCGAGACTTTCCGGACTTACACTTAAAAATGTAACGGTTTCGGTATATGAAAGCGGAAAGAAGAAACCTGTCTTCAGCGAACTCGGCGAAATGCTTTTTACGCATTTCGGCATATCGGGGCCTCTTGTGCTCAGTGCTTCGGCAAAACTTAAAGGAATTGTCCCCGAAAAATATACCGCTGTTATAGATTTAAAACCGGCGTTAAGCGAAGAACAGCTAGACAGGCGTATATTAAGGGACTTTTCCGGTGAACTTAATAAGGATATAGGAAACGCTCTTTTTTCTCTTCTCCCTAAGAGCCTTGTGCCGACGGTGCTTTCGCTTGCCGGGATAGAAGGCAGCACAAAAATAAATTCCGTAAACCGTCAACAGCGCAAAAAGCTTGTTGAGGTTGTCAAAGGAATGGAACTTCATATAACCGCAACAAGACCTATAGAAGAAGCTATAATAACATCGGGCGGAGTTTCGGTTAAGGAAATAGAACCGACGGATATGAGATCAAAACTTAAGAACAACCTGTATTTTGCCGGAGAAGTAATCGATGTTGACGCTTATACGGGCGGTTTTAATCTGCAAATAGCCTTTTCAACGGGATATGCCGCAGGCAGGGCAGCAAAAAAACAATTGAACAATGAAATTTAAAAGTAAGGGGAACTCAGTATTATGATAACTGTAGCTATCGACGGTCCGGCAGGAGCCGGAAAGAGCACGCTCGCAAGGGCGGCAGCGGAAAAACTCGGGTTTATATATGTGGATACGGGTGCGCTTTACCGCACAGTGGGCCTTAAGTTTTTAAATTGCGGATTCGACAGTGAACTTAACTGTGATATTGACAGCATTTTAAAAGATACGGATATAAATATCAAATTTGTTGACGGAGAACAGCGTGTTTTTCTTGACGGTGAGGATATTACCGAGAGTATAAGGACGCCGCAGGCGTCTATGATGGCGTCGGCGGTTTCCGCAAGACCGCAGGTCAGGGCATTCTTGCTTGATATGCAAAGGAATCTTGCGAAAGATAACAATGTCATTATGGACGGCAGGGATATAGGAACCGTGGTTCTGCCCGATGCAACGGTGAAGATCTTTCTTACGGCTTCTCCGAAAGTGCGTGCCGAACGCCGTTTCAACGAGCTTAAAGAAAAAGGAATGGATGTTTCCTATGACGATATTTACAATGATATGGTAAAACGTGATTATAACGATTCTCACAGAGAAATAGCACCGCTGAAACCTGCTTCGGATGCAACCGTGGCAGACACATCCGAACTTGATTTTAACGGTTCTCTCAATATGATACTTGATATTATTTCAAAAGGGACTCAAATTTGATGGCAAAAATAATTCTTGCAAAGACCGCCGGGTTTTGTTTCGGGGTAAACAGGGCTGTAAATATGGTTTATGAACTTTTAGACAGCGGGAAAAAAGTCTGCACCTTAGGTCCGATAATTCATAATCCGCAGATAGTAAGTGAACTTGAAAGCAGGGGAGTCAGGGTGGTTTCTTCTCCCGAAGAGACAGACAGTTCTCAGACTCTTGTTATAAGATCGCACGGGGTCGGAGCGGATGTATACAAAAAGGCGAACGAAATCGGAACAGAGATTGCCGACGCAACCTGTCCGTTTGTTTCCAAAATACACAAAATAGTCTCCGATGCATCACAAAACGGCGACACGGTTTTGATAGCGGGCGACCCTGCGCATCAGGAAGTAATCGGCATAGTGGGTCACTGTAAAGGACCTGTTTATACTTTTTCCGACGAAGAGGATTTACAAAATATCATAAAAAATCACCCTCAAATCGCAGGTGAAAGTGTGGCTGTGGTCTCACAGACGACATTTAACGCAAAAAAGTGGGAAAAAGTGCAAGAAATTTTAAAAAAAGTCTATACAAATGCGAAAATATTTGATACAATATGTAGTGCAACTTCGATGCGGCAGAATGAAGCCGATGAGCTTAGCCGAACCTGTGATGTAATGGTTGTCATAGGCGGCAGGCACAGCTCAAACACATCAAAGCTATTTGATGTTTGCAAGGCGTCCTGTCAAAGAGCGCATCTTATAGAATCTGAGGGCGAGCTTAAGCCCGAATGGTTTTCGGAATGCGGCAGCGTCGGGGTCGTCGCCGGTGCATCTACGCCGGCGGGTATAATAAAGGAGGTTATTCAAACCATGTCGGAAATTTTACAACCGGTTGATGAACAGATGGAGGGAGATCAGACTGTTCAGAAGAGCTTCGAGGAAATGACAGACGAAGAAGCATTTGAGGCGTCCCTCAGCAATTTAACAGGGGATCAGAAGGTATGCGGTGTTGTACTCGCAGTTGACCCCACCGAAATTCAGGTAGATTTCGGAAGAGGTATCACGGGTTATGTATCCGCCGCAGAATATTCTGCAGATCCTTCCGTTAAACTGGAGGATGAAGTTAAGGTCGGCGACAAGCTTGATCTCATCATTATGAAGATAAACGATCAGGAAGGAACCGCAATGCTTTCTAAGCGTCGTTACGATGCTATTGCCGGTTGGAACAATATAGTTGCAGCCAAGGATTCCGGAGAAGTGCTCAGCGGCGTCGTTCGTGATATCGTTAAGGGCGGCGTTGTCGTTTATTCCAACAATGTCCGTGTATTCATACCCGCATCTCAGGCTACCGCTTCAAGAGGCGAATCCCTTGAAGACCTTAAGGGTAAGGAAGTTTCATTCCGTATAATCGAGATCGGCAGAGGTCATAGGGCAGTAGGCTCTGTTCGCAGTGTTCTCAGAGAGACACGCAAAGAAGCCGAAGAAAAAATCTGGAGCACTATTGCAGTAGGCGACCGCTTTACAGGTGTTGTTAAGTCAATAACAACTTACGGCGCATTTGTCGATATCGGCGGAGTTGACGGTATGGTGCACATTTCGGAACTTTCGTGGACCAGAATCAAAAATCCGTCCGAGGTAGTTTCGGTAGGCGATACCATAGAAGTATATGTTAAGGCACTTGATCCCGAGAAGAAGAAAATCTCACTCGGATACAAAAAGGCAGAGGATAATCCGTGGACAATTTTCCAGAACAAATATGCCGTAGGCGATGTTGTTGACGCAACTGTAGTAAGTATGACATCTTACGGTGCATTCGCAAGAATCATCCCCGGAGTTGACGGTCTTATACATATCTCTCAGATAGCGGATAAGCACATTGCAAAGCCGCAGGATGAGCTGACAGTCGGCCAGGAAGTTAAGGCTAAGATAACAGCCGTAGATCTCGAAAAGAAGAGAGTAAGTCTCTCAATTCGTGCTCTTCTTGACGAAAACAAAACCGAAGAGCCGGCAGAAGAACCCGAGGTTCAGGAAACTGAGGAAGCTGAGGCTGAATAATAAAAATTTCGGACCTTGCCTTAGGTAAGGTCCGATTTTGTTTTTTTACGGAGGTGGGATTTTGAAAAGCAGTATAAAGATAAAGCACAAGAGAGGTATTCCCATACAAAGCAGGATTATTGTGTCTTTTGTTTTGCTTCTTTTGCAGATAGCACTTTTATATGCGGTGGTTCAAAGGTTGTCAAAGAGCTTTTTCCTGTTTTATGTGTTCCTTGAGGTTATAGGCGCACTTACCGTTATTTATATAGTAAATAAAAGGGGAAATCCGAGCTATAAAATAACCTGGATAATATTCATACTTGCCGTTCCGGTATTCGGAATAAGCCTTTATCTTCTGTGGGGCGGTTCCCGTGTTCTTCCGCATTTCAAACGCCGTATGCAAAACTGTCAGAAGCATTATATGCCGTTGCTTTATGATGACCCCGATATCCGTGAGAGACTAAGATATGACGACCGCAATCATTCCCGTCAGGCTGATTACCTTACGAAAGAATCGGGTTATCCTCTTTATGACGGCACATCGGTAGAATATCTTTCCCCGGGAGAAAAGTTTTTCCCCAGGTTTCTTGAAGAACTGTCAAAAGCGCAAAAATACATCTATATTGAGTTTTTTATAATCGCAGAGGGCGTTATGTGGAACGCAGTGGAAGATGTGCTTGCACGAAAAGCGTCCGAAGGGGTGGAGATTAAGGTTCTTTTTGATGATTTCGGTTCGATAAAGCGTCAGCATAAGGATTTTATCACGAAACTTCGTTCTAAGGGGATCAGGGTGGCGGCGTTCAACAGAATAAGGCCGTCGTTTGATATATTTATGAATAACCGCAATCATCGTAAAATAGCTGTTATTGACGGGAAGACCGCTGTAACAGGCGGACTTAATCTTGCCGATGAATATATAAACGAAATAGAACGTTTCGGATATTGGTTGGATTGCGCCGTTATAGTAAGCGGAAAAGCCGTTAAGAGCTTTCTTGCTATGTTCTGTATGATGTGGGAGTTTTCAACCGGTGAAAGAATAGATATGAAACCCCATATTTCGGAAAGCATAATCCCCGTTAAAGGTTATGCCCTGCCTTATTGCGATGATCCGCTCGGCAATGAAAATCCGGCGGAGGGTATCTATATGCAGATACTTAATACTGCTCAAAAATATGTTTATATAACAACCCCTTACCTTATAATAGACAGTACGATGATAACCGTTTTGCAAATTGCCGCAAAATCAGGTATTGATGTCAGGATAATAACACCCCATATCCCCGATAAATGGTATGTTCATCCTGTTACACAGTATAATTATCTTGAACTGCTTGAGGCAGGCGTTAAAATTTATGAATATACTCCGGGGTTCATACACTCAAAGATTTTTCTTTCGGATGACAGCGTTGCAACTGTCGGTACCGTAAATATGGATTACCGCAGTTTTATGCTCCATTTTGAGTGCGGCGTATGGTTCACAAATAAGGATACCGTGGCAGATATCAAAGACAGCTTCAATGAAATTCTTGAACAATCTCAGGAAATTAAACTTGAAGAATGGAAAAAAAGCCCGCTTATTCTCAGACTTAAGAGGGCGATACTGCATATTTTCGCTCCGTTCCTTTAATAAATTTCCTTTTTTCAGAGACCTTGACAATTGGGTTTATCCCTCTTGTCAGGGTCTCTTTGTTTTTTTGCCGAAAAAACTTAAAAAAGTTCTTGATTTTTCACTTAGGTGTCATTATAATATAAATATGTGGTGAAAAGTGTATTCAAAAACCATAAAAGTGTATCAAAGTGTTGAAAAGGAGGCGGCGAACTTGTTATACGGCGGATATCAGCATAATATCGATAAGAAGGGCAGGCTCGCCATCCCTTCAAAGCTCAGGGACGAACTGGGGACAAGCTTTATGATATGCAGAGGAATTTACGGAAAGCGTTGCCTTTGCGTATATTCAACCGAAAAATGGAACGAACTTGTTGAAAAGATAGGAAAGCTTCCTTCTGCAAAATCAAGCGTTGTAAAGCGTTTCCTTTATGACGGCGCATTCAATGTTGAATTTGATACTCAGGGCAGAATTTTAATCCCGGCATCTCTGCGTGAATATGCAATGCTTGAGGGCGAGGCGCATATCATCGGTATGGATACCAACCTTGAAATATGGAACACCGAGCTTTGGCAGGAGGAAAATGCTCAGTACTCGCCGGAGTCGGTCGCTTCGATTGTTGAAGGACTTGAGTTTTAAATATGGAATTTAATCATATATCGGTTCTTTTAAACGAGACCGTTTCGTCTCTTCAGATCAAGCCGAACGGTATATATGTTGACGGTACTGTCGGCGGAGCAGGACATTCGCTTGAAATAGCCAAAAGGCTTGACGGCGGCAGGCTGATAGCACTTGACCGTGACCCCGATGCCGTTGCCGTGGCATCAAAACGGCTTGAGGGGTATAATGCGACTGTAATTCAGAGCAATTTCGAAGATATGGATGTTGCTTTATCAAAACTCGGGATATATAAGGCGGACGGTATTCTTCTTGACCTCGGCGTTTCTTCCTACCAGCTTGATAATGCAGAGCGTGGATTTTCTTTTCATAAAGAAGCGCCTCTTGATATGAGAATGAGCCGAACGGGACCGACAGCCGCAACCCTTGTCAATAACCTTTCAAGGGAAGAACTCAGCGATATATTCAGAGATTACGGCGAGGAAAGGTTTGCTTACCGCATAGCAGGTGCAATTGAATTAAGTCGCAAAACGGCGCCTATTGAAACAACCACTCAGCTTGCCGATATAATAGCAGGAGCGGTTCCTGCCGCCGCAAGGAGAGACGGTCACCCGGCAAGGCGTTGCTTTCAGGCTCTGAGAATTGCCGTTAACGGCGAACTTGATAATTTAAAAGGTGTTCTCGACAAAGCGTTTGATATGCTGAATAAAGATGGGATTTTTTCGATAATCACATTCCATTCGCTTGAGGACAGAATAGTAAAACAAAAGTTTAAAGAATATTGCACAGGCTGTACCTGTCCGCCTGACCTTCCGATTTGTGTTTGCGGTAAAAAACCGAGGGGAGAGCTTGTGTTTAGGAAACCGATCACTGCAAGTGAGAGCGAACTTGAAATAAATCAACGCAGCAGAAGCGCTAAACTCAGGGCAATTAAAAAATTATAGGAACGGAGATAAAAAGTTATGGATAATATGAAATATTATACCGATAGCTTAGCATATGATTTCAGCGCATTTATGCCTAAAGAGGCAAGAGAAAATAAGCGTGATAATATAGTTAAAATTCCGCAGACAAGAGTAAAGACCGCTGCAAAACCGAGGAGAATATCGGTTTCGGCTTTTGCGGTAATGGCATCGGTCATTATGCTCGGGGCGCTTTGCGGCAACATATTTTTGAGACTTCAAATAAACGAAGTGAATTCAAAAATAAATGCGCTTAATAAGCAGATAGATACTCTTGACAGTGAAAAGACAAGCCTTGAGGTTGCTCTTGAACGCAAAATTTCCTATTCGAATATCGAAATCGAAGCTACTGAACTCGGTATGAAGAAAAAAGATAAATCGCAGGTAAAATATATAAGAGTCAACGACAAGGATTCGGCAACAAAAAACGGAAATGTTGTTTCTTCAAAAAACTAATAGTACAAGCTTTAAAATAATATAATAGATACGAGAGTCGCAAAAGAATATACGGCTCTCGTTTTCGAGCATTAAATACGGAAAGGGCGGTGGGCCTAATGTCGGCAAAACCGAATAAGCAAATGGCAGTCAGAATTATGACAGTTATGGTCATAATGATACTTTGCATATCAATAGTTTCGGGTTCAAGCCTTTTTTATATAATGGTTGTGAAAGGCGATAAATATCAAAGCCTTGCCTCTGAGCAGCAGCTTTATGATAATCTCGTTTCAGCTCCGAGGGGGAATATTTACGACCGTAATATGAAAGTGTTGGCGACAAGCTCAACTGCCTGGACGGTTTATATAACTCCCAACAGCTTTAAAAGTCTTAAAAGCGATGAGGCCGAAAAAATCAGAAAAACTATTTCAGAGGGTCTGTCGGAGATCCTTGAAATGGAAAAAGATGATATTTACAATAAAACAAAGCAGAAGACTTACTATGTTATAGTTAAGAAAAAAATAGAAAAAGAAACCGCCGATAAAGTCAGAAAGTTTATTTCCGATAACGAAAAACTTGAAATGACAAGATATGTCGGACTTGACGAAACCACCAAAAGATATTATCCCAACGACTCTCTCGCATCAACCGTTTTAGGTTTCGTTGGAGACGATAATCAGGGTCTTGCAGGACTTGAAAGCTATTACGACAATGAACTTACCGGTGTTGCAGGCAGAGTTATTGCCGCAAAAAACGCTAAGGGAACGGATATGCCATTCACCTACGAAAAGGTCGAAGAAGCGAAACAGGGAAGCAGTCTTGTGTCCACTATAGATTCCTATGTTCAGTACACTTGCGAAAAATATATCGATTATGCAGCAGCCGAAGAACAGGTTGCAGAGCGTGGCGCCGTTGTTGTAATGAATGTAAACAACGGTGAGATACTCGGTATGGCGGTAAGCGGAGACTTTAATCCTAACGAACCTTTCAAACTTTCAAACGAGGATCAGGCTAAAGTTGACGCTATAGTCGATGAAACCGAAAAAAGCAAGGCTAGAAATGAGCTTTTAAATAAGCAGTGGAGAAACAAGGCTGTTTCGGACACTTACGAGCCGGGTTCGGTTTTCAAAATATTTACTGCTGCTACGGCGCTTGAAGAAAATCTTGTAAGCGAGCGCAGTTCTTTTACCTGCAATTATGTTTATACGGTTGCCGGGAACCCGTATCACTGCCATAAAAGGGGAGGACACGGGGTTCAGTCGCTTGCTGCAGCGATGTCAAATTCCTGCAACCCCGCCTTTATTCAAATTGGTCAGCTTATAGGGGTAAATATTTTCAATAAATATTTTAAGGCTTTCGGTCTTACCGAAAAAACGGGAATTGACCTGCCCGGTGAGGCGAGTCCTTATTATCACACCGAAAGTAAAATGGGAGCGACAGAGCTTGCATCTTCATCTTTCGGTCAGACATTTAATATAACACCTCTTCAAATGATATCCCTTGCCGCCGCAGCGGTTAACGGCGGATATCTTGTTCAGCCGCATGTTGTTCAGAAGATAGTTGATTCCGACGGCGATATAGTTAAAACCGTCTCAACCGGCTATAAAAGACAGGTAATATCCGATACCACTTCAAAAACAATGAGAACATTGCTTGAATATGTTGTTCAAAACGGCGCCAAAAACGGTATTGTTTCAGGATACCGAGTGGGCGGTAAAACAGGTACTTCCGAAAAAGTTGCGAAAATGCTTTCTTTGAATGTCAAGGGACTTTATATAGGCTCTTATGTCGGAATAGCTCCTATTGATAACCCCGAAATAGCGGTCTTTGTTATGCTTGATGAACCTATGAGCGGAAGATACTACGGCGGCGCTATTTCCGCACCTGTCGGTTCTAAAATAATGGCGGATATACTGCCGTATCTCGGATACGAGCCGCAGTATACAGCAGAAGAACTTGAAAAGCTTGCGGTCAAAGTTCCGAATATTACCGGAAGCGAGCTTATGAAGGCAAGGGAACAGCTTTCGTCATTAAAGCTTTCTTATAAAATAGTAGGATCGGGAAGCACGGTTATAAGCCAACTTCCTGAAGCCGGAGCGTCACTTTACAAGGGCGGAACAGTTATAATTTATACGGATACATCCGGTGAAGAGTCGGCAACGGTTCCGAATCTTGTCGGTCTTACCGCAACCGAGGCTGCCACGGCGGCGGCAAATTCCGGTGTAAATATTATTTTCGCCGGTAATACAACATCGCCGGACCTTAAATCATACAGTCAGAGTATAACCGCAGGAACAAAGGTAAAGCTCGGCGAGGTTATAACGGTGTATTTCAGAGATGAAGGAAATGCAGACCTTGCACAGCAATAAAGGAGTAAATCAAATATGATTTTGAAGGAAATAATACCGTCATATAACGGTAGACTTGAAAACACGGATATAAAGGGTATAACCTGTAATTCGCAGGATGTTAAAAAGGATTTTGCTTTTGTATGTATATCCGGCGCCAAGACCGACGGGCATAAATTCGCTCCGGACGCTGTAAAAAGCGGTGCTGTCGTTATAATATGCGAGCGGGACCTGGGCCTTGAAAATCAGATAATAGTTCCCGATTCACACGCTGCATATGCAAGTATGTGCGCAAACTGGTTTTCAAATCCGGCAAAACAATTAAAACTTATCGGGGTTACGGGTACAAACGGCAAGACTTCGGTAACATATATGATGAAAGCCGTTCTTGAAAAAGCAGGATATAAAGTCGGTCTTATAGGAACTATCCAAAATATGATAAGCGATGAGGTCATTGCGTCACATAACACAACACCTAACGCTTATGAACTTAATTCACTTTTCAAGCTTATGGTTGCAAAGGGCTGCACTTATGCTATAATGGAAGTATCTTCTCACGCTCTTGATCAGAAAAGGGTTTATGATCTTGAATTTGATGCTGCCATTTTTACAAATCTTACTCAGGACCATCTTGATTATCATATAACAATGGAGAATTACCTTGCGGCTAAGAAACGCCTTTTCAGAATGTGCAAAACCGCAATAATAAATTCGGATGACAAATATGCCGAAGAACTTTGTAAGGGACTTGATTGCAAAATAGTTACCTATTCAACCGGCAACGATTCTTCATACAGTGCCAAGGGAATAAATTATCATCCCGCATCCGTTGAATATGAGCTTGTAGGCGATGATGTTTTCAAGCACATTTCGGTTAAAACAGGCGGTAAGTTTACGGTTTATAATTCAATGGCAGTGCTTGTTACCTGTATAGAACTCGGCATACCATTAGAAACCGCAATATCGGCAATAGGTGAACTTAAAGGAGTAAAGGGAAGAGCAGAAGCAGTACCCACCGGCAGAGATTTTACCGTTATCATTGATTATGCCCACACGCCGGACGGTCTTAAGAACATACTTTTAACCTTTAAAGAATGTAAAAAGAACCGTTTAATAGTTGTTTTCGGCTGCGGCGGTGACAGAGATAAAACAAAACGCCCGATAATGGGCAGTATTGCCGTTAGGAATGCCGATTACGTTATTGTAACAAGCGATAATCCGAGAAGCGAAGAACCTATGGCTATAATAAACGATATACTTGACGGAATGCAGGGTGTAAATGTACCCGTCAAGGTTATAGAAAACAGAATAAAGGCTATAAACTATGCTGTTTCCATTGCACTTAAGGACGATATAATAGTCCTTGCGGGAAAGGGTCACGAAACCTATCAGATACTTAAGGACGGTACCATTCATCTTGATGAACGGGAAGTTGTAAAAGACGCTCTTGAAGCTTTAAAGAAAAAAGAAGGGTAGTTTAAAATGGGAAAATATGTTACGGTTATAGCGGCGATAGTCGCCTTCGCAACAACTGCATTGCTCGGGTATTTGGTCATTCCTTATCTTAAAAAGCTTCATTTTGGGCAGACTATACTTGATATCGGTCCCAAATGGCATAAGGGCAAGCAGGGAACGCCCACAATGGGCGGAGTTATGATGGTTGCCGGCGTTCTGCTTGCAATTTGTGTTTCTTTAAGTATTTCTTTTATAACAAACACCGCTATGGCAACTGAAATGAAAGCGCTGCCACGCAGAACGGTAACATTTGCGGCAGGAACGGTTATGGCGCTTTGTATGTGTGCGATAGGCTTTATTGACGATTATATAAAGGTCGTCAAAAAACGCAATCTCGGTCTTACGGCAAGGCAGAAAACATTCCTTCAGCTCTTTGTTTCGGCGGCATATCTTGCAACTCTTGCATTTTCCGGAATGCATACAACATATATTCCGTTTGTAGGAGATGTAAACATAATAAGCGGCGTCGGACTGATTTTTTGGCCGATAGCTCTTATGTTTGTTTACGGATTTACAAATGCCGTAAATCTTACTGATGGTCTTGACGGTCTTGCGTCATCCGTAACCTTAGTGGTTGCCTGCGCCTTTATGCTTATATCGGGCAATTTAAACGAGAGCTGCGCTAATGTTATGTCCGCTTCTCTTGCGGGCGCTTGCGCAGGATTTGTAGTATGGAACGCAAAGCCCGCCAAAGTGTTTATGGGGGATACAGGCTCAATGTTTTTGGGCGGAATGGTAGTT
This sequence comes from uncultured Eubacteriales bacterium, assembly GCA_934446475.1. Taxonomy (GTDB): domain Bacteria; phylum Bacillota; class Clostridia; order Oscillospirales; family Acutalibacteraceae; genus UBA737. The sequence continues at coordinate 76,094 of CAKSEH010000005.1, read as the reverse complement.
GCAATATCATTTGCGGTTGACAGACCGATACTTCTCCTGTTCACCGGCTGTTTATATTTTATCGAAGCTTTATCGGTTATGCTTCAGGTTGCTTCTTTTAAGCTTACCAAAAAGCGCCTGTTTAAAATGGCACCTCTTCACCACCATTTTGAAATGTGCGGATTTTCCGAACAAAAAATAGTTTTTCTCTTTTCTTTGATAGCTTTCATAGGCTGCCTTGTTGCAATTTTTTCGGTTGTGCTCGGCTGGTAATTTTTAAAAATACGGAGGCATATAAATGGCTAAATCGGCTGCTGTAAGAAAAAAACACACCGGCTTTATACAAACAGGCCGACTTGATATAACATTTCTTGCCTTTGTTCTTATTTTGCTCACCGTAGGGCTTGTAATGCTCTTTTCCGCAAGTTATGCATATTCATATGAATATTACGGCAACAGTTATAAATTCATAATCAGGCAAGCAGGCTTTGCCGCTGTCGGATTAGTGGTTATGTTCGTTTTTTCAAAAATCGATTATCATTTTTGGCGTAAATTCAGTTGGGCTATATTTATAGTTTCACTTCTTCTTTTGATAGCGCTTCTTGTTATGCCGCCTATGGTAAAAGGAATGGATGTTAAGCGTTGGATAGTCATAGGACCGCTTAATTTCCAGCCGTCCGAGCTTGCAAAATTTGCAATTATAGTTTTGTTTTCAACGCTTATATCGGCAAATCAACATCTGATGAAGAGCTTTAAATTTATCGCTTTTCTTGTGATTTTATTGGGACTTACCTGCGGACTTGTAGTCCTTGAACCTCATCTTTCGGCAACCGTTCTTATATTTATGATAGGCGTCGTTTTATTGATAGTCGGCGGTATTCAAAAAAGATATATAATATTCGGTGCAGTCGGCGGAGCCGGACTTTTCGGCGCAGCAATACTTACAGGTCTTGTAGGATACGGCTCGGACCGTATAAAATACTGGCGTGATCCGTGGCTTGCTCCTAAAAAAGAAGGCTTTCAGACTATACAGTCACTCCTTGCTATCGGTTCCGGCGGAATACTCGGACGGGGAATAGGGCAATCAAGACAAAAATATCTTTGGGTGCCCGAGCCGCATAACGATTTTATTTTCTCAATTGTCTGTGAGGAACTCGGACTTATAGGAGCTATGGCGATAATAGCGCTTTTTGCTCTGCTTGTATGGCGTGGATTTACGATAGCTATGCGTGCAGCCGACAAGTTCGGCGCACTTCTTGCGATAGGACTCACTTTTCAGGTGGGGCTTCAGGCTATGCTCAACATTTGGGTCGTTACCAACACTATCCCGAATACCGGCATATCTCTTCCGTTTTTCAGCTACGGCGGCACGTCACTTGTAATACTGCTTGCAGAAATGGGTATAGTGCTTTCTGTTTCGAGAAAATCGGATGTTTCAAAATAAATAGGTAAGGGGACTTTGTTTTTATGCATATTCTTTTTGCAGGCGGAGGTACGGCAGGGCATATAAATCCGGCTCTTGCGGTTGCCGGATATATAAGAGAACGCCATCCCGACGCACATATCAGTTATATCGGAACTCCCGATAAGCTTGAGGCAAGACTTGTACCAGAAAAGGGGTATAATTTCAGAACAATAGAAGTTGCTGGTTTTCAAAGAAAACTCAGCGTTAAAAACATAGGCAGAAATATTTCCGCCGCAACAAAAGCGGTAACATCTTCCATAACTGCCGCAAAGCTTTTAAAAGAACTTTCTCCCGATGTTGTTATAGGAACCGGCGGATATGTCAGCGGTCCTGTTTTAAAACAGGCTCAGCGGCTTAAAATAAAAAATGCAATCCACGAGCAAAATGCTTATCCCGGCGTTACAACAAAAATGCTCGCAAAAAATGCGGATGCAGTTATGCTCGCAATGCCGCAGGCGCAAAAATACCTAAAGCTTAAAAAAGAACCTATAATAACGGGTAATCCGGTGCGCAGTGAGCTTTTAAGTATGACGAAGCAGGAAGCAAGAAAAAAACTTGGGTTTGACGACAGACCTATGATACTCTCTTTCGGCGGTTCACTCGGCGCACGCCGCATAAACGAGGCTGTTGAGGAACTTATTTCTTACGAAAACGGTAAGGGTAAGTATTACCATATTCACGCAGCGGGCAAAAGCGGGTATAACACGATGCTTGAGCATCTGAAAGCGAAGACCGGTGAGCTTGACGCAAATATCAGGGTAAGAGAATATATAAATGATATGGATGTTTGTATGGCGGCAGCCGACCTTGTTATTTGCAGGGCGGGCGCAATAACATTGAGCGAACTTGAGGCGCTCAAAAAACCGTCGATCTTGATTCCGTCTCCGTATGTTGCGGAAAATCATCAGTTCCACAATGCTATGACGCTTAAGCGATGCGGTGCTGCGGAAATAATCGAAGAAAAAGACCTTACCGGAGAAGGTCTCATAAAAACCGTAAGTATGCTCATAGAAAACAAACCTAAACTTGAACTTATGTCGGTTGCGGCAGGCAAAAATGCCATTCTTGATGCAAACGAACGCATATATCAGGTTATAATGCAGCTTTATACCGCTCGGTAAAACTGTCAAAAATCAAACTTTCTCATAGTATGGATAGAAGTATTTTTTGCTGTGGGGGAGTAGGATATGCCAAGGCTTATAATTAACGGCGGTAACCGAATTTCCGGTGAACTTTCTGTACAGGGCGCAAAAAACAGTGTGCTGCCGATGATTGCGGCAAGTATTCTTTGCAAAGGAGAATGTGTTTTACATAACTGTCCCGACCTGTCTGATGTGGAGGCTTCTCTTAATATAATCCGTTCTTTGGGAGGCAGTTGCGTCAGGGAAGGCTCCGATGTTGTTATAAGCACACAGGGAATGTGTTCAAATGCGATACCTGATGAGCTTATGCGTAAGATGCGTTCGTCCGTAATGTTTTTAGGGGCAATACTCGGCAGGGCGGGCGAGGCTGTTATAAGCAGTCCCGGTGGATGTGAACTCGGCCCGAGACCGATAGATCTTCATATATCATCACTTGAACGCCTGGGTGCAACAGTAACCGAAGAACACGGATATTTAAAATTTTCCGCTCCCGACGGTCTTAAGGGCGCAAATATAACGCTTTCGTTTCCGAGCGTGGGTACTACGGAAAACATCATTCTTGCATCTGCGCTTGCCGAAGGAACAACCGTTATACACAATGCCGCAAGGGAGCCCGAGATAAAAAACCTCACCGATTTCTTAAATGCCGCCGGAGCAAAGATTTACGGCGCAGGAAGCGACGTTATAACGATTTCCGGCGTCAAAAGACTTTACAGTGCAGAGCTTGATGTTATACCGGACAGAATAGCTGCCTCATCATATATGGCGGCAGCGGCAGTTACAGGAGGAGATCTGATCCTAACCGGAATAGACCCCTCGCATATGATCTCAATTCTCTCGTTCTTTTCCGATACAGGATGTATTACGGAGTATTCGGGAAATTCCGTAAGGCTTAAAGCACCGCACAAATTAAAACATATACAAAAACTCAGAACAACGGTTTATCCCGGGTTTCCGACCGATGCCGGACCTGCGGCGGTAACGATGCTTTGCCTTGCGGACGGCACTTCGATTTTCGTTGAAAATATATTTGAAAACAGATTTAAATATACAGATGAGCTTGCCCGTTTCGGTGCAAAAATCAAAACAGAGGGCAAAGTTGCTGTCATAGAAGGCGTTAAAGCGTTTTCTGCGGCTGACTGTGAATGTACCGACCTAAGGGGCGGCGCCGCACTTGCAATTGCCGCACTTGCAGCGTCGGGTACGACACGGATAGATAAAATTTACCATATTTACAGAGGCTATGAAAATATAGTTGATAATTTGAGACTCCTCGGAGCCGATATATCGGAGGAGTGATGTTAGGGAAGTGAAAAAATGACAGAACAAAACGACAGCTTTGAAGCCCGCAGAGCAAAGAGAAGAAAAAAATTACGGCGCAGAAGAATTCGCAGAATGCTGATTTTTTTGCTTGTTTTGTCATTGGCTGTGTTTTCGGTCTTATCGGTTACGGTCCTTTTTCCCGTTAAAAACATCAAGGCATACGGCAGTTCGCTTTATTCACCTCAACAAATAACCGCTGCAAGCAAGATTACCGAAAAGAACAATCTTATCAGGGTATCTCAGTCAAAGCTCGAAAATACGATAAGAAGTCAGCTTCCGTTTACAGACTCTGTAAAAATAAAAAGGGTATTTCCGAATACTCTTGAAATAAAGGTTACGGACGCATCGGAATATTCCTGCTATTATTCGGACGGTTCTTATTATACCGTGAGTAAAAAGGGGTATGTATTAAAGTCATACGCAGAGATGCCGTCGGGACTTTGCGAAATAAAATCCAAAAGCGTAAAATGCAAAGAGGGCGCCGAGATAGTTATAAACGATAAAGACGAGAAAGAAATATGCGAAACGCTGCTCAATTGCTTTTCAAAGCTTAAGATAACGGTAAACTCGATCGACACGACCGATAAACTCGCAATTAAGGCAAAAGTTAACGATAAATATGAGATTTTGTTCGGAAGTAAATTATATATTGCAAAAAAGGCAGATCACCTTGCGGCAATGCTTAAAAATATCGATTCCGAAAAAGGCGGCACTGTAAATCTTTCTATGTGGACGCCCGATAAAAAAGAAGGTACTTTCATAGAGAGCAAAGAATAATGTACCCAAAAGAGACGGAACAGTATAAACGGATAAATTTTCCGTTACGGAAAGTATTGTGCTATCTAAGCAGTGTTTTTGCCGAAAACAGTTTCTTTAACGCTTGTATTTGCACTCATATGATGATAAAAATAAAAAAACATTACATTTTGTAATAAAAAGTGTTGAAATTAGAAAAGTTATATGTTAATATATAAATGTGTGTTTATATACTGAATGATTTGCATAATTTACATAAACGGAGGAAGTTAAAATGCCATTTGATGCAACGGAAGAAATGGAAAATGTAGTTCAAATAAAAGTAGTAGGTGTCGGCGGAGGCGGCGGAAACGCCGTTAACCGTATGGTTGCTGCCGGCGTTAAGGGTGTTGAGTTTATAGCTATCAACACCGATAAAGCCGCTCTGTTCCTTTCAAGCGCCGATCAGAAAATCCAGATCGGAGATAAGGCAACCGCAGGAATGGGCGCAGGCGGGAATCCTGAAAACGGTAAGGCTGCCGCCGAAGAATCGAGAGACGAAATAGCGGCTGCAATCCGCAGCGCAGATATGATATTCATAACCGCAGGTATGGGCGGCGGAACAGGAACAGGCGCAGCTCCGGTAGTAGCGGAAATTGCAAAGGAACTCGGTATACTTACAGTAGGTATAGTAACAAAGCCTTTTGCATTTGAGGGTAAAAAGCGTATGAATCAGGCTGAGGCAGGTATTGCCGCACTCGGCGATCAGGTTGACAGTTTGGTCGTTATTCCGAACGAGCGTCTTAAATTCGTATCTGAGGAAAAGATAACCTTCAAAAACGCTTTTAACATTGCGGATGATGTCCTTCGTCAGGGAGTTCAGAGCATTTCAGAGCTTATCAATGTCACGGCTCTTGTTAATCTCGACTTTGCCGATGTTAAATCTATAATGAAGGATGCAGGCTATGCTCATATGGGCGTAGGTATTGCTTCGGGCAGAGATAAGGCAGAGCAGGCTGCCCGTATGGCGGTTACAAGCCCGCTTATCGAAACATCAATGGATAATGCCAGAGGCGTTATTATCAGCATAACAGGCTCTGAGGATATCGGACTTGAAGAGGTTGAACTCGCCTCCTCTATTATTTCCGATATGGCTCATCCGGATGCAACCATTATTTGGGGCGCTCAGCTTGACGATACTCTTGACGATACGATCCGTGTAACGGTTGTTGCAACAGGTCTCGGCGAGGATAAGAAAGCCGAGAAGAATAATGACCTTGCCGCTATAATCGGCGATGCTTCAGCTGACGACGATGAGACTTACGGCGATGTTATGAGCTTCTTCAAAAAAGACTGATTTTTTATTAAATTTTCGGGTCCGGGGGACAGCGTCCCTCGGACCTTTTTCATAGAGAGGAAGCGATTTTTTGACACTTAAAGACCTAAAACCCGGCAAAAGCGCAATTATCGATACCGTTGGAGGAAGCGGAAGTTTAAGACAGCATTTTCTCGATATGGGCGTGATTCCCTCGGCGGAAGTAACCGTTATGAAATATGCTCCTATGGGAGATCCGGTGGAACTTAAAATTCACGGATATGAGCTTACCCTCCGCCTGGCAGACGCCGAAAAAATAACCGTTATTCCGATTGACTTAAATGCGTCCGATAATCAAAGCCGCCCTGATGTGAGTGCTAAATTTGCGGAACATCCGGGACTGGGAGAGGGAGGCAAATATCATAGTAAAGCAACCGAGAATCCTCTTCCTAAGGACACCGTGCTTACCTTTGCCCTTGCAGGAAATCAGAATTGCGGAAAAACAACGCTTTTTAATCAGCTTACAGGGTCAAATCAACACGTCGGTAATTTTCCGGGAGTAACTGTAGACAGAAAAAGCGGTCATATTAAGGGCCATCCCAACACTCTTGTTACCGACTTGCCCGGCATATATTCTCTTTCTCCTTATACAGGCGAGGAAATAGTTTCAAGACAGTTTATCCTCGATGAAAAGCCGAAGGGTATTATAAATATTGTAGATACTAATAATATTGAACGCAATCTTTATCTTACGATGCAGCTTATGGAGCTTGAAACGCCTATCGTTCTTGCACTTAATATGATGGATGAAGTAAGGGGCAACGGCGGTACGGTCTACATAAATGAAATGGAAAATATTCTCGGAATACCCGTTGTACCGATATCTGCGTCTAAAAACGAGGGCGTTGACGAGCTTATAGAACACGCAATTCATATAGCTCAATACAGAGAATGTCCCGGCAGAACCGATTTTTGCGATAAAAACACCTGCGGAGGAGCCGTGCACAGAGCGCTTCACAGTATAATGCATATAATCGAGGACCATACCGAGGCGGCAGGTATACCGATAAGATTTGCCGCAAGCAAAATAATTGAGGGTGACGAGCTTATAATGAACTCTCTTTCTCTTTCACAGAACGAAAAAGAGCTTATCGAGCATATAATCGTTCAAATGGAGCAGGAGAGAGGTCTTGACAGGACGGCGGCTATTGCCGATATGCGCTTTTCATTTATAAGCAAACTTTGCAGTAAAACCGTTGTAAAACCTCGTGAAAGCAAGGAACACAGGAGAAGTGCCCAAATTGATAAAATACTTACGGGCAGATACACCGCAATACCGTCATTTATAATTATAATGGCGCTTGTTTTTGTTCTTACATTTAATGTTATAGGTTCAGCACTGCAAAAGCTTCTTGAGTTTGGTATCGATAAACTTACCGCTGTCGTTGATTCGGGGCTTACTGCTCTTAATGTAAATAAGGTTTTGCATTCGCTGATTATCGACGGTATATTCAGCGGCGTAGGCAGTGTGCTCAGTTTTGTGCCGATAATAGTAACATTGTTTTTCTTTCTTTCGATGTTAGAGGACAGCGGATATATGGCGAGGGTCGCTTTTGTTATGGATAAACTGCTCAGAAAGATAGGCCTTTCAGGCAGAAGTATAGTTCCGATGCTGATAGGATTCGGGTGTACTGTTCCCGGAGTAATGGCAAGCAGAACATTGCCGAGCGAGCGTGACCGCAGGATGACGGTTATGCTCACGCCCTTTATGAGCTGTACCGCAAAGCTCCCCATTTACGGATTTTTTTCAGCAGCCTTTTTCCCAGAATACAGCGGATTTATAATGGTAGGACTTTATTTTCTCGGAATAGCGGTCGGCATTGTAACAGCACTTATACTTAAAAGAACGGTGTTTAAAGGCGAAGCGGTTCCTTTTGTTATGGAACTTCCAAATTACCGTATGCCGGGAGCTAAAAATGTTCTGCACCTGCTGTGGGATAAAGCAAAGGATTTCCTGCAAAGAGCATTTACGGTTATTTTCATTGCCTCTGTCGTTGTTTGGTTCCTCCAGACCTTTGATTTCAGGCTGAACCCCGTAGTTTCTTCAAAAGACAGTATGCTTGCGGTTATAGCAGGCTTTATCGCTCCGGTTTTTGCGCCGCTGGGGTTCGGAAACTGGCAGATATCCACTGCTCTTATAGCAGGGTTTATCGCAAAAGAGAGTGTTGTCTCAACCCTCTCCGTGTTGCTTTCAAACACGTCGCCGGCGGCAATCATAACACCGCTTTCTGCTATAGCTCTGCTTGTTTTCTGTCTGCTTTATACACCCTGTGTTGCGGCTATAGCCTCCATAAGGCGTGAACTCGGCGGCAGATGGGCGTTTACGGTAGTGGTATTTCAGTGCGTGCTCGCCTGGGTCGTTGCACTTGCAGTTCGTACACTTATTTTGTTCGGGAGTTTTCTGCTATGAATATTCAAAGTATTATTATAGCTGCCGTCATCTTACTCGGAGTTGTCGCCGCAGTTATATACATTGTTAAAAACCGAAAAAAATGCGGCTGCAATTGCTGCGGATGCTGCGATATCTGTAATAAAAAATATTGAACGAATTAAAAGCTGCTGCGCCGAAAGGCGCAGCAGCTTTATCGATAATGTTATCGGTTTTCGGTAAGTTCTTTTTCGTCCATAACGCTCATATATGCGGGGCGTATGATTTTGTCCATACAAATCAGTTCTTCTATTCTGTGGGCGCTCCAGCCGACGATTCTTGCTATTGCAAACATAGCGGTATACATTTCCTGAGGGATGCCGAGCATATCGTAGACAAAGCCGCTGTAGAAGTCAACATTAGGGGAAACGCCTTTGAATATATGACGCTTTTCAGCTATAACACCGGGGGCAAGTTCTTCTATGTTTTTATACAGCAAATAGTCGTTTGAGCGGCCTTTTTCCTTTGCGAGCTGTTCTACATATGATTTAAAAATCCTTTCTCTCGGGTCGGAAAGTGAGTACACAGCATGACCCATACCGTAGATAAGGCCCTTCTTGTCAAAAACCTGTTTATCAACTATCTGCGAAAGGTAACTGCGAATTTGTTCTTTATCGGAAAAATCAGAAACATTTGCCCTTATATCGGACATCATTTCCATAACCTTTATGTTTGCACCGCCGTGTTTAGGTCCTTTAAGTGAAGACATTGCGGCAGCAACTGTTGAGTATGTGTCTGAACCGGACGATGTAACTACCCTTGTTGTAAATGTTGAGTTGTTTCCGCCGCCGTGTTCCATATGAAGAATAAGCGCAGTATCAAGGACCTTAGCTTCGGTTTTGGTGTATTTTTTATCGGGTCTGAGCATAAGTAGGATGTTTTCTGCGGTAGAAAGAGACGGGTCGGGACGGTGAATTATCATACTTTGCTGTTTTTCCGAATAATTGTATGCGTGATAAGCATAAACGGCAAGAAGAGGAAATTCGCTTATAAGCTGTATACACTGCCTGAGCGAATTTGAGACGGATGTATCCGTTGCAGTCTGGTCATATGAAGCAAGAGTCAGTATGCTCCTCGTCATAGAGTTCATTATATCTCTGCTTGGGGCCTTCATAATAACATCTCTTGTAAAATTCGTCGGCAGAGTTCTGCAGCTGCTTATAAGATCAAAGAATTCCTTTTCTTCATCATTTGACGGAATTTCACCCATAAGCAACAGATAGGCTATCTTTTCAAATCCCATTTCATCATCGCCGAGACTTGCTATAAGATCGCCGACCTTGTAGCCTCGGTACCAAAGCATACCGTCACACTGAACCTTTTTACCGTTTTCGATTTTCGAAGATATGATTTTTGAAATTTTTGTAAGACCAGCAAGAACACCGTTGCCGTTTTCGTCACGCAGGCCTTTTTTTACACCGTATTCCTCATAGAGTCTAGGTGCAATATTATCATTTTTTCTGCAAATTTTCTCTTTTTTATCAAAATATTCCGCAGTTTCGCTTAAAAACATTTTTATTCCTCCGGTTCGCCTATGCTGCGAATCACCTTTTCAAGTTTTTTCATCATTTGAAGCAATTGTCTTATCTCGGCTTCTCCGTATTTTTCTATAACCTTGGAGTAATATTCTCTGAGTTTTCTGTCCTGACTTGTGACAAGATCTCTGCCGGCTTCGGTTATTTTTACATATGTACCGTTATCGCCGTCACCCTCGTGCTCCCATACAATAAGCCCTTTATCACTGAGCTTTCTTGCTATTGACGAAACCTTTGCAAGCGGCAGTTCCATTCTTTCGGCAATATCCCTGAGATAGACCTTATCTTCACCGTTAATGTGAAAGAACTCCTCTATGATGTGCATTGCAATATATTCGGGAGTGTTAAGATCCCTGAAATGTCCGATCATACGCTCCCCGTTTATGAGATATTTATGATATATAAACTCGTGTATAAGGTCATTTTCATTCGGATTCAGGGTCATTTTGCTCACTCTTTTCTTATATTTTTATATATTTTACCATATTTAAAGGATACAGTAAACATTTTTTACTCAATTTTAAAAAAGTGTTCATAAATTAAAGTTCTTGACAATGGGTATATAATAAAGATATACTATAGTTAAATGTTTATCCGGAGGTGGTTGCTTTGAAGCATCTTATCAAGATTCGCAAATCAGTAATGCTTTTTGTAAAGACGATGATAGTTATTGCCGCAACCGCCGGTTTTGTCGAGACGTGGAATGAAAACTATGTCGAATCACTGTTCAGTAATAAAGGTAACTATGTTGTTATCTTTTCATATGTTTTTCTTTTTGTCACATTTTCATCGCTTTACGGTGCGTTTAATATAGGTATTTACCGTATTCACGAGATAATTTACAGTTTTTCTCTTGCTGCGGTATTTACAAACACGGTTATGTATCTTGAACTCAGCCTTATAGCGAGAAGAATGGTAGCCGTAGCTCCGCTCGCCGTGGGTACGGTTTATCAAATAGCCGTTGTGTTTATATGCTCGTGCTGCGCAAATATGATATATTTCAGGCTTTATTCGGCAAGGAGGGTCCTTGCGGTGTTCAGCAACGATATTTACGGTTTCGGTCTGATAAGAAAGATGAGCATTATATCTGAAAGGTTTCACGTTGAGTGCGGCGTGAATGTCGAGCGTACTGATATGGAACAGATAAAGCACCTAATCGATAAACACGATGCCGTTGCAATATGCGATATAGATAAGAACAAGCAAAAGGAAATAATGTCTTACTGTTATACCAATCAAAAGCGCACATATCTTTTGCCGGATATAACCGATATCATTATGAATAACGCTTATGACATACAGATAGGGGATACCCCTGTTCTTATGAGCCGCAACAGGGGTCTTTCGCTTGAACAGGAGGTTGTCAAACGCATTTGCGATATTATTATATCGGGACTCGGAATAATTATCACAAGCCCGATAATGCTCATATGCGCAATTGCCATAAAGCTTAATGACGGCGGACCTGTGTTTTTCAAACAGAACCGAATAACGAAAAACGGGAAAATATTCAATATTTTAAAATTTCGTTCAATGATAGTAGATGCCGATAAAGACGGCGCTAAAAAAGCGGTGAATGACGACGACCGCATAACAAAAGTCGGAAGAATTATAAGAGCCTGCCGTATGGATGAACTTCCGCAACTGTTTAATATTTTAAAAGGCGATATGTCTATGGTGGGTCCGAGACCCGAACGCATTGAAAACGTGTATGAATATACATCTGCATATCCTGAGTTTGCTTTGCGTCACCGTGTTAAAGCGGGACTGACCGGATTTGCTCAACTGTACGGTAAGTATAATACATCGCCTGAGGACAAGCTGAATATGGACCTCATTTATATAGAAAACTATTCGCTTTTGCAGGATCTAAAGCTTTTGATACTCACCGTTAAGGTGTTGTTTATGAAGGAAAGTACCGAAGGCTTTGATGAAAAGGCAAACCAAAAGATGTCGGAAAATAATAATATGGAGGAATTAAAATGAGCTTTGATGCAACACTTGTTGTTATGGCTGCCGGTATGGGAAGCAGATTCGGAGGGCTTAAACAAATAGAACCGATAGGACCTAAAGGGGAGGCGTTGCTTGATTTTTCTGTTTACGACGCAAAAAAAGCGGGATTTAATAAGGTTGTTTTCATTATTAAACACGAAATAGAAAAAGATTTTAAAGAAACTGTCGGTAAACGCATTGAAAAGCAGATTCCGGTCGAATATGCTTTTCAGGAGACCGATATGTTGCCCGAAGGCTTTACCTGCCCCGAAGACAGAACCAAACCCTGGGGTACCGCTCACGCAGTTTATTGCTGCCGCAGCATAGTTAAAACACCTTTTGCGGTAATAAATGCGGATGATTATTACGGTGCGCACGCTTTTAAAGAAATATACAATCACCTTAAGGCAAATAAGGGTGATTACTGTATGGTAGGTTTCCGTCTTGCGAACACTCTTACGGAAAACGGTTCTGTTTCAAGAGGCGTTTGTGAGATAGAAAACGGGAATTTAAAGAAAATTACCGAACGCACAAAGATAGTCGACTGTAAATATACAGAGGACGATAAAAACTGGATACCCCTTGCGCCCGATACGGTCGTTTCAATGAATATGTGGGGCTTCACTCCGGATATATTTGACTATATATCCGAAGGATTGGTAGGCTTTTTGAATGAAAAAATAAACGTGCCCAAATCTGAATACTATCTGCCGAGCGTGGTGTCTTATCTTATTGAGAAAAACGAAAAAACCGTTGCGGTTTTAGCCTCGGAGGATAAGTGGTACGGCGTTACATATAAGGAAGATAAGGACGCCGTTGTTGCAGCCCTCGCAAAAAAAATAGCTGCAGGCGAATATGAAGGTCTTTAAGATAGGTGTAACATGGAGAAGAAACTTATTATTTGGATTTCATCTGCCCTCATAGGAATTGTGATCATAGGTCTCGTTGTTGTTATCGTCCTCACATCTACGGGTAACGGCAATAAAGGGAAATCATCAAACGGCGCCGTTAATTCAAGCGGCATAGTTTACAGCAAGGATTCGGACAGTAAAAACGGTGTCGGATACGGCGATACCGTTCGTATTCCGATAAAGGTAACGCAAAATCCCGGTATGATAGCGGCAAAAACCGTTATAAATTATGATGCTTCGGTGTTTGAATATGTCGATACCGAAGAGGGAATGTTTAAGGATATCAACGCTTCCTGTAAAGACGGTAAAGTGACCTGTCTTATGACGGGTGACTTTTCCTCCTCGTCGGGTGATATAACCGCAACCGGCACTGCCGCCACACTGGTGTTTAAAATCAAGAGCGGTGCAAAAGCGGGAAAGTATTTTATGTCTGTTGACGAAAATTCCTGCCAATATGCAAATTTGAATGAAGAACTTGTATATCCCAAGGTTTCGATACCGTCTCAAATTGTAATCGAATAGGTGATAAGCGAGCGAAATCAGGCAAAACCGATAATCGCACCGTTTCTTCAAAAAGCGCCGTATCCCGATAGTATTCTCTGTATCAGTTTAATATTGACTTTCTAAACAAGCATAGCAGAAGTTATGCTTGTTCTTTTTATTCTTTTCTTTTCATATTATGTATTAACAAAAAGGAAAGGGCGAGAAAAAATGCAAGAATATTATCCGGAAGGCTGGCTTAAGGACACGGGAGAAAATCATAAAAATATGGTTACGCCGTCGGCGCTTGCTTTGGCGCAGGTGAACGGCAGCATACTTGAAGCAAATGTAATAATGTGCGATGCCGAACATAATATGACGGTTGACCTCGACTGTATGAGGGGCGTTATACCGAGAGAGGAGGGCGCAATAGGGATATCCGAAGGACTTACACGGGATATTGCGTTGATTTCCCGTGTCGGCAGACCGGTTTGTTTTACAGTAACCGCACTTAAAACCGACAAATTCGGTAAGCTTTATGCGCTGTTGTCAAGAAGAAATGCTCAGCAGACCTGTCTTAATTATATCCTTTCGCATCACAGGCAGGGAGATGTAATAGACGCCAGGGTTACTCATCTTGAAAGCTTCGGCGCATTTTGCGATATCGGCTGCGGAAATATAGCACTTATGCCGATTGATGCAATATCGGTTTCAAGAATATCGCATCCGAGCGACAGATTTAAGGTAGGCGACAACATTAAGGCCGTTATAAGCAGTATAGAACCCGGAGGAAGGATAACCCTTTCCCATAAAGAGCTTCTCGGCACCTGGAGCGAAAATGCGTCAGGATTTATGCAGGGGCAAACCGTGTCGGGAATTATAAGAAGTATAGAAAATTACGGTGTTTTCGTTGAACTTGCCGCAAACCTTGCAGGGCTTGCGGAACCTAAGGAAGGGGTTAAAGTAGGTCAGGCCGCAAGCGTTTACATAAAAAGTATTATCCCCGAAAAAATGAAGATAAAACTTATTATAATCGATAGTTTTGACTCTGATAAAAAGACATCCGCTCCTTATTTTTATGAGGGAGATCATATAGACGACTGGATATATTCGCCCGACGGATGTCAAAAGCTCATAGCAAGCCATTTCGGCAAGACGGAATAATAATCATTTTAAATTATGGGTTGATTTTGTCACTTTCAGAGGGTATAATGTCTATTGAAAGTCGAAATAGTGTAAAACTACACTATTTCGACACCAAATCTTTGATTTGGTCACAAATTTTCTTTGAAAATTTGTCAATGTCCATTGCAATGAATATAGGCAAAATTAAATTTGTGAAAATTTAATTTTGCTTAAGGCCGATAAAATCGGCTTGTCGAAACAATTTTGGTGTTTCGACATTCTATAATCATTATAATATCCGTAGGTGATAAAAATGTCAGAAAACAAAGAATGCAGTCATAACTGCTCGTCGTGTCAAAGCAACTGCTCGGACAGACAAAGTGAGAGCCTGCTCGAACCTGCAGGCGAGTATAATAACATAAAACACGTAGTTGCCGTTGTAAGCGGAAAAGGCGGTGTGGGAAAGTCAATGGTAACATCCCTGCTTGCCTGTGCGATGCAGAAAAAGGGGTATAAGGTAGGCGTGCTTGACGCTGATATAACAGGTCCCTCGATACCGAAATCATTCGGTGTAACACAAAATGCAATGCAGAACGAACTAGGTATTCTCCCTGCGGAAACGAAAACCGGAATTAAAATTATGTCGGTTAATATGATGCTTCCCGAGCACGATTCTCCCGTTATCTGGAGAGGTCCCATTATTGCCGGTGTTGTTAAGCAGTTCTGGCACGATGTCGTTTGGGGAGACCTTGATTATTTGTTTGTAGACTGTCCTCCGGGAACCGGTGATGTTCCGCTTACGGTTTTTCAGTCGCTTCCGCTTGACGGTATAATTGTTGTAACATCGCCGCAGGACCTTGTTTCTCTCATAGTAAAAAAAGCGGTTAATATGGCAAAGATGATGAATATTCCGATAATAGGCGCAGTTGAGAATATGAGTTATTTTGTCTGCCCCGATTGTAAGAGCAAGCACAGAATATTCGGCGGCAGTGAAAACATAACCGATGAAACCGGGATAAGTCTCATAGGCGAGCTTCCCATTGACCCGTCGCTTGCTGCAATGGTCGATTCGGGATGCGTTGAAAACGCCGATGTTTCCTGCCTTGATACAGCGGTGCAGGCCGTTGAAAACATTTAAGGTGCGTTTCGTATGAGAATGCGAAAGAAAAAACACCTTGATGACAGACTGTCGGCTGTTTCGGATATACTTTATATAAGCGATTTTGATGACAGGAATTTTAATACCGCAACTAAACAAAAAGAATATATTGACCTTGATGAGTGGTTTGGTCGGAAAGCGCCGCTCTATCTTGAAATAGGATGCGGTAAAGGCGGATTTGCGGCAAGGCTTGCAAAGGAAAACCCCGATATAAATCTTCTTGCGGTCGAAAAGGAAGCGAATGTTATAGTTTCGGCTTGCGAAACCGCTAAAGAGCAGAATGTCGGCAATATAAGATTTATAAAGTGTTCGGCTGAGTATCTTGAACGCTATCTTGAGGAAAAAACCGTCAGTAGGATATATTTGAATTTTTCCTGTCCTTTCCCGAAAAACAAATATGCCTCCCATAGGCTGACGCACGGGAATTTTTTGAATATCTATAAAAGACTTATGAAAAGTGACGCCGAAATACATCAAAAAACCGATAATATGCACTTTTTTGAGTTTTCTTTGGAACAGTTTTCTCAAAGCGGTTTTTCACTTAAAAACATTTCGCTTGATCTGCATAACAGCGAATTTGAAGGCAATATCATAACCGAATATGAAAGTAAATTTTCCTCTCAGGGTATGCCGATATATAGGTTGGAAGCTTACATTGCAAATAAAATATAAATAAAGTGCACAGGAGCATTGATAAATTTGCCCTGTGCACCTTTTTGCCCCTAAACGATTATACCGGGGGCAGTTTTTAAGAGAAAACCGCATTAAATACTATGCTTACGGTGTATTATTCCATCCCCATAGCTTTAAGCGGCGAAACGGGTTTGCCGTCAACCGTGGCCGCAATATGAATATGAACACCGTCCGAGCACTCTGAAGGCACAGACCCTGCGGTGCCGATAATGTCTCCGCTTCCGACAGTTGAGCCAACTTTGCAGTTAATACTCTCAAGACCGCAGTAGAGTATTTTTATTCCGTTGCCGTGATCAATGACAACCGTTTTCCCAAGCGATGAATCTTCCCTTATATCGCAGACCGTGCCCTGACTTGAAGATTTAATCTGTGCGTTTTTCTCACATTTAATATCTATGCCGCTGTGAAGCCTCATATCACCGTAAGTTTTAGAATATTGAAGAGCGGTTTCGCTGTATCCTTTTATAATGTCACCGCTTATGGGGAGAGAAAAACTTTGTTTTTCTTCGGTTTTAACAGTGCTTTCCTCGGGTGAATAGGGCACGTCGTTTTTATCTGCTTTAACATCGGCCGACGAAGTATCGCTTTGTGTTTTGTCCGGTTTAGAACTTGTTATATCGTTATATGAACTGCCGGGAGAAATACTGCCTGAATTATTCTTGTTTTCTTTCCCGGAAGTCATTTTTGCAACCGCAAACCAAGAGGCGCCACCGAGCGCTATAAGGCAACAGGCAACAATCGCATATATCCCGTTAGGACTGATTTTTTTATTCTTTTTTTCGTTTTCGTAATATTTCATATCCGCTCATCCTTTCTTTTGTCTGCCTTTATATTATTGACTTTCTTTTTATAACATATACCTTTAAAAATTTTCCTCAAAAAATTCAAAAATAGTTCACACAATCGGCAAAAGAATAGTGTATCATATGCTTGTACCGAAAAGGGAGCCGCACCCGCTTCGGTGCACATCCCCATTTTGGGGATTCTCTCCTCAAACCCCTTAAAAGCGAGAAGAGACCGTACTTGATGTACGGTCTCTTCTCATTTTTTTTCGATGTTTAAAAAATGAATATTAAAAGTCAATATATTGCAATATAAAGTCAATATTTTTATTGTAAACAATAACAAAAAATGTTATTGTTGCAGTAACAGATCGGCGGGGTAAGTCCTGCCTTTGGAGGTTGTGAAAATGAATAGTAAAAATGTTCCGGAGATGTCACGAATAACTTATTTTGAGTCAGGTGATATTGTTCAGATTTTCGGCGAAAATTTTGATAAAGAAACAAAGCTTTACATTTGGCAGGCTGAGGATAAGAACAATTCCACAGATACGGTTCTTGATTTTTATGAGGGCGACAGAAACGCATATAAAATAGCCCTTGCAAAGGCAAGAGGCGTTGATGCTGAAGAGCTTAACGATATAGAGGGAAGTATACCCGATCTTCCTCCCGAAGAGGCTCTTGTTTTTGACGCAGATAACGCTTTTGAAAACTGTATATATTTCGGAGATAAAGAGCCCGTTTGTGAGCCCGGTCAGCCGGTAAAGAGAATTCCTAAGGGAACGGGCATTTTTTGGCTTAAGAATGATGCGGGATTTTCAAAACCGATGATAGCAAACCGCCCCGAAATATGGAACACCTCCTTTGATAAAATTCGCAGGGGCGACCATATTATGGCGTTTGGCGATAAATTCGGATTCCCCACCTCGTTTAACGACGGTACGCATTGGTCGAAACGGGGAGCTGTAAAGAGCACAGAAACCGGAAAGGTTTATTCTCTTGAAGGCGTTGAAGAAACAGGTTATCTTTATGACTGTTTCAGATACATAGCAGAATTCAATGTTCCGGAGGATATTCCGGCAGGGAAATATGAATTCTCCGTCCATTCAGGTATGTGCGGGAAATTCGGTTGGAGCAAACCTGTAGAAATAGAGATAACAGACTCTTCTTACAACCTCAACTATTATCTTCGCAACCGTTTCAACCGCTGCACATCCGCATCTCTTGCGATGCCAAAATGCAAAGTAATAACGATTAACGCAGATGATGCAAGTCCTTTTGCGGATTATCACGGTAAAATTCAGGCTGCGATAGATTCATTCGGCAATGAGGACGGTATGGTGGTCCTTTCCGCAGGAGCCTTTCCGATTTCAAAAACCATAAATCTAAAGCCGAATGTTGCGCTTATAGGCTCGGGCGTAGGTACGGTTATCCGTGCAAGCGAATCGATAGCTTTTGAAGGCGATGTTCCGAAAGACGCTGTGTTTGCCGATAAGGGTTACGGCCTTAAAGGTTGGTCAAGTGATTATATAGAACATATTGCACGGCATAAAACCGGTATTGCAATAAGACTTTGCGGTCAATCCGGTGTTGAATCTTTAAAAATCGAACTCGGAAACGGTATAAACATTGCTATGTTTGCTGTTGATCACAGAACTCAGAATCTTGACGATGTATTTGTTAACAAGGTTGAGGTTGATAATAACGGTCTTACCGAACTTGAGCACGACGGTTACTATATGGCTATGAATTCCGCTTTTATTTCTGCCGGTCTTTCAAAGAACCTCACAATTTGGGGATGCAAATTTACAGCTCTTGAGCCGATATTTATTACACCCGCCCGTCATACATATGCAAAGATCATAAATAATGAATTTCATTGCCGTCCGAGACAAATGGCGGAATCAATGATAGCTGGTATCCGTCATTCAATGGTAGTTAATAACCTGTTTGAGGGCGGAAGACGCTCCTTTGTCGGAAATGACGGCTGCTCGCATAACTGGATATATCAAAACCGCAGCACAGATGTAAACCGTGCGGGTTGTGCCTGTGAAGCTTATATGTCCGAGCACGGAAACGGCGAATGGAACGGTCACGGAGTAGGTTTCGGCAAAGACTATGTTGATATCGTTTCGGATACCGATATAATGTACTGCTCTTTCGGAGCTCCCTATACCGCCCGTTTTAACAGCTATGAGCGTTTTCTGTTTATTTATAACGGCAGAGGTTTAGGTCAGTATCGCAAAATAACCGATGTTATAGAGGAAGGCGATAATAAACGCCTTGTGCTCGAAAGCGAATGGGATGTAATTCCGGACGAGACCACCGCATTTACAATAGTTTACGGAACTCACCATAACCTTTGGGTTGATAACAACACTTCGCTTTCAAACGGTCACAGCCAGTTTGTGTGGAACTGCGGATTTGAAAACATCATTTCGGGTCACTGTATGGAAGTTTCTGCCGGTATGCGTATGCAGGTTTATCACGGCTATTCAAATCCCGATAAGGGCATTCTTGTAAATATTGACGACAAGCCCAAAAAGCATACATTTGTTGCATTGCTTGCCTTTAACAGATTTTCACATTGTCAGACCAAGGCGAGCGGAATGGGACTCAGAGTTCAGGCTAATATGCTCGGAAATGAAGATGCTCCCGAGTGGACTGATTTCAGAAAAACGAGAGGCGTTTTCGGCAACACTGTTGAACAGTGCGCTTTTGACGGTTCGAATGATACGCTTAACTATGTTAAAAATCTTTGTTGGCTCCAGGAAAAACCTGTTCTCACCGGAATACTTTTTGACGGTGCTTATAACCTTATGGAGAAAAACTTTATTTTCGGATACGAAAAGGCTATTACCTTCTTGGGCGACTGTCCCGGAAATTTTGTAACAAAGAACACATTCAGGGGAGTTAAAGAAGCAATTGCAGGCAGAGCAAGAACAGTCGGCAAAGACAGTGAACTTTTCTTCAATGTAAATGGTCACTGATAATTTATGTAATAATAATTCGGAGGTAATTATAAATGGTTAAAATTGGTACTTGCGTTGACTTTAAGACGGTTGACACCCTTGATGCTCAGTTTAAAACCCTTGTTGAAAGCGGGTTTGACAATTGCCAGTTTATGTGCTGGAAAATGGAACTTATGACTGAGGAAAACGCAAAAAAAGTAAAAGAACTTACCGATAAGTACGGGGTTACAATATCTGCTCTCTGGTGCGGATGGGTAGGACCGGCAGTGTGGAATTTTTACGAGGGACAGACAACTCTCGGTCTTGTTCCGCCCGAATACCGTTGGGAGAGAGTAAAGAACCTCTGCCACGGCTCGGATTTTGCAAAAATGATAGGTACAACGGATGTAATAACCCATATGGGATTTATACCGGAAAATCCAAATGATGTGAACTTCCGCCCCTTCTGCGACGCAGTAAGATATGTTGCCGCATATTGTAAGAAAAACGGTCAGTATCTGCTGTTTGAAACAGGGCAGGAAACTCCCGTGACATTGCTAAGGTGCTTTGAAACAGTAAGTAACGACAGAGTTTGCAAAGATGCCGATGTTGTTATAGATAATCTCGGTATAAATCTTGATACCGCCAACTGCATTCTTTACGGCAGAGCAAACCCCGTTGACGCAATAGATGTTTTCGGAAAATATGTCCGCAATCTGCACGCTAAGGACGGCAAATTCCCGACCGACGGTCACTCTCTCGGAGCAGAGACCAAGATAGGTGAGGGAAAGGTCGATTTTGATGCGGTTATAAGAGACCTCCACGCTCTCGGATATGACAGATATATCACAATAGAGCGTGAAATAACAGGAGATCAGCAGCTTAAGGATATTCTTGAGTCAAAGAAGTATCTTGAGTCTATAATAGAAAAATACTATAAATAAAGAGGTAATAAAATATGTTAAAGGTTGGAATTTTAGGCTGCGGCGGTATAAGCGGCGTTCACGTTCCGGGTTGGAAAAATTATGACGGTGCAGAAATAGTCGCTTATTGCGATATCCGTCCCGAACAGATGGAGAAATACGGCTATAAGACCGACAGCGAGGCTCGCTATTATACCGATTATAAAGAAATGGTTGAAAATGAAAAGCTTGATGTTATCGATATATGTCTTCCTACTTTTCTTCACGTCGAGCACGCAGTTGATGCAATGAAGAGGGGAATAAACGTCATCTGCGAAAAACCGCTTACGCTTAATAAGTCCGATATAGATTTATGCTACAATACCGCAAAAGAAAACAATGTTAAGTTTATGGTAGCTCAGTGTGTCCGCTTCTGGAACGAGTATGTGTATCTTAAAGAAATTTACGATACAAAAAAATACGGAAATCTTCTTTCGGCATCTATGGTAAGAATTTCGGGATTCCCGCATACCGCCTGGAACGACTGGATGGCAGATACTTCAAAGAGCGGCGGCGTTGCATACGATATGCATATTCACGATGTTGACTATATGGTATATCTTTTGGGAGCACCTAAGGATATGCTCTGTAAGCGCATAAAAACCGAAGAAAACGATCAGACAGCTGCAATATTTGATTACGGCAATTTCTATGTAAATGTTATCTGCGGCTGGTGCAATGCGCCCTACAGATTCAGATCCGAGTTCCGTTTTGTATTCGATAATGCGGTTGTCGCATATGAAAACGATGAACTTACGATTTACACAAATGAGGGTGAACTTCGCCCGTTCAGCGTTCAGGCAAGAGACGAGGGAACAGTCCATTCTCTGCCCAAGACCGACGCTTACGGCGATGAGATTCGTTATTTTGCCGACTGCATAAGGAATAAAAAACCTGTAGAAATATTAAAGCCGGAAGAACTCAAGGAGACCCTTTCGCTTATTGAAAAATATTCGCATTGAGGAGAAAGAATATGACTTTAAAGGAAAAAATACTTCAGACATTTGTTGTAACAATAAGGGAAATAAATAAACACGGCGGCCCCGAAGAATTTTTTAAAAAGTACAAGGTCGGCGGTATGTATTTCGGTCTTTTGCCGGATGAGCTTGACGACGGAAAGCCCGAAATGTGCACTTCTCTCACAAGAAAACGCCTTGCCGAATGCCGTAAAGCATCTCAGATTCCGCTTCTTGTCTGCGCAGACGGCGTTGAGATAGACGGTCAGGAAATAAAGGTCCTTACTTCAAAGTCTATCGGCTCCTCACGCAATATGCAGGATGCTTATAATCTCGGAAAAATTTACGGTATGCAGATGAACGCTAACGATATTGACTGGCTGCTCGGCCCTATAGTCGACCTTTACTGTGACAGCTCTATGCCTTTGTTTGCAATGTCTGATGACCCCGAGGTTGTGGCAGCAGCAAACCGTGAGATAATAAGAGGTGTTCAGGATCAGGGCGTTTGCGCAACAGCCAAACATTTCCCTGGACTCGGAACCTGCAATATCAATATGCATTTCGGGCACGGCAAAAACGTTCTTCCTTTCGACGAGTGGATGGAAACCTACGGATATATCTATAAGGAGACTTTTAAAGAAGACGTTCTTTCTGTTATGACAACGCATACAATGCTTGAGTCTTACACAAAGGATTATGAAAACGGTTTTGCTCCCATAGCAACCTATTCAACTAAGCTTACTACCGAACTTTTAAAGGATAAACTCGGCTTTAAGGGCGCAGTTGTTACGGACGCTCTTTGTATGGGCGGTTGTTCGACAGGCAATGTTATCGATGAGGCAGTTCAGGCATTCAAGGCAGGAGCCGATCTTCTGCTTTGGCCGCCCGTTGAAGCTGCCGACAAGATAGAAGAGCTTATTCTTTCGGGTGAAATACCGATGAGCCGCCTTGACGACGCATTAGAGCGTATAAACAGAATGCGTGAATTCAGGAACAAGGCACTTGACATCAAGTCGTACGACACACCCGACAAGGATGTTGCCGATAAACTCAGCAGAGAAATAATAAAGAACGGTATATGCGAGTATAAAAACGAAATAGGTCTTTTGCCGCTTGATAAAAACAAGATTAAAAAGATACTCTTGCTTGACGCAACCGAAAACGAAATGGTACACTCAACTCCGCTTATAAAGAAAGCACTTGAGGAAGAAGGCTTTGACGTTGATATAAGGGACGGAGATATATGCGATATGATATCTCAGGTTTGTTGGCAGGATGATATCGAGGCACTTCAGGACCGTTATGATGTTGTTATATTCAATATGAATATGGAGTACGCAACTTCCTGGAAGATCACTTATATGTTGGTTTGGGCGTCTCAGCAGTTCGACAAGAAAAAGAAGATAATCGTGAATTACGGCGCTCCTTTCTTTGCCGAAACCTATTTCCCGGATGACCACACCATAATTGAAGTTAACGACGGATTTACTTATGAATCGGTTGCTCACCTCGTTTCCGATGCTCTTCTCGGAAGATTCAAGATGACCGGCAAAAAGGTTTTGACCGGAAAAATCAAAAGATAATACCGAAATATGTTTAAGGCTCGTTGCTTAAAACGCAGCGAGCCTGATTTGAAAGGTGAGAAATATGAAAAAATCTGTTTGTGTAAGTGTTTTTCCGAATGAACTTCCGCTTAGCGAAGTGTTCTCAATAGCTGGGAAATGCGGGCTCGACGGTGTTGAGCTTGACTATGGCAAAGGCTGCCGGCTCACACCCGAAATGACCGATGGGGAAATAGAAGAGATTAAAAATACCGCCGAAAGGTTCGGGATAAAGATACCGTCTGTTTCAAGCGGGTTTTACTGGACCTGCTCTCTTACATCCGATGACCCCGAAGAGAGAAAAAGAGCCGAAAATTGCGTTAAAGGACAGCTTAATGCAGCAAGCAGGGTCGGAGCGGATACTATTCTTGTCGTCCCTGGATTTACGGGTGTTGATTTCATAGAAAATTGCCCCGTTGTAGAATACGATAAAGCTTATGAAAGGGCTAAAGACTGGATGTCAAGGCTTGAGTGTGAGGCCCGAAAATGCGGTGTGTGCATAGCAATTGAGAATGTTTGGAATAAGTTCCTGTTGTCGCCCCTTGAAATGCGTGGTATAATAGACGAGGTAAATTCACCTTATATAGGCTCGTATTTTGATGTGGGAAATGTACTTATAAACAGCTATCCCGAACACTGGATAAAAATTCTCGGCAGCAGAATCAAAAAGGTTCACTTAAAAGACTTTAAGAGAAGCATCGGCACACTGGACGGCTTTGTTGATTTGCTTGAAGGCGATGTTGATTACAAGGCGGTTATGGAAGCCTTTCGCAGTGTAGGATATAACGGTTTTGTGACCGCAGAGTTCGGTCCTGCGCCCGACGGCATTGACACCGAAGTGTATGTAAAAAACTTAACAAACAAAATCGATAAAATAATATCGACGTAACGGAGATACTGTATGGAAAATTTGATACCGGAAACATTAAATAAAACAAATGATTATTACTGCACCTGGCAGGCACAGCTTTATGCTTCCGATAACGGGGGACCGATAGGTCAGCGTGAACATATAACAGAAGACGATATTTTCACATTGGACCGTAAGGCAGGCAAGGGTTTTGCACATCAGCATAAAAATATAAGAAAGGACCTCTTTTTCGTTATTGACGACGGTTGGGATGTTCCTTTTGATAACGATGAGAAGTATTACGGAAGTCTCATTTTAAACAGGGAAAAATTCCCCGAAGCATATGCAGAATCGGAAAAGACAGGCAAAAGCCCGCTTTACTGCCTTGCAAGGCGAATAGAAGGTATGGGGTGGAAGGGCCTCGGACTTTGGATATGCGCTCAGGAATCACCTATAAGAGAGGACTATGCCGATCCCGATACATACTGGATAAACCGTCTTAAAGAGTCAAACGATGCCGGAATCCGTTATTGGAAACTTGATTGGGGCACAAGATGCGAAGATGCGGATTTTCGCAATAAGCTTACATTGCTTGCAAGAAAATATGCCCCGAATCTTGTGATCGATCAGGCAAAGGCTCACGAATGCATTCCTACAAGCGATGTTTTCCGTTCCTATGATGTTCCGGCTCTTATGTCCATACCGAGAACCTTTGAAAAAATGGGACGGCTTTTAAGATACACCGCAAAACCGGGCTTTGACGGAGTTGTAAACTGTGAGGACGAGGCTTACCTTGCGGCGGCTCTCGGTCTCTCTATGGGAATAATGCGACATAATATGACGGAGTGTTTCCCTTGCGGAACGCCTGACCTTTCGTTCCCCGCTATGCATCGTGACCTTAAGACTAAGATGAACGAAATAAAGCGAGCTGTCAATTTCCATAAAATAGCGCCCGCATTCGCAGTTGATGAGAAGAATACCGAAATATCCGATGAATTCTTGGAGGACGGCTGGCTTGTCGAGCACTATATGGCTGAAATAGAGGACTGGTGGGGTTACAGAAACGGCGATATAATAGACGGCGCAGGTCCTGCATACATAACAAGAAATGTTGATTTATGCAATCTTAAAATCGGCAAAAGCGAAATGAAACCGTTTTATGCGGCTTCGATAAACCCAAACGGAGTTGCGGCAATAGCAACATTCGGAAGGACTAAAGGAAGAAATTATATCGTGCCCGACGCCGAGTTTACTTTCGGGGCTAAAAATGCCGATACTGTGGGTGTTTTCGGATGCTATGAAAAGCTTAGTATTGTTTTTAATTACAGCTTAAACGGCAAAAAAATATATGCTCAGGACCTTGCAGGCGAGGAAAGCGTTGATATTACTTCGCTTGCGGATATTTCCGGTAACAATTTGACTCTTTCGGGTAATTTGATAGAAAGCTTAGGCGCTGTCGAAAATCCCGAGGGCGACACATCGGAAGCAGGACTGCTGATAAAAATAATCTGAAAATTAAGGCGGTAAAACAATGGCGATAACTTTTGAGAGCAAAACAAAAACTTTTTTTCTTGACGGTAAAAATTCAACCTATGCTTTTTTCATAAACTGCGTGGGTTATGCCGAGCACCTTTATTACGGCTCCAAAATATCTCACGATGATCTTACATATACAAGAGCCATAGGCACATATTTTGCCCCTGCCACCGTTCCCGGAACAGACGGTCTTGAGGACGGCTTTTTATCCTATATGGAATTTCCGTCCGAACTTGGATTTTACGGCACAGGCGATTACAGAGAACCGGCTGTTCTCGTACAGAACAAGAACGGCGACAGACTTTGCGAGCTGTTGTATGATTCGTATGAAATTGTAAAAGAAAAGCCTAAAATGCAGGGTATGCCCTGTATGGACGGGGGAGAAACGCTCATTTTAAGGCTTAAAGACAAAATTAACGGTTTCGCCGCCGATCTTTATTATACCGTTTATGATGACTGTGATGTTATTGCCAGACGGGTTGTATATAAAAATCTTTCAAACGAAGATAAAACCTTAAGGCGTGCTTACTCATTTACTTTCGCTCTGCCTAACAGCGATTACGATATAATAACGCTGCACGGCGGTTGGGCAAGAGAAAATCATATAGAGCGGATAAATATGCATCACGGCTCTGTTTCGATTGACTCAAAGCGTGTTACATCTTCATCAACGCTTAATCCTTTTATGGCTGTTGCCGAACGCAAGGCAAACGAAACAAGCGGAAGAGTGTGGGGATTAAGCCTTATATATTCTTCTTCCTATGTACTGAAAGCGGAGACTGCTATGGACGGTACAACCGCAGTTTTAGGCGGTATAAACGATTTTGATTTTTCGTGGCGTTTAAATGCCGGCGAAGAATTTGAAACACCCGAAGTTGTAATAGCGTATTCCGATGAGGGTATAGGCGGTATGAGCCGTAATTTCCACGATGCGTACCGAAATCATCTTATAAATAAGCGTTTCGTAAACAAACACCGCCCCCTTGTTATAAACAACTGGGAAGCCACCTATATGGATTTTGACAATGAAAAACTTATGGCAATTTCCGATGCCGTAAAGGGTACGGGTATTGATACCTTTGTTCTTGATGACGGTTGGTTCGGCGCAAGAAGCAATGATTTTGCGGGACTCGGTGATTGGGTGGTTAACACCGAAAAATTAAAAGGCGGATTTAAAGCGCTCACCGAGCATCTTCACAAAAACGGTATGAAATTCGGACTTTGGTTCGAACCCGAATGTGTTAATATTGATTCCGACCTTTTCCGTTCTCATCCTGATTGGGCGGTATCGGCGCCTGACCGTAAGAACAGTCTTTCCCGTCACCAGCTCATTCTTGATATAACGAGAAAAGAAGTAAGAGATTATATCGTTGAGTCGGTAAACAAGGTTTTGGACGAAAACGACATTGAGTATGTAAAATGGGATTATAACCGCAATATAACAGAGTTGTATTCTGTAGGCAGAGAGCCCGAAAGGCAGTCTGAATTTGCTCACCGTTATGCACTTGGATTGTACGACCTCTTTGAACGAATAATAAACGCAAATCCCGATGTGTTCTTTGAGGGCTGTTCGGGCGGCGGCGGCAGATTTGACCCCGCAGTGCTCGCATATTTCCCTCAGGTATGGACTTCCGACGATACGGATGCCGAAGAACGCACATCTATTCAGTACGGAACTTCGCTTGTTTATCCGCTGTCGGCTATGAGCTGCCACGTTTCGGTATGCCCGAATCATCAGACCGGACGTACAACTCCGTTTGCAACAAGAGCGGATATAGCTTCTCTCGGAGCTACGGGCTACGAGCTTGATACCACTCGCTTTACCGCAGAAGAAAAAGAAGAAGTTAAGAAGCAAACCGAAGAATACAGAGCCTGTCAGGATATAATATTGTTCGGAGACCTTTACAGAATAGATAATCCTATGGAGTCTGATTTCTTCTCTGAAACAATCGTTTCAAAGGATAAAAGCAATGCTGTTTTAATTACCTACCGCCGTCTCGGCAGAGCAAATAATGAGGCTAAGAGAATTTGTCCTGCCGGTCTTGACCCCGATAAGAGATATTATGTAAGAGAACTTGACAGGGAAATTTCCGGAGATACGCTTATGAACGTCGGAATAGCGGTCAAGTATCCTTCGGGTGATTTTATGTCGGTTAAATATCATTTAAAGGCTTTGTGATTAAAAAAATCAAATAGTGTCAAAAATTACCTTGCAAAATTTTATTGCGAGGTAATTTTTTTATGAAGAATAAAGAAAAGATATTTAAAAACATAGAACTCGGGGTACTTATAGGCTTTATATTTGCCGTGGTTTTAAGCTTTGCGGGATTTGACAGTGCATGTGATAACCTCCGCTCAAGCGTGCTCAGACTTCACATAATCGCAAATTCCGATTCCGATGCGGACCAAAGCGTTAAACTTATAGTGCGTGATGAAATACTTAAAAGTACAGATGTGTTTGATAATTGCTCGGATTTAAACTCGGCACTGAAAGAAGCAAAATCAAATGTTGACGACTTTAAAAAAACAGCCGAGAGAGTTTTAGAAGAAAACGGTTTTGATTATAATGTAAATGTAAGGGTAGGGGACAGTGATTTCGGCACAAGGGATTACGACGGCTTTTCTCTTCCTGCCGGTACTTATAAATCACTCATAATAACCCTCGGTGAGGGTAAAGGGCATAATTGGTGGTGCGTTTTGTTTCCTGCCGTATGCGTGCCGGCGGCAAGTAACGACCGCCTTGATAAAAGTGCAAGCCAAAGAAGTACCGAAATAGCCGAACATAAAAATAAGTATATTATGGATTTTAAAATCGTTGAATGGTATGAAAATATTAAAAGTAAATTTTAACAATATTTAATACTATTTGTAAAATTTTTATAATAAATTTCATACTTTTGCTTGACGAATAGTCATTTATGTGGTATATTCTAAGATACCAAAACATATTTTGGTAAAAATTTAATATTTTCAGGAGGAAAAGAAATGAAAAAATCCACTGCAATTAAGATCCTTTCCCTCATAGTCGGCGTTGTTATTATTGCATCGTCGCTTGTTGGTGCTTTTAGTGTAAGCGCTGCTAACATTGGAACAGAATCCGAAGGTGTTGCTACCAGCCAGGGAGGCGAGCACGGAGTCTTCTATACAGGCATTGCCGAAGACTATGACACAAACGGAACCTTTGAAAAGGGTCTTCAGTATTGGACTTGTACAATGGGAACACCTAACACTTATCCTACTGCCGTAGGAGCAATCAAAACCGAGGAAAACGGTAATAAATATTTTGAATTTCTCGGCACACAGAAAGCTTACGAAGGAATTAAAACCGGTGCTATACTCCTTCCGGCCAGTAAAATTAAAAAAGGCGATAAGCTTGCCCTTATGTTTGATTATATGGGTTCCACAGTTTTTGAACTTAAACTTGGCGCAAGAGATGGCACAGATATTGCGAAAGGCAGCGGAACAACCGAATTAAAGGTGACAGAAAATAAACATAAAGTTCTTAAAACTCCTACCGATAAGGTTATGTGGACCACCGCTGTCTCGACGGGTGACTTCCTTGCAGGTTCAGCTCAGAGAGATGATGGTAAACTTGCTTATTATATAACCGTTGCAACAGCGGGAGCAAATTTGAAAATAGCTTTTGATAACCTTAAAATAGTTAAGGTTATAGGCGACAAGTATTACGATATAGAAACCGAAAAAGAAATAGAAATTAAACCTAACGAAGGTGATCCGCTTCCTCCCGCTTGGGCAGGTACCGTGACCGACGGTATGGTATTTGAAAACACTAGTGAGGCTACTTATACTGTAAATAGCAAAGGACCCGTTGAGGCAAACACAAACCTTGATTTCCACAAGGGTCTTATGTACTGGGCAGCAACCGGTAAATTCGGTGACACTGCACTTCCCGAGCTTAAGGCGTCCGCTGCGGTTTCCTATAAAAAGGAAGGCACAAGAAACTATATCCAGTTCGATAATGTTAAACGTGACGGTTGGTGCGGTATAAAATCACCTATGCTTTCTATCCCGTCTGATAAGCTTTCGGCAGGCGATCAGTTTGTTCTCCTTTATGATTTAAAGGGCGATAAAGAATCACCGCTGCAGTTTAATGTTGAATTAAGAAATGCCAAAACAGGCTCAACAAGTCTGCGCAGCGAGTATCAGAATGCCACCGAGCTTAAAACAGTTGACGGTTGGACCACCTTTGCTACCAAACCCGGACTCTTCAAAGGCGTTGATCTTTCTTCACCGGTTACCGGCCTTAACCCCGGAGA
This sequence comes from uncultured Eubacteriales bacterium, assembly GCA_934446475.1. Taxonomy (GTDB): domain Bacteria; phylum Bacillota; class Clostridia; order Oscillospirales; family Acutalibacteraceae; genus UBA737. The sequence continues at coordinate 45,840 of CAKSEH010000005.1, read as the reverse complement.
CATAGTTGTCCAGGTAGAAGCAAAAGTAATTCAGAAAAATCAGTCTGACGCTTGCCTTTCCAATTTCCGCATAGCTAAGCTTAAGGATAATGCTTACTATGATATTTACACCGGCACAAAATATGTCGTTGAAACTTCAGGCGGCTCAACAAGCGGCGGTTCGGGCAACGGCTCCGGTTCAACAACCGGCGGTTCCGGAACAGGCGCTTCAACCGGCAAGTCCAACAAAACAGGCGAGAGCATAACTCTTCTTGCTTCTCTCTTCGTTTTGAGTGCAGCAGGCGTATTCGGAACAGCAAAGGCTCTTAAAAAGAGATAATCCGATAGTTTGAAATCCACATTATATAAAAGAAACCTCCCTCATCGCATTTGCGATGAGGGAGGTTTCTTTATCGAACAATTTTAAAAATCAGATATTTATAACATCGGCGTTCAGTAAATGAGCGTCTTCTTTATTATGAGAAATTATTAAAACAAGTTTGCCTTTGTTTAAAAAATCGTTTTTGATTATTTCAGCACACTTTTGCTTGTTTGCCTCGTCAAGCCCATTGAACGCTTCGTCAAGTAAAAGTGCGTCTCCCGAAAAAGCGACCGCTTTAATTATTTCCGCTCTTCGTTTCATTCCGCCGCTTAAACTTTGAACTTTCATATTCAGTGTATTTTCCATATCAAGCTCACAAAGCAGTCTTTTCGCATATGTATACTGTTCTTTTGAAAGAACGATTTTAAGGTTATATTTAAGCGTGGCGGACTCAATAAGTCTGTTTTCCTGAAAAACACAGGAAAGCTTTTTTTCTGTTGCAACCGTTCCGCTTTGAGGTTTTATAATACCTGCAAGCAATTTCATAACGGTTGTTTTTCCGCACCCGGAGTTCCCGAACAGACACACTGCTTTTTCTCCGCTTACCTTAAGGGAAAAATCATTTAAGATTTGTTTTTCACCGTAAGAAAAGTTCGTATTTTTAAGTTCAAGCATTATTTTTCCGCCCCCTTTATAAGCTTGCCGATAAAGTATTTAAGCACAAATTCAATTAAAACGCTCAAAACAACAACAGCAAGCGTTATCGCATAAACATATTCATAATCAAGATTGAATTTTCCTCTGAATATTTCGTGGCCGAGAGATATTTCCGGGGTGCATATAACTTCTGCCGCAACACCCGATTTCCAGGCAAGTCCCAGTCCGTTTATGCAGGATGTGATTATTTGCGGAAGTGAAATAGGTAGCCTTATTCTGAAAAGAATTTTCGATTTGCTGAGTCCGAATACCTTTCCCATTTCGCATAGACGTTCATCGGCAGAACGAAGCGAATCATCGGTTGATTGCCATACAAGGGGGAGCACCATCAGAAAAGAAATAAAAATCGGAAGAGAGTCTACCTTAATAAATAAAAAGGCAAGAATTATAAACGAAACAACCGGAACGGCTCTTATTATCCGCAGTATCGGTGATATAAGCGTGTGTGCGGTTTTTGAGAGATTGGTTAAAACACCCGTCAGTATTCCTGCGGTAACTCCGCTTAAAAAGCCTAAAGCTATTCTCAAAAGGGTCTTTAAAGCCGCAAGGATAAATTCACTTTTTAATATCAATTTAAAAAACCGTTTTATCACACACACGGGCGAGGGGAGAAATATCTTTAGATTATCATCGATAATAAGGCTTGCCGCCTCCCAGATTACTATCCAGAAAGCGGCTGCGGCTATACCCTTAAATATCTTAACGGCTAATGACTTTTTATTTTGCATTGTAATAAAAATCGTCACCGGGGAGAGCTCCGCCGATAGAGGTTTTATCAAAGCTTAAAAGAACATCAAAGTATCCCTTTATAGAGTCTTTCATAGTTTTGCCGTCAACAAAAGTAACATTGCAGGAAGGAATGGCTGCTTTTGCTATTGCAGCTGCGGGCACAATGGTGTATTTTTCGCAGGCAGCAGCCGTATCGTCAATATTTTTGTTGGCAAATTCAATTGAAGCTTTGTATTCTTCGAGGAATTTACCAACAGCCGCCTTGTTTTCGCTTACATATGAACTGAGCGCTACAACGCAGCCCATCATAAGCTTTGAATCGGAAACTTTTTCCCATTCGTCGTTTATCTGGAATGCACGCTTTAAAGTGTCTTTCTTTGTGAGAACCGTTGTTGCAGCAGGTTCGGGAACCATTGCGATTTCAGCCTCACCTGAAACGAGAGCTGCGATCAGCTGGTCGTTTGTGGCAAGAAATTTAACGGTTACATCTTTTCCTGCTTCAAGATTATTCTTTGAAAGAATATATTTTAAGATATATTCGGGATTTGAGCCTTCGCCGGTTGAATAGATAGTTTTTCCTTTAAGGTCGGCAACGCTTTTAACGGATTCATCCGATGAAATCACCGAAAGAACGCCCAAAGTATTTACTGCAAGCATAGTTATTTTGCCCTCTGTTTTTTTATAGAGCTTTGCGGCAAGATTTGTGGGAACAGAGGCAATGTTTATTTCACCCGATATTATTTTTCCGCTTATTTCATCGGCAGCGGAAGCAACGGTGAATGTATAGTTATTTGCTGTTTTTTTAGATTCGCTGTCAGCCATAAGCTTAGCCATTCCGACACCTGTCGGACCTTTAAGGCAAGCGACAGACATATCGACTGCGGTGTAAGACTGTTCCTTACTTGAATTTGACGACTCATTTTTTGTCGTTTTGTTTTTGCTGTTGCAGCCCGCAAAGGAAAATACCAAAGCAAGAGAAAGCAAAAGAGAAAGAATTTTTGCTGATTTTTTCATTTCTATATCTCCTTAAAAATTATTTATAAAAAAAGTATTACCTTTTCTTTCTATAAGTCCCGAATTTTCAAGTGAAGCAATATCACGGTAAAGACTTGACCTTCCTACTTTAAGCCTGCGGGCAAGCTCTGACATAGAATAGTCAAGTTTTGCCGTGTTATCAACCGCAATTCCGGTGAGGTATTCATAAAGTCGGCTTTCGGTGCTGTCAGCAGTGAAAGCGTCGATTTTAAAGTTTAAAAACCTCAGCTTTTCGGTTAAAAATGCGATATAGTTAAAAGATATGCGGGAAAATTTTTTGAGCATTGTCTTAAACTTCTCTTCATCAATGTAGCAAATACAACAAGCGGTCACGGCGGTTATGCTGCTCATACCCTCGTTCCACTTTCCGAAAACGGATGCGGCACCGAATATTTCGCCCTTCTTCATAGTCCTCATAACAGTGCATTCGCTGTTTTTTGTATTTCTTTTAACGCTGGCAGTGCCCTCGGTTAAAACGCCTATATAACCGTTTTTGTATAGCTCTTCGGACTTTTTAAAAGTTTTCGGTGCGTCAAAAAAACTGAGCGCCTCCGATTTTTCGGATTCTGAAAGCCCGTTTAAGAGAAAACAGTCCGTAAAAAACACCGCCTTTCAGAATGATTATCTGTACCAAATGGGACAGTATATACATATTATACACTCAGCATTTTGAAAAATCAAGGGCTAATTGCAAGATTGACGAAAAATTGCTTATGTGATATAATTAAAAAAATGATTTATGTTCGGGGGATAAAGAATGTCTACTGAAAGAGACGGTTATATTTCACCTCTGCAAACGAGGTATGCAAGCAAAGAAATGCAGCATATTTTTTCTCAGAATTTCAAATTCAGAACCTGGAGAAAACTCTGGATTGCGCTCGCAAAGGCAGAACGTGAGTTGGGTCTTAATATTACCGAAGAGCAAATAAACGAGCTTATGGCTCATTCGGAGGATATAAATTACGAGGTTGCCGAGGCAAGAGAAAAGGAAGTAAGGCACGATGTGATGTCTCACGTTTATGCTTACGGTGTCCAGTGTCCAAAGGCGGAACCGATTATTCATCTCGGTGCAACGAGCTGTTATGTGGGGGATAACACCGATATCGTGATACTTAGAGAAGCTTCTCGTGTTATACTTAAAAAAGCGGCTCAGGTTGTAAAAAATTTATCCGAATTTGCTCAAAAGTACAAGGCACTTCCTTGCCTTGCTTATACTCATTTGCAGCCAGCTCAGCTTACAACCGTAGGCAAAAGAGCGACGCTTTGGATAAACGATATTGTCAACGATATAAACAATCTTGAGTATCAGCTTTCAAATTTGAAGCTTTTGGGTTCAAAGGGTACTACGGGCACACAGGCAAGCTTTATGGAACTTTTTTCGGGCGACGAGAAAAAGGTAAAAGAACTTGATAAACTGATTGCAAAGGAAATGGGATTTTCCGCCAGCGTTCCTGTTTCGGGACAGACATATTCAAGGAAAACGGATTATTATTTCCTTTCAGTTCTTTCGTCCTTTGCACAGAGCGCATATAAATTTTCGAACGATATGAGGCTTTTGCAGTCTTTTGAAGAAATGGAAGAACCGTTCGGAGCACTGCAGATAGGCTCCTCGGCAATGCCTTATAAGAGAAATCCTATGAGATGCGAGAGAATATCGTCGCTTGCAAGATATGTTATCGCAGATGCGGTAAATCCCGCTATGACCGCCGGTACACAGTGGCTTGAACGCACGCTCGACGACAGCGCAAATAAGAGAATTTCCGTGAGCGAGGCGTTCCTCGCAACAGACGCTATTCTTAACATTTATATAAATGTAACCTCGGGAATTGTTGTTTACGATAAAATAATAAATCGCAGAGTTATGGAAAAACTTCCCTTTATGGCAACCGAGAATATAATGATGGAAAGCGTTAAAAGAGGGGGAGACCGTCAGGAGCTTCACGAAATAATAAGAGTTTATTCGCATAAGGCGGCAGCGGCAGTAAAGCTTGAAGGAAAGCAGAATAATCTTATAGAACTTATAGCGGAGGACGAGCGTATACCGCTGACAAGGGAAGAAATTCTTTCTCAGCTCGAACCGAAAAAATATATAGGCAGAAGCGTATCGCAGGTTGAGGAATTCTTGAATGAATTTGCAAAACCGATTATTGATAAATACTATAAAGGTGAAACTGACGGCGAATTAAGCGTTTAAAGGAGCTGTTTTTTGTGAATTACAAGTCGGATATAGAAATTGCCCGGGAATGTAAAATGCATCCTATAACCGAAATAGCAGAGTCGGCAGGTCTTCTGAGTAACTGCATAGAACCTTACGGTAAGTATAAGGCAAAAATAAATCTTGCAGACGCAGGAACAGAAAACCTAAAAAACGGTAAACTGATCCTTGTTACCGCCATAACTCCCACTCCTGCCGGAGAGGGTAAAACGACGACCACAATAGGTCTTGCGGACGGGCTGAGAAGAATAGGGAAAAATGCAATACTTGCCCTAAGAGAACCGTCACTCGGTCCTGTTTTCGGAATAAAAGGAGGCGCTGCAGGCGGAGGATATGCGCAGGTAGTGCCTATGGAGGATATAAATCTCCATTTCACGGGCGATTTTCACGCAATAGGTGCGGCAAATAATCTTCTTGCCGCTATGCTTGACAATCATATTCATCAGGGCAATGCCCTTAATATTGACCCAAGAAGAATCGTTTGGAAACGCTGCGTCGATATGAATGACCGTCAACTGAGGTTTATAACAGACGGTCTCGGAGGTCCTGCAAACGGCGTTCCCAGGGAGGACGGATTTGACATTACCGTTGCGAGTGAGATAATGGCGATCTTGTGCCTTTCGGAGTCAATACAAGACCTTAAGGAAAGACTTGCAAGAATAATAGTAGGATATACTTACGGCGGAGAGCCTGTAACCTGCAGGCAGCTTAAGGCACAAGGTGCTATGGCGGCTCTGTTAAAAGATGCATTAAAGCCTAACCTTGTTCAGACCTTAGAGGGAACTCCGGCTATAGTTCACGGCGGACCGTTTGCGAATATTGCTCACGGCTGCAATACGGTAATTGCAACAAAAACCGCCTTAAAACTCGGTGATTATACCATAACCGAGGCAGGATTCGGGGCGGATCTCGGAGCTGAAAAGTTCCTTGATATAAAATGCCGTGTGTCGGGTCTTGTGCCGGATGCAGTCGTTATAGTTGCAACCGTCCGAGCGCTTAAGATGCACGGCGGACTTTCAAAAAGCGAACTTACCGATGAAAATATCGGTACGTTAAAAGCAGGTATGCCTAATCTTTTAAGGCATTTATCAAATATTAAAAATGTTTATAAACTGCCTTGCGTTGTGGCGGTAAACCGTTTCCCCACCGATACCGATGCAGAAATCGATGCGGTTATTGCTGAATGTCAAAAGCTCGGTGTCAATGTCGTTTTGTCTACTGTTTGGGCGCAGGGAGGCAAGGGGGGAGAGGACCTTGCAAGAGAAGTCGTGAGACTTTGCGAAGAGGAAAAGGGCGACTTTACATTTGCCTACGGTGACGGCGACTCTATTGAAAAAAAGATAGACTGTGTTGTTAAAAAGATTTACGGCGGCGCCGAAACGGTGTTTACCGCAAATGCAAGAAAGCAGCTTGAAAATTTAAATAAAATGGGATTTGGCAGGCTGCCCGTGTGTATAGCAAAAACACAGTACAGCTTTTCGGATGACCCTAAAAAGCTCGGAGCTCCCGAGGATTTTACCGTTACGGTAAGAAATCTTAAAGTTTCTGCGGGGGCAGGCTTTGTTGTCGCTCTTACGGGGGATATTATGACGATGCCGGGGCTTCCAAAGGTGCCCGCAGCTGAAAACATTGATGTTGACGAAAGCGGAAAAATAACAGGCCTTTTCTAAGATAAAAATGAAAAGAGCGATACAACAGGTCTTAAAGTGACTTTTGTATCGCTCTTTTTTATGTGTTACATTTAATTGTGAACAACTGATTTATAAACCGTCCGGTGTAACGCTTATTTTTTAAATAAATGGAAGCCTTTTTTCTCATAAGGTTCTCTGCTTACGGAAAGTATATTATATCCCGTACCTGCAAGGCAGGTATTAAGCTCGCTGTCGCTTATATCCCTTTTTGATATGATGACGGTCTCTCCTTTGGAATGTGAGGAGCTCACCTTTACAGGGTCAATACCACGCCTGAAAGTATCATTTATATGTGCTTCGCACATACTGCACGCCATACCGTCAATTTTAAGTGTTAATTTAAGCATAATATATTCACTCCTTTGTATTTTTTTGTGTTCACGGTTTAAAATACCTTTATGAAAGGGTGTATACCGTGAAATATCAAAATCTGAGAGAATTGCTGAGTCACAGCTCAAGTACAAGAAAGTATTTTTTATCGCTGCCGGTGAATATGCAAATGGAGCTTCATAGTATGAACCCATATATTCATTCAGCTTCACAGCTGCATATTATGGCAGGGACTGTGGAGAAATATCAACGCTCGGTTTCGCTTTCCGAAAGTTTAGATAGGTTTTTGTAGCGTTATTCTGCCCCTTTGAGCGCTTCGACCATATCGATTTTTTTGTTCTTTTTTGCCACCATCAGACTTACAAGCAAAGATACACCGAATGTAAGCAATATACTTGATATTACCGTTAACGGACCGACATACATTCTCATTTCGTATTCGGGAGCTAATTTTTTAAGAAGGCAGTCAAGGGTGAGCAGTCCGAGCGGCATACCTACAAGTATACCGATTACCGATAGCCAGATGTTCTGACCTATAAGTAATCTGCCTATTTTTCCGTCCTTAAAACCTACTACTTTAAGAGTGGCCATCTCTCTGTATCTTTCGGTATAACTCATAACTCCGAGATTATAAAGAACAACTATTCCGAGTACCAATGCTCCTGCAACAAGCACTAATATCATTGAGTTCATAAGCTCAAGGAATGTATCAAAGGAGTCCATAATCGCCTGTTTCGATTGAACTGTCTTTATGGCGCTGTCCGAGGCAATTTCGGATTTTTCGGTTTTAGTATACACCGAATCTGGTGTGTATGCTATTTTTTTGGAATTTGCATATTCTTCGGATATCACAACGCATTCCGATGTGATTCTTATGATTCCTGCGATTTTAAAAGTATATTTTTCGTTTGTCCCGTAAGGACTTAAAACGACAGAGTCACCCTTTTTAAGATTAAATTTGTCCGCAAGTCTCATACATATGTATGCACCGTCATTTCCTATGTCCGCATAACCTGAACCCGAGTTTGGGAAACGCACCAGATCGTTTTTAAGGGAATAAATATCAAGTGAGACGGTTTTATCTTCTAACAGAACACCGACAGAAGCGCTGCGGTCTCCGTTGTATTTCTCGCTTATCTCGTTTCTTTGTTCCTCTGCGGCATTTTCGGTAAGATATATTCTTGAGGAGTATTTAAGAGCGCCGTCGTAATACATATCAAGGAATTCACTCATAGTATCCCTCATACCGAGCGAACCTACCACAAGTATCATACAACCTACTATTCCGACAAGGCTCATAGCCGTTCTCGATTTGTGCCTCATTATGTCTCTGAGGTTCCACCTTGTTCCGAAAGACAGCTTGTGAAAAGCTTTTGTCTTTTCTATTTTGAGAGACTTCATTTTTTTAGGTGAATACGGACGGAGTGCATCTGCGGCGGTGCCTTTCAGCATTTTCTTTACCGAGAGAAAACCGATAAGAGTAAGAAGAACTATTATTATCAATACCGAAACAGTGCAGAACCACGGCAGGTAAAGCACCCATTCCTTCATATCAAAATAAGTTCCCATCATACCGTTAGGATTCATTATAAAGTATGCTACGGCATATCCTAGCGCAATTCCTATAACGGAACCTATAATGCCTATCATAAACGCATAAGAAGTGTAGTGCAGAAGAATTCTGCGGTCTTTGAATCCGAGAGCTTTAAGAGTACCTATTTGGGTCTTTTCCTTGGCGGTTAGCCTGTGCATAGTAGTTACCATCGTCAAAACCGCTATAAGAAGGAAAAGCACAGGAAGCACCGAGCCCATTGTTTTTCCCTCGTCTGCTTCGCCGTTTGCAAGGGAATATGAACCCACTTCTTCTTTTGTAAGCACTAAAGTCGTTTTACCCAGAGCGTTATCAACTTTGTCGCAAAAATCCTTTTTTCCCATATCCGATATAGCGTTTATTTGCGGGTAAAAGTCGGAACCGGTTGCATTTTTATAAAAAACAGGGGATATGTAAGCAAATCCGAAAGTTGTGTAATCAGGCATAAGCTGACTTGAATCACGAACGCATATGAGATATTCGGAAGATTTTATAAGACCTTTGATCTTTCCGTTTATTTCGATGTTCTTGTATTTAAAGGTTATGTTATCTCCGCATTTGAAATTATTTGCTTTTGCATATTTATCGGAAAGCCAAACACCGTTTGCATCATCGGGATCGTATTTTTCTCCGGAAATCAGCATAACTCCCGAAACTTTGGGGTCTTCTGTTACCGTAAGTGAAAGCGCATCGCCGCTTCTCTCTTTAATATCGACATTGACCGCAACATATCGTGATGCATTTTTTACATCGGAAATATCTTTGATCTTTTCGGCTTCCTCAGATGAAAATCCCTTTTCGGAGGTTATTCTGTAATCGGCAAATCCGGTATCGGAAAAAAACTTTGATGTGTTTTCCTTAATGCTTACCCATTCCATATTAAATCCGACAAATATTCCCACACCGAGAGCGATCATTATTATCATCGAAATAAACTGCGCACGGTAGAGACCCATCGTTCTGAAAAGCTTTTTAAATAACATAAGTCATTACCGCCTTTACCAGTCGATATCATCCGCAGAAACCGGATTTTCCTGATTCGAAACCGAAACTACCTTGCCGTTTTTGACGTGCATCACAACATCCGCCATTTTAGCGATATTTTGGTTATGGGTAACTATTATTATTGTTTTGCCGTAGCTCTTTGCCATTTTGAGAAGCAATTTTAAGACAAGCACGCCTGTCTGCGAATCAAGAGCGCCGGTAGGTTCGTCGCAAAGTAGAATTTTCGGATTTTTGGCAAGTGCTCTTGCTATGGATACTCTTTGCTGTTCACCGCCCGAAAGTTCGGAAGGGAAGTTCTTCAGGTGATCGGATAATCCGACTTCTTCTATCATTTTTGTGGCTGACAGAGAGTCAGGTGCAATTTCTTTTACCAAGGCAACATTTTCGTGTACCGTAAGTGTAGGAACAAGATTATAAAACTGGAAAACAAAGCCGACTTTTTTAGCCCTGTAATCTGCAAGTTCGTCATTTGAGAGGGTGGATATATCTTTGCCGTCAACTATTATTTTACCTTCGCTCGGGCTGTCAAGTCCGCCAAGGAGATTTAAAAAAGTGCTCTTACCTGCACCGCTCGGACCTAAAATAACAACAAATTTTCCTTCGTCAAGCGATATATTAACATTGTCAAGAGCTTTGAGTTTATGGTCGCCGCTCGTATATATTTTGCTTACACCTTTAAATTCAACAATTGCCATATATTATCTCCTTACTTTCATTATCATAAAAAGGAGACGCTGTATTAAAAGCGTCTCCTTTTTTGTTACTTGTTATGGCAGGAGCCGCCCATAGGGCAGTGTCCGCAGTTGCCGCCGCAGGTTGATTTTCCCCTTTTTTTATCCTTTACAAGCTTTATTACGATAAGTGCAACTATAGCTGCCAAAGCTATGCAAATTAAAATAGTTGAAATATTTGAAGAAATAAAGGACAGCATCTAAAGACAACTCCTTTTTTTAAATTATTTATGCCTTAACATTCTTTGTAAGGCGTGTAGCCTCTTTATAGGGGCGGAAAAGCATATAAACTATAAGTGCCAGAGCCAAGATTGCAAAGATAAGTCCCGCAACGCTTATATTACCTGTAAAGATATTTCCGAACTGATTTATCATAAGCGCTATAAGGTAAGCAAATCCGCACTGATAACCTATCGCAAACCAGGTCCACTTTGCGCTGTTCATTTCACGCTTTATAGCACCGATTGCCGCAAAGCAGGGGGCACAAAGGAGGTTGAATACGAGGAATGAATAAGCTGTAATTCCTGTGAAGGCGCTTGCGATACTCTGGTAAACAGTGCCGTCGGAACCGCCGTAAAGTATACCGAGTGTACCGACGATGTTTTCTTTTGCAACAAGACCGGTAATCGAAGCAACAACAGCTTTCCAGTTACCCCAACCGAGAGGAGTGAATATCCAGGAAATAGCGCTTCCTATTTTTGCAAGTATCGATGAGTTTATCTGTTCTTCTTCGAGCATACCGAACGAACCGTTGTCCCAACCGAAGTATGTGGTGAACCAAACGAGAATAGTTGAAAGGAGGATTATTGTGCCTGCCTTCTTAATAAAGGACCAGCCTCTTTCCCACATTGAACGGAGAACATTACCTACAGTAGGCCAGTGGTAAGCCGGAAGTTCCATAACGAAAGGTGCAGGCTCACCTGAGAACATCTTTGTTTTCTTAAGCATTATACCCGAAACAACTATTGCAGCCATACCTATAAAGTAAGCGGAGGTTGCAACCCAAGCCGAGCCGCCGAAAATAGCACCTGCTATCATTGCTATAAACGGAACCTTAGCGCCGCAGGGAATAAATGTGGTCGTCATAATAGTCATACGGCGGTCACGCTCATTTTCAATAGTTCTCGAAGCCATAATTCCGGGGATTCCGCAGCCTGTGCCTATAAGCATAGGTATAAAGGATTTACCCGAAAGTCCGAATTTACGGAAGATACGGTCGAGCACGAATGCTATACGTGCCATATAACCGCAAGCCTCAAGGAATGCAAGCAGGAGGAATAATACGAGCATCTGAGGAACAAATCCGAGAACTGCGCCGACACCGGCAACTATACCGTCGTTAATAAGTCCCGAAAGCCAGGGGGCAGCATTAGCTGCTTCAAGACCGTCACCTACGAGAACGGGAATACCGGGAACCCAAACGCCGTAATTTGCGGGGTCAACGCCGCCGTCATATTTTACATACGCATCGAGAGCGTTGTCAAGGTCGTCTATTGTGCCGCTTTCAACGGTAGTTTCGAGTGTTTCTTCATCTTCAAGAGTATAATCGAACTTCTTGAAATCAGCATCTGCCTTAAGAGACTTAATGTCGTCTGCGATTGCTTTGATATCAGGTTCGTCTTTTTCCATAGCTGAGGTTATCTTGCTTACATCAAGACCCTGTTCTTTAGCTTTGTCAAGGAAACCTGCTATTATAGCATCGGTATCGCCGTATTCATCCTCGGCTTCTGCGGTTGCGGAAGAACCTATGCCGAAGAGGTGCCAACCGTCTCCGAAAACACCGTCGTTTGCCCAGTCTGTTGCGGCAGAACCTACAGTAACCATCGAAATGTAATATACAAGGAACATTACAAGTGCGAATATGGGGAGGCCGAGCCAACGGTTTGTTACAACCTTATCGATTTTATCAGATGTTGAAAGTTTTCCTGTGCTTTTCTTTTTATAGCAAGCTTTTATAACGGAAGATATGTAAACATAACGCTCGTTGGTGATTATAGATTCAGCGTCATCGTCAAGCTCCTTTTCTGCAGCCTTGATATCCTCTTCAATGTGAGCAAGAGTCGCCTTATCTATATTAAGACCGGAAAGAACTTTATCATCACGTTCAAATATCTTGATCGCATACCAACGCTGCTGTTCTTCGGGCATACTATGAACCGCAGCCTCTTCGATATGAGCAATTGCGTGCTCAACACAGCCCGAGAAAGTGTGCTGAGGAATAGTTTTTGCGTTCTTTGCAGCGTCTATAGCGGCCTCTGCGGCTTCCATAACGCCTGTTCCCTTAAGAGCGGAGATCTCAACGATTTTACATCCGAGCTGACGGGATAACTCCGCAGTGTCTATTTTGTCACCGTTTTTCTTAACAACGTCCATCATATTGATAGCGACTACTACCGGTATACCGAGTTCGGTCAACTGAGTTGTAAGATAAAGGTTACGCTCAAGGTTTGTACCGTCGATAATATTAAGTATCGCATCCGGTCTTTCACCGATAAGGTAGTTTCTCGCAACAACTTCCTCAAGGGTGTAAGGGGAAAGAGAATAAATACCGGGAAGGTCGGTTATGATAACTCCACTGTGCTTTTTAAGCTTTCCTTCCTTCTTTTCTACGGTAACACCCGGCCAGTTTCCGACAAACTGATTTGAGCCTGTGAGCGCATTGAACAAGGTTGTTTTACCGCAGTTAGGGTTGCCCGCAAGAGCAATCTTTAAATCCATAACAATTTTCCTTTCTTTAACAATACGGCAAGTTCGGATTTTGCCGCATTACTGTGAATTAGCTTGAGCTAACTGAGACTGATAAAATAAAGAGTTATGCCAAAACTCTTTAAATTATTCAACCTCTATCATATCAGCATCTGCTTTTCTTATGGAGAGCTCATAACCTCTGACGGTTACTTCAACAGGGTCGCCGAGCGGCGCAACTTTACGAATATGAACGGTAACGCCTTTAGTTATGCCCATATCCATAATTCGGCGCTTTACAGCACCTTCTCCGTGAAGCTTTACAACGGTGAGCGTATCACCGATTTTTGCTTCCCTAAGTGTCTTCATATTTTTTCCTCCTTAAAAGTTAAATCATAATTTTTCTTGCCATTTCTTCACTGATGGCGATTCTTGCCTCTTTGACATTTACTATTACATTACCGCCCAAAGAGTTAACAACGGTAACGCTGCCTCCCACCACAAAACCTAAATTTTCAAGGTGCTTTTTGATTTCGGGAGAACCGCCGATTTTTTTAATAATATTTTCTTCTCCGACATCTGCAAGCGCTAACGGCATCATTTTGTTTCTCCTCGCTTTAGATTAGCAACAGCTAACCGAATGTCATTTACAAAGTTAGCTCTCGCTAACCAATGATATATTACTCCCAAATTATCAATTTGTCAATAGTTTTTAACTAAAAATTCGATTTTTTTCGTTTTTATCGGTGTACTGTTGCAAAAAAAGCGGTATTTTGTTATAATGTAACAAATTTAGCAAGAATGCCAAGCCTGATGACGGGGAAGAAAATAAAAATGAAACTTATAGAATTTGTAGATAAAGAGGCTCTTGAACATATTGCTGCCGCTATTTCGCTAAGTGAAGATGAAATAATATTTATAGGCGGTAGATCTGCATTAAGGGATGCAGAAAATCTTGAAAGAGTAATAAAGGACCGCAACTTTGATACCCGTATAACTCTAATGCCGATTCCGGTTAATAATTTGCGGCAAATAGTCCAAACGCTTGACGGTATAGTTTCAAAAGGCGATGAGTTCTGTTTTGACCTTACGGGGGGCGACGATCTTGCTTTAGTTGCGGTAGGCATAATATATGAAAGATATAAAGATAAATCCGATATCAGGCTTTACAGAATAAATTTAAAGTCTGAATATATGGTAGATTGTGTAACGGGAGAAACAATCTCCGTAAAGAGTGAGCCGCAGCTTACCGCCGACGAAGTCGTATCACTTCACGGCGGCGCAATACGGTATCACGACAGTTGCGAAAACGGTTCGTATAACTGGGATTTTTCCCCCGAATTTATTGCAGATATAAAAAATATATGGAATATTTGTTCAAGAGAGCCCCACTTTTGGAACATCCAGATAAGCGCCTTTTCAAAGCTTATGGCGGAGTATGCCGATAATCTTTATTTATCTTACAGTGTTTTTGAGGCAACGGAAGTCTGCCGTGAAAACAGATTTAAATATTTCTTTTCAAGAAAATTTTTAAAAGAACTTGAAGAGAAGGGGATCATTAAAAATTTAAAGATCGACGAAAAAATATCTTTTAGCTTTAAAAATGAGCAGGTTAAAAGATGCCTTTCAAAGGCCGGCAATGCACTTGAACTTTTTGTTACCGTAAGTGCATTGGAAATCAGGTACGATCCCGACCCCGAGCTTTCCTTCTTTGATGATGTTATTAACGGAGCGCTTATTGATTGGGACAGCGAGTTTCACAACATAAACGACAGTGTTAAAGATACGCAGAATGAAATAGATATTATTTTGACTTATGGATACATTCCGATTTTTATATCCTGTAAAAACGGAAAGGTTGATGAAGAAGAGCTATATAAACTGAGCACGGTTGCCGAATATTTCGGCGGCAGTCACGCAGTGCGTGTGCTTATATCGTCAAATAATTGCGATCCCTATTTAAAACAGCGTGCGCAGGATATGAACATAAAACTCATAGAAAACTTTAAAATATCGGGCCGAAATCCGAAAGAAGTTGAAAAAATATTAAAGGGTCTTATAAAATAACCTTGCTTAATTATATATTTTGTTGTAGAATTAGGTGAGAAGGGTAGGTAAATTTTTATGCATCGTTTACAGGAATCGGGAGAGATGTATCTCGAAACCATTTATATTTTATCTCAAAGCAAGGGAGCCGTGCGCTCTCTCGATGTTGCCGAATATATGAATTTTTCAAAGCCGAGCATAAGCCGTGCTATGGGTATTTTGAAAGATGATGAATTCATTAAAATTGACAAGAATGGATTTATAACCCTTACAGACTCAGGCAAAAGCATCGCTTTAAAAATTTATGAACGTCACACGCTTCTGACCGAATTTTTAACAAGACTCGGTGTGGACGCCGATGTCGCAGCAGAGGATGCCTGTAAAATAGAACACGATATAAGCGATATGTCGTTTGAAGCTATAAAAAGCCACGTGGCTAAGGGAATTCCTGATAAAACAAAATAAATTCAACGTAAATTAAAAAGCGGAAAGTAATGTAATTTTACATCACTTTCCGCTTTTTAAAATCACTTTAATATTGCTATGGCTTGTCTTCCGAATGCCTCAAACCGCTTCTCGCATAAGGTCTTTTCGTATTTCACAAAGGCACCTTTGTATGGGTCTGAAAAATAATAATGGGTGTTGTCGTATCCTATCAGGACCATACAGTGCTCGTTTGCAAGCCATCTGTAAGCAGTACCGTCCGGCAAAGTCCAGCTTCTTGTGTATTTCGGTTCTATCATACCTATGCTTGCCCAGACAAGGCAAGGAATATCATTGTTTATATATTCGTTACATAATGTTTCAAGCTCGCTGCCCGTCAGATTTTTGACGGTTTTTCTGCCTTGATAATACTTGTTCATTGCGTTTTCGATTACGGGCGCCATACATCCGTAAGCGCTTCTGCTTCTCGGGGAGCCTATAAAAACACTGTATGGGTCGGGCCCGTATTTAATGCCGTTTTCCGAATGGAAATCGCTGCTTTTTTCAAGATAATCGTCTATAAAACTTTCCGGTGATATATTGTCGCCGGAGTAACGCATTGCAATAACCGCACTGACGCTTTCACAACCGGTGGGGAAAGAGGGGTGCTGTGAAATAACCGGAACATCCGTAAGCAGATGTTCCGCTTTTTTCTTTTCCGATTCGGTTACTTTTTCCTTTTCTGATACGGTCTTTGCGGTGTCTTCTTGATTTTGACCGCCGTAAAGCTTTTGTGAAGCTGTGCCGATAAGATAAATTTCGGGAGTTTTTCCGCTCTTTACCGTGCTTAGTGCAATATAGCCGTTTTGCATATCAACTGCGGAATAAACACTGCCGTTTACCGACTGGGTAAAGTATTTTCCGTCGTCTCTGCTGTAAACCGTAATAATATCCGTGTCCATATTACCGGCAGCGGTAATTATTCTTTTTAAAGACATAGTGACGGGGATTTCATCGATTTTGTTAATTTTAGGGTTTCCCGTTTTCTTGCCCGTGGCATCGGAAATTTCAAAACCGTCGTCATTTGGAGAAATACTCCCGTATGCGCCTGCAAGACGAATATAGCCGTTTGTTTTGATTCTCTTTGTCTTAAGTGTTTTGGCATCTATTTGTATTATGCCGTTTTCATAGAGCTGAACGAAAAAAGACGAACCGTCCGTATCGCAAATTCTGGTGTAACCGGTGAAGTCGGCAACTCTTTTGATATTCTGCATTTTTTTATCCGCAACAAATATCTGTGCGCTCGGACCGTCCCCAAAGCAGATATACTCACCGTTTTCACTTACAGATAGGAAGCCTGGCTGATATTTTGAGGGAATTTTAATCTGAGATGTTTTTTTGCCGTTTAAATCATAAATATTTATTATACCTTCATCAAGCTGTGCAACATAAAATCCGTTGTTCAGTATCCCGGTTGCAAAATTTCCGGTCCCGAAGTCGGTCCTTGAAATAACATCGGTTTTTTTAAGCGAATAAATCACGGTTGATAGGGTATAGGTATCAAGCCCCGGATTTATATAATCGATCTTGAGAATTTCTCCGTTTGATGAAAGCTGTGCAAGTTCCGAATTTATATTGATATCCTTGCAAATCTGAACAATGCTTTCTGAAGTTTCGTTTCCGAAAATGAGGGTTTTGATTTTTTCACGGTAACAGAAAGCAACCCCTGAAGCACAGGCAACCAAAACGAGGGTCAGAACCATAGCCGTCGATTTAAGCCCTCTTTTTTTCGTCTTTTTTGACATAACGCTGCCTCCTTAACACTCTTATATTACTATATTTTACGGTGCTTTGTCAATAAACACTTGACAAGTAAACTAACGTTTACTATAATTATCATATATGTAAACGCTCGTTTACATTTTTTAAGAGGGAGCACGGAATTATGACGGACACAAAAGAAAAAATACTCCTTTCGGCGCTTGATTTATTTTCAAAGAAAGGATATGATGCGGTTTCGGTAAGTATGATAGCAGGCGCTTCGGGACTTACAAAGGGCGCTCTTTACAGGCATTATAGGGATAAACGTGATATTTTCGAAAGTATAATAGAAAGAGCAAAACAGCTTGACGGAGAAATATCTTCAAATCACGGTGTTCCGTCGGAGGATTTTTCTGAAAATGCAGGCGAATACCGTGATACCGATATGGTGTCGGTAATTAAATTTTCAAGGGCTATGTTTGATTATTGGACGCAAGATCCGTTTGCTTTAAGACTGCGAAGAATGCTCACCATTGAACAATACGGTAATAAAGAAATAAACGGGTTTTACGGCAGTTGCCTTGTGAGCGGACCTGTCGAATATCTTAAAAATATTTTTTCAGAAAACGGATTTGAAGATTTTGAGGGAATGGCGCTTAGGCTTTATTCACCTATGTTTTTCCTGTTCACTCTTTATGACAGCGAACCGGAGCTTGCAAAAAAACTTTTGAATGATCATCTTAATAATTTTATGAGGGAGAATATAAAATGAGATATGTAAAATCAAAGAAATATGATACAGCTGAATTAAACAAAAAAATAATGGGACCGAATCCGGTAAAGTTATGCGAAGAATTGTTGGAAAATTCTCTTATCAAATCAGGTGCCGCAGTCTGCGACCTCGGAAGCGGACAGGGACTTACGTCGGTCTTTATGGCTAAGGAATACGGTTTTAAAGTGTATGCGGCGGATCTTTGGAGTGATCCGGAGGAAAATAGGCGTTTTTTTGACAAAATGGGGTTAGACGACACTCAAATAATTCCCGTCAAGGCAGATGCGCTTGATCTTCCGTTTGAAAAGGAATTTTTTGATGCGGTGGTATCCACGGATTCATATAACTATTTCGGCAGGGACCCTTTGTATCTTGATGAAAAGCTGCTGCCGTTTGTAAAGAGCGGTGGATATCTTTATATAACCGTACCCGGTATGAAAAATGATATTCACGGTGATATACCGCCTGAGCTTCTCATTTCCTGGAATGAAGAACAGCTTGACTTTATACACGATATACCGTATTGGAAGAATATTTTAATTAAATGCAGAGGAGCACAATTATGTGAAATAAGCGAAATGCAGTCAAATGAAGAAGTCTGGAATGACTGGATAAAGCAGGAAAACGAATATGCCGCAGGTGACAGAGGCTCAATTGAGGCAGGTGCTCTTAAATATCTGAATTTCATAAAGATAGTCTTAAGAAAAAATTAGATAATATTGTAAAATCCGTGTCAAATCGACCTGCATTTCCTTTTTTGTGTAATACTTGACATAATTGTGAACAAATGTTATACTTTAATAAACCTAAACGGCAAAAACCGTTTTAAAGGGGTTTACGAAATCATAAGATTTTTCGGAGGTTATGTAAAATGAGTAAATTTTGCGCACACTGCGGCACACAGCTGCCCGATGAGGCTAATGTTTGCACGAACTGCGGCACACCCGTTGCCGATGCACCTGCAGCTCCCGATGCTGCCGAAACAGCAGCTCCGATTAATGAAGCTCCTGCACCTGCGGCTGAAAATGATGTGCCTGTAGCTGAGAATGCTGCTCCAAAGGCAGAAAAAGCAGCTCCCGTCATAAATGTCGACGCTCTTAAGAGCAATGTTTCAAAAATAGCAAACAATGTCGGCGAAACGGCAACTGTTCAGTTTAACAAGGTTAAATCAGATAAAAAGCTTCTCGGTATTGTTATCGGTGCTGCAGCAATTGTACTTGTTGCAATAATAATCCTTGTTTCAAGCATCGGCGGAGGTTATAAATCGGCTATCAATAACTATTTTGATGTAATGATCGAGGGCAAGGCAAACAAGATTGAAAAGCTTGCTCCGAAACAGTATTGGGATTACCTTGAGGAAGAAGAGGATGTTACTCTTGAGGACCTTAAGGAAGACTATGAGGATAGTTTTGAAGATCAGATAGATCAGCTTGAAGATGAGTACGGTAAGAACTATAAGTTCTCATATAAGATAACCGATAAGGACGATATTACAACCAAGAAGTTCAAAAACATCCAGGAGAATCTTAAAGATAAGTATGATATTCCGAAGAAGAGCGTTACCAAAGGTTATAAGGTTGATGTGGAGCTTTCGATAAAGGGCAGCGAGGATGAAGACGAAAACGACACTACTCTTTATGTTGTAAAGATTGACGGCGATTGGTATGTTACAACCGAAAGCGGCAGATTCCTTACACTTTATTGATTACATAATTTTAAACGCTCCCCCGTTTTAGGGGGAGCGTTTTTTAGTCTTCGCATATATCTGCAAGCTCAATCGGAACAATGTTTTTTAAGGCGTCAAGAGACATTTCTATTTGAATGCCTATCTTTCCGCCGCTGAAAAATATTTGCTCAAAATCTGCGGCTGACGTATGTGCAACGGTTTTAAACTGTTTTTTCATACCTATCGGTGAACAACCACCGTGAATATAACCCGTGAGCGGTAAAAGTTCTTTTGATTTTATCATTGAAACGCTTTTTTCTCCGACCGCCCGGGCAGCTTTTTTTAAATCAAGTTCAAGATTTACCGGCACCATAAAAACATAATACTGTCCGCTTTTTCCCGCCGTTACGAGCGTTTTAAACACTCTGTTTGGGTCCTCGTTAAGGAGCGCCGCTATTTCGGGTCCGCTTACAGCCTCGGTGCTGAGATTTGAATATACTTTAAAATCGACTCCTTTTTGAGAAAGCAGCCTTATCGCATTTGTTTTTTCATCGCTTTTTTTCACTGTTTTCATTCCTTTGGTAAATTTCCGCTTCTGCTGTAGAAAAAGATATATTGCTGAACTATTCCTTCGTAACCCGCCGCACAGTCGGGCAGACCGTTTGGAAAAAGTTTATCCATAGCCCTTTTTATCCATACATCCTTCGGAAAAGAATCTATTCTGCCGAGACCGAACAGCATAGTGCAGTCTGCCACTTTCGGACCGACTCCTGTTATACCCATAAGCGTTTTCCTTGCTTTTTCTTCATCGCAGCTTTTAAGCGCTTTAAGGTCTATTTCACCGGTACTTACTTTCTTTGCTGCGTCTATTATGTATCTTGCTCTGAAACCGCATCTCAACGGGGCGAGATCTTCAGGCGTAAGTCCGCTCAATACTTCTGCCGACGGAAAGGCAAACCCGTTTTCACACTGCTTTCCGAATTCTTTGCAAAGTCTTTCGATAATGCCTTTGATTCTCGGAATGTTGTTGTTTTGAGATATTATAAAAGAGCACAGCGCTTCCCACGGCTCCTGAGAAAGAATTCTTATTCCGCTTCCGAAGCCTGCCGCTATTTTAAGAGTTTCGTTATTGCTTATTTTTTTGATAATTTCACCGTAATCTCGGTTAAGGTCAAAATAATTGCTCCAGAAAATAAATGAATTTTCATTTGTATCGGACTCTATTATAATATCATTGCCGTCATTATAAATCTCTGCATAATTCCCCGAAGCTATTCCGCAGTAAATGCCCTTTTCGTTCATATTCCAACGGAATGCCTGTCCGCACTCAAAGGTTTGGGCAATATTGAAATTTTTCGCATTTTTTATGATTGTTTTGCCGTTTTCAAATTTTATTTCATTCACGGCACCCACCCGCTTTACATATGAATTGTATTTTTCTCTGTCAAGTTTAACACTTATGTGTTATAATATCAACTGTTATAATTTGAAATTTCGGATCAAGGTGAATTTTATGCGTGATGATATCTGTACGATACCCGTTTCGGAAGTGTTCGTGGTTAGGGACGGCTGCCCGATTTGCAGGATGTATAAAACGGTTGAAGACCACATTATTTCCTATATTTTAGGCGATGCTATGATGGAAATCGATGTAAGGGAAGAAACTAACGAAAAGGGATTCTGTGAGAAACATTTTGCCGCTATGACCTCAAGGCGAGGCAGACTTCAGCTTGCCCTTATGCTTGAAAGCCATTTAAATTCGGTTAAACTCGATGTCTTTGATAAAAAGCTTTTCAATTCTTCGGATAAAAAGATAAAGAAGACCGAAAAACTTTCAAATTCCTGCTTTATTTGCAGCAAGGTTGATTGGGGAATTTCGAGAATGATAGAAACGGTATATCGGCTATATGAAAACGAAAAAGATTTCAGAGAACTCTTTAATTCTCAGCCGCAATTTTGTCTTACGCATTATAGGTTGCTTATGAGCGGCCTTGATAAACATAAAAACCCGAAATATAAAAATGAGTTTGAAAAAAATCTTACGGCAATAACATCCGATTATCTTTCTTCGCTTATGGGCGATATATCAAAATATTGCAGTATGTATGATTACAGGGGAGCGGCATCGGGAAATACCGATTGGGGAAATTCCAAAGATGCGGTTGAAAGGGCTATTGCTTTTTTGGGTTGATTTCGATCTGTCTTGCGATGAAACACACCTGCAGATTAACATAATACTGTCGAAAACAGTCGCTGTGGATAACTTTTTCCCCTAAATCAGGGAGGTTATCAACGATTTCCACCGAGTTATCAACTTTTTTATGTAAACCTGTATAAGAAACATTGAGTTTGCCTAAAATATAATCGAAAATTAAGGAGGCGACTCTTTGTGGTAAAAGGCGTTAATAAAACTGTTATAGTTGTCAATGATACGGGCAACGATATGTTCGAAAAAATTGTATTCTATGTTACTCCGAAGTATTCAAAGGTAAATCTAAAGCAGCTTAAAAGTGCTGCCGGTGAGGTATCTTCAAGGTATATAACCGATAAATCGTCACGGAATCCTTCGCTGAGAAAGCGATATGCTATGCGCAGAGCCGCCGTGATTTTGATAACGCTTGCGGTTATAGCGGGACTTGCGGCAACGGTTGTCGCATTAGTTCGCTGATTTTTGTTTTTGCAAGGCGCAATATTGCTCCTTGCTTTTTTTTTCTTTTAATGTTAAAATAAATTGATAATACGGAGTAAAGTTTTATTTTCGGAGTGTTAATATCAAATGAAGAATATTAAAAGCGGAGCGATGCTCTTTGCTAAGATAGCCGTTACTATGCTTATGAGCTTTTTTATTACAATGTCGGTAAGCCTTTTATGTAATGCGGCATTCACAAAGCCGATAGGTTATGTTGTATCAGGAGTTAAGGAAGGTTCCGATAAGAGCGAAGAACTCTATACTTATTATTATTCCGACGGTGACGATACAAAAGCCGCAGAATATAATAAACAGGGCTATACTCTCTCAAAACAGACACTGCGTTCTAATCTTACGGGAACGGGCGATAAGGTTTTTGCAATAGTAAGCCAGACGATAAGCGTTGTGATTCTTTGCGCTTTCATTTATTCACAGCTTTGGAATCAGGGAAATAAGGACCTTGCTCAAATTAAAATAAACACTGCTGTTCCCGATAAATTGAAAGGGCTTAAAGTCGGACTTATAGCAAGTGTACCGTCGTTTTGCGTATGGCTTTGGCTGGTGATATGCGGTATGGGCGTAAATCCGGGATTTAAAATTTCCGCATATAAGCTTATGAGTTATCATTTTTATATATTCGATACTGCCGCTGCGGGCAATGTAACTGTTGCGGGGGACCTGAAATTTTTACAGTATTTTTACCTTTTGCTTCCTCTTTTAATAGTTCCCGTTGCCGCCCAAATAGCTTATATGCTCGGCTATAGGAACATCTCTATAAGCGAAAATCTCTTATATAAAAAGACAAAACCGGATAAGGAGTAAAAAATGGCAGGATTTTTAGGCTTTTTAAATTATCAGAAAGAAGGTCCGGGAATCGAAAAGGATGCGCCGAAAAAGAAAACATTTATAGTTTTTTTCGAGACCTTTTTTCGTAATTTCTGGAAATTCACTTCAATAAATTTTGTTTTTTCGGCAATATCGCTTCCGGTGCTTACAAA
Organism: uncultured Eubacteriales bacterium; assembly: GCA_934446475.1. Lineage (GTDB taxonomy): Bacteria > Bacillota > Clostridia > Oscillospirales > Acutalibacteraceae > UBA737. The sequence goes on along the minus strand of CAKSEH010000005.1, from coordinate 22,455 downwards.
CGGTCTTGCCGCTGCCGGAATTACAAATGTGACAAGGAATATTGCAAGGGACAGGCACTCTTTCGGTCTGAGTGATTTTTTTGAAACGATAAAGAAAAATCTCAAGCAATCGTTATGCGTAGGAATAATCAACGCATTTATAACTGCGCTTTTGGCGTTTTGTCTGTTCTTTTATTTCAGATCGGGCGGCGCAATAGGCACGATAGGTCTCGGGATTACAATAGCGCTTACTTTTGTGTTTTTCGTTATGGGATATTACATATGGACTTTGATGATAACCTTTAATTTTACAATTAAACAGCTTTACGCAAACAGCTTTAAGTTTGTTTTTGTAAACATAGGCAAAAATCTTCTGTGTACGCTTTGCATTTTATTGGTTTACGGTATATATATAGCTGTTCTTATGCTTTTCCCGACATACTTTGTTTTAATGATGGAACTTATGATAGCTATGTTCACACTTCCTGCGTTCAGATATCTGCTTATACAGTATTTTACATTCCCTGCGATAAAAAAATATGTTATTGACCCTTACTACAGAGAGCATCCCGATGCGGATGTTGAAAAGCGCAGAGATTTAGGTCTTGATGTCGAAAATCAGTCGGAAAACGGCACCGAGGGCCTCGGTATTTAAAAAATTTTAAAAACTCCGCAAAATGCGGGGTTTTTCTTTTATATTTGCTGTTATAATAGCATATATTATTTTGAGGTGCGTAATTGATGACCTGCAGGATAGATGAACTTAAAAACAAGCAAGTAGTCTGTGTTTCGGACGGCAGTGTGCTCGGCTTTGTTTCCGATATTGAACTTGATACCGAGAACGGGAGTTTAACTTCACTTATTATTTTCGGAAATTTGAAATTTTTCGGTCTTTTCGGCAGAGAAAACGATATTGTCATTCCCTGGAGCGAAATAGAGGTTATAGGACCCGAAACGATCCTTGTTTCAACCGACCCTTCTCCTTACAGAAAAACAGTCCTTAAAAATAAGCAATAAAATCGGGTTTGTATTCTTAGTAATATACCGCCTATATTATTTGTGCAAAATTCATAAATTTGACAAAAAGTTTACAAAATATATTTCCAAAAAATAACAAAAACTATTGAAATTCATAAATTAGTTTGATATAATAAATATAAAAGAATATCTATTGCAGGTCCGGAAGGAATGAAAAAATAATGGATGAATATTTAAATAATTTCGATACGTCGGTAAAAACCGATCTTTATAACTATTTCGGCTCATTTTTAAAAGGAAAATCCGCTGTTTTCAGGGTGTGGGCACCGGCTGCAAAAAGCGTAAGCGTTGTAGGTGACTTTAACGCCTGGGATACTTCGGCGAATCCTCTGACCGAGGTAGGAAAGGGCGTTTTTGAGGGCAAGGTAACAGGTGTTAAAAACTTTGATAATTATAAGTATGCCATAACTTCAAGTGACGGGAAAACCGTCCTTAAGAGCGATCCGTATGCAAGACATTTTGAAACAGCTCCCGGTAACGCATCTAAAATTTATCGCAGTAAAAAGCATATTTGGCAGGATGAAGAATGGCAAAAAGAACAAAAGCAAAAAAATATATATGCCGAACCGGTTAATATCTATGAGGTGCATTTAGGCTCCTGGCGGCGTTATGAGGACGGCAATACATACGATTATGTAACCGCTGCCCGTGAATTGTCGGCTTATGTTAAAAAAATGGGCTATACGCATATAGAACTTATGCCGATCACGGAGCATCCGTTTGAAGGTTCCTGGGGATATCAGGTCACAGGGTATTTTGCTCCTACATCAAGGTACGGTACTCCCGATGATTTTGCGCAGTTTGTTGATATTATGCACGAAAACTCAATAGGAGTTATTCTGGATTGGGTTCCGGCTCATTTCCCCAAGGACGAGTTCGGCCTGTACAGGTTTGACGGTTCTCCCTGTTATGAATATTCAGACCCGAGAAAGGGAGAGCATAAAGAATGGGGAACAGCGGTATTTGATTACGGCAAACCGCAGGTTATGAGCTTTTTAATTTCAAGTGCGCTTTTTTGGATCCGTGAATATCATATAGACGGTATACGGGTTGACGCAGTAGCTTCTATGCTTTATCTCGATTACGGCAGAAGTGACGGCGAGTGGATAGCTAATTCTTACGGCGGAAGAGAAAATCTTGAGGCCGTTGAATTTTTAAAGCAGCTTAATATAGCTGCATTTTCCGAAAATCCGTCCGTTATGATGATAGCGGAGGAGTCAACGGCGTGGCCGCTTGTAACAAAACCTCCGCACGACGGCGGTCTCGGTTTCAATTTCAAGTGGAATATGGGCTGGATGAACGATATGTTAAGATATATGTCGCTGGATCCGCTTTTCAGAAAACACAATCACGACTGTCTTACTTTTTCATTCTTTTATGCTTTTTCGGAAAATTTCATTTTGCCGCTCTCGCACGATGAGGTCGTTCACGGCAAATGTTCGCTTATAAATAAAATGCCGGGCGAATATAACGATAAGTTTGCAAGTCTCAGAGCTTTTTATGCTTATATGACAGCACATCCCGGAAAAAAACTTCTGTTTATGGGGCAGGAATTTGCCCAGTTTATAGAATGGAATTATGAACAGCAGCTTGATTGGTTGATTCTTGATTATGAAGCTCATAAACAAATGCAGTCGTTTGTTAAAGATCTTAACTTGTTTTATCTTAAAAACACTCCGCTGTATGAAATTGACTATTCCTGGGAGGGCTTCTCGTGGATATCGAATGACGATAATTCACAAAGTATTATTGCATTCAGAAGAATAGATAAGGCGGGTAAAGAAATTATATGTGTTTGCAATTTCGTGCCCGTCGGGCGGACAGATTACAGAATCGGCGTTCCGTCACCCGGGACATATAAACAGGTGCTCTCAAGCAATCTTAAAAAGTACGGCGGCAGCGACGACACTTTACTTAGCTATAAAAGCGAAAAAGTTCCGATGCACGGATATGATAATTCCGTTTCACTTGATATTCCACCACTTTCGGTGACATATTATAAAGTTCCGGCTAAACGGAAAACACAAAACAGAAAAAAATAAAAGCTTTCCGCATACGAAATACAGCCTTCTGTATTAAGCCTTTTCGGAAACGCAATTAACTAATAGGAGATGTTACTGTGACTAAGAAAAAAACCGTTGCTATGCTCCTTGCCGGAGGACAGGGGAGCAGACTCGGCGTGTTGACGGGTAAGCTCGCAAAGCCTGCCGTGCCCTACGGAGGAAAATACAGAATTATAGATTTTCCTCTTTCTAACTGCGCTAATTCTGGTATTGATACAGTGGGGATACTTACTCAGTACCGACCGCTTGAGCTTAATGACTATATAGGCTCGGGAAAACCCTGGGATCTTGATAGGACCGACGGAGGAGTGCATATACTGCCGCCTTACCAGGGACAAAAGGGCGGCGATTGGTATAAAGGAACCGCAAATGCCATATATCAAAATCTCGGATTTATAGAGAGATACGACCCCGATTATGTACTTATTCTTTCAGGCGATCACATTTATAAAATGGATTATTCCGATATGATAAACGAGCATTCGCAGTCGGGAGCTGCCTGCACGGTATCGGTTATGGAAGTGCCTATCGACGAGGCAAGCAGATTCGGAATTATGAACGTCAATCCCGACGGTTCGATTTATGAATTTGAAGAAAAGCCAAAAAGTCCCCGCAGTAATCTCGCTTCTATGGGTATTTATGTTTTTTCGTGGGATAAGCTTAAGAAATATCTTACCGAGGATGAAAACAACCCCGATTCCTCAAACGATTTCGGAAAAAATATTATACCCGATATGTTGTCGTCAGGGGAAAAGCTGATGGCTTACCGCTTTTCGGATTATTGGAAGGATGTCGGAACGGTCGATTCATTGTGGGAGGCAAATCTTGATCTCTTAAACCCGAAAATCAACCTTAATCTGTCCGACCCCAACTGGAAAATATACTCAAGAACCGGAACTTTGCCGCCGCAGTATATATCCGATACCGCTTCGGTTGAAAATTCCCTTATTACTGACGGGTGCGAGGTTTACGGCAGACTTGATTACTCTATTCTTTTCGAAAATGTGACCGTTGAGGAGGGAGCCTCGGTTGAGTATTCGCTTGTTATGCCGGGTGCCGTAATAAAAAAGGGCGCCAAGGTGAAATATGCGATTATAGCGGAAAATGTAATTGTATCGGAAAATGCAAGCGTAGGCACCGAGCCATCGCAGAATGTAAACGAAGAATGGGGCATTACGGTTATAGGCGACGGCGTAACAGTCGGTAAAAACGCCTCGGTAGGGGCAAAGAAAATGATTTGTGAAAATATCGGAGAGGGGGAGAGCATATGAGAACTTCCGCTGTGGCAGCTCTTGTGTTTGCCAATTCTCATGATGAACTGCTCGGAAAACTGACAAAACAGCGTTCTATGGCATCAGTGCCGTTCGGCGGCAGATATCGTCTTATAGACTTTGTTCTTTCCAACCTTGTGAATGCAAAAATATTTAATGTGGGCATAGTAACAAAGGAAAATTACCGCTCGCTTATGGATCACTTAGGTAACGGCATATTCTGGGATCTTGATCGTAAAAACGGTGGTTTAAGGCTCCTTCCGCCGTATAATATAAGCGGAGCCAAAAGATATAACGGATATGTAGAAGCTCTGGTTAACTCTATGGATTTTATTACCCGTTCCGGTGCGGAATATATAGTTATCTCCGAATCTTCAATAGTTGCAAATATTGATATATCGGCTGCAATTTCCGAACATATCGAAAAAAATGCCGATGTTACCGTTGTTTATCACAACGGCAAATTCCCGAGAAAATTCCCCGATACGATGACTATGGAGCTTGACGGTGACGGTCGGATAAAAAGTATCGATTTTCCCGAGGATACCGATAAAGTATGCAATCACAGTCTCGGAGTAGCGGTTTTCAAAACCGATGTTCTCGTGAAACTTGTCAAAAACGCATATGACACCGACGCTCTCGATATTTACAGCGGCATACTTGCTCCGAGGGTTGATTCACTTAAAATTTACGGATTTTGTCATAAGGGCTATGCCTGTGTTTTAGATTCCGCAAGAGAATATTTTAATGCCAATATGCGCCTTTTAAGCGCAGATGTAAGGAAAGACCTGTTTAATCCGCAGCGCCCCGTTTATACAAAAACAAGAGATGATATGCCCACTCGATACGGCACAAAGTCAACCGTTCAAAACAGTTTCATTGCAGACGGCTGCATTATAAACGGAACCGTCAGGAACAGTATCCTGTTCAGAGGCGTTACCGTTGAGAGAGATGCTGTTGTTGAAAACAGCATCCTTATGCAGAGCGTAGCTGTGGCTGATAACGCCAAACTTTCAAATGTGATTTGCGATAAAAATGCGGTTATAGGCGAAAATATGGTGTTAAGCGGCAGTTCGGATAAAGCATTTTTTGTAAAGAAAAATCAGATCGTATAAATTAAAGGAGTTATATTATGAAGGTATTATTTGCTTCGGGTGAAGCCTATCCGTTTGCTATGTCCGGCGGACTTGCCGATGTTGCGGGCGCACTTCCGAAGGCGCTCAGAAAACGCCTTGTCGGATGCAGGGTTGTAATTCCGCTTTACAGCTGTATTCCGCAGGAATTAAAAGATAAGATGAATTTTATTTGCAGTATCACCGTTCCCGTCTCGTGGAGAAGGCAGTACTGCGGTATATTTGAAGCCCATATGAACGGGGTAATTTATTATTTTATAGATAACCAGTATTATTTTAAGCGTGACGGACTGTACGGTCATTATGACGACGCCGAACGTTTTACATTCTTTTCAAGAGCTGTTATTGAAATGATACCCCATATAGGGTTTACGCCGGACATAATACACTGCAATGACTGGCAGACGGCAATGATTCCGGTATACCTCAATGAATTTTACAGAGGCGAGGATATATACAGAAATATAAAAACCGTATTCACTATTCATAATATTCAGTATCAGGGTAAATACGGCAGAGAGATTTACGGTGATGTTCTCGGTATGCCGGAGGGCAGAGAGAGCATTCTCGAGTATGACGATTGTATAAACCTTATGAAGGGCGCTATTCAGTGTTCCGATAAGGTTACTACCGTTTCCCCGACATATTCCCGTGAAATTCTTGACCCTTACTATTCACACGGACTTGACAATATATTAAAGCAATTCACCTTCAAACTTACCGGAATCGTAAACGGAATAGATTATGATGTTTATGACCCAGAGCACGATATTCAGATTTATAATAATTACAGCGCCGATGATATGAGCGGTAAAACCTTAAATAAGCTTGCCCTTCAAAGGGAAATGGGACTTAACGAAAATGCCGAAGTTCCGCTCATCGGTATAGTAACAAGACTTGTAAGACATAAAGGTATAGACCTGATAAAATGTGTTTTTGAGGAAATGATGCGTGCCGATCTGCAGTTTGTGATCTTAGGCTCCGGCGAGTGGGAATACGAAACATTTTTCTATGAAATGTCTAAGCGGTATCCCGGTAAATGCGCCCTTAAGCTCGGCTTTGATCAGATGCTTGCCCATAAAATTTACGCCGGTGCGGATATGTTCCTTATGCCGAGTATGAGCGAACCTTGCGGTCTTGCCCAAATGGTCGCTCTCAGATACGGTACGGTTCCCATTGTCCGTCAGACAGGGGGACTTAACGACACTGTTTCTGACAGCGGCGACGGTGAGGGCAACGGATTTACTTTTTCCAATTACAATGCCCACGAGATGGAGAACGCCGTATGGCGTGCCCTTGAGGGATACAGCGATAAAGACGGTTGGGATATACTCAGAAAACGTTGTATGAACTGCAATAACAGCTGGGCTGCTTCTGCAAATGCTTATATAAGGCTTTACAAAGAAATTATAAGCTGATTTGCAAGGGGGATAAATAATGGTTGAAATTTTGCGTTCCGTTTTCTTGGGACTTGTGCAGGGACTTACTGAGTTCCTGCCCGTCTCAAGTTCTGCACACCTTAATATTTTTCCGTGGCTTTTTAAATGGGATAATATTTCCGATTCATTTGATTTAGCTCTTCATTCGGGGACATTGCTTGCTATTCTGATATATTTTTATAAAGATTGGATAGAGCTGATAAGCGGCGGAGTAAGAGCTGTAGTCAAAAAGGAAAGATCAACACAGGGCAGAGTATTTTGGTACATAGTTATTGCAACGATACCCGCAGGTGTTATAGGTATGCTTCTTGAAAAGGGAATGGATAAACTTATCGGCGGCAATCTTAATGTGGAAATGGTGATCATTTCGGTTGCCCTTATAGTTATGGGTATAGTTCTTTATCTTGTTGATAAAAACTGTGAATCAAGTGTCAGCTATAAGAAAATGAATTTTATGCAGGCATTTTTAATAGGCGTATCGCAGGCCCTTGCAGCCGCAATACCCGGTGTTTCAAGATCCGGTATTACTATGACCGTTGCAAGAGGTCTTAAGGTTGACCGTGAAAGCGCAGCTAAGTATTCATTTTTGCTTTCGGCTCCCATAGTGGCTGCCGCAGTGTTGCTTTCTATTAAGGATTTTACATTAAACGCAAGCTTTTTTGCAGGAATTATTTCAAGCTTTATATCCGGAATGCTAGTAATAAAATTCCTTATGACCTATCTTAAAAAGGGAAGTTTTAAGGTTTTTGCAATATATAGATTGCTTTTCGGAGTTTTTATTATCATAACAGCGATCGTAAGAATGTTTTAATAGGTAAAATTTAAATGGGCTGTAAAAAACTTTTGCTTTTTTACAGCTCTCTTTTTATACACTTGTGTTTCACACTATTTTTTTGTCCACATAAAATATATTGAAAATAAAATTTTGCCTTTTGTTTATAAAAAGCAAAAAAGGGTAAAAATAAGTTTGTAAACATTTTTCGGAGTGTGAAATAACAATGAATATTAAACGGGGAGAAATCTATTATGCAGACCTAAGCCCTGTTGTAGGTTCCGAACAAGGCGGGGTAAGGCCTGTACTTATAGTTCAAAACGATGTAGGCAACCGTTACAGTCCGACTGTTATTGCCGCAGCAATAACAAGCCAACAGGAGAAAAGTAATTTGCCTACTCATATAAAGTTGAGAGCAGACGGTTGCGGTCTTTCAAAAGATTCAATAGTGTTGCTTGAACAGGTCCGCACTATAGATAAAAAAAGGCTCAAAGAGAAAATGGGAACGCTTGATACGGGCCATATGGATATGGTGGACAAGGCGCTGAGCGTAAGTTTCGGTCTATCTGCAAATCGCAATAATTTTTTATAATATGTTTTGACAACGGCGGTGAATATTTTGATTTTCACAGCCGTTGTCATACTTTTTTAACTTTTCTATCTTACTTTTTAACGCTTATTATTTCCGCCGTCCGGAGGAGCAGAAGGTCTTTGCGTACCGTTATTATCGGGGCGGTTATCGCCGCCGTTATTTGGGTTTTGAGCATTATTCATTCCTGCGCCTGATGACGTGTATACATAGCTGCTCATCTTAACGGTTGCAACAGTTGTTCCGCCCGAACAAGCGGCATTATGAGCAAAACCGTTTTCATCAAGAGTGGATACCCGGGCACCCGTAACAATAGTATAGCTTGATGAGTTGTCGATTTCAGGTGCTGTAATTACAGCCGAAGAGTATTCTTTTTCGCACTTCAGTGCTGCTATCGCTTTTCCGTCGGCGTCACATAATGCAAAAACAGTACCTGAGCTTTGTGCTGAGAAGTTATAAAGTATAGCGCCCTGGTTTTCTGCCGTTTTAAAGCCTTGTGCCATACCGGAACTTCCGAGAGCTATAAATACGCCGCCCGTAACAGTCGCTTCACCGTCATAGTCGAGAGCGCTGTCTCCGTTGCTTGCGGGGCCGCAAACTATAACCGTTCCTCCGCTTACATAAACAGAGCCGTTTGAATCTATTCCGTCGCCGGAAGCGTCAACATAGAGGTATCCACCCTTAATACTGATTTTTGAATTTGAGCCCGAAAAGCTGTTTTCACCGGGTGTGCCGCCAACGGAGGAAGAGTCGTTTCCGCCTGCGGCATTTAAGCCGTCATCCGAAGCCTTGACTTTGATGTTTCCGCCCGATATCGAAATTTCATTGCTTTCAAGTCCTTCGTAGCTCTTTTTAATATCAATGGTTCCGTTTGAAATTTCCAGTGCAGAATCTGCGTGGATGCCGTCGTCACCCGACGAAAGATTAAATGTGCCGCCCGATATATTTATGCAATTGTTTGAATGTATGCTGTCGTCTGCGGAATCTATACCAAATGTGCCTGCGCTTAGTATAATGTCCGAACCTGCCTTAAGTCCCTTGGCTGACTCGTCATTGTCGGCGCTGACGTTGTTTTTACCAAACTCCCAGTCGGGATTTTTTTCGCCGTTTGACTTAGTTGAGGCATTTTTACTTCCTCCTCCGCAGTTAAGCAAGAAGCTTCCGTCGGATATTTTAAGAACGGTCTGTGCCTGTAATGCATCATTTCCCGATGTTACATTCAAGGCTGCGCCCTCAACATAAATGTATCCTTTGGCGGTATCTTCACTGTTATCGGAGCGAAGTCCGTCGGTACCGGAGTTTACCGTTATATCGGCTTCTTTTGCGATTTTTATACAATCCTTGCCGCAAAGTCCTACATTTTTTGAAGATACAGAGATTTTTCCTCCCGTTATAACGAGGTCGTCTTTTGAAACAACGGCGTGTTTTGCATTGCCGTTTACCGACAAACTGCCCGAACCGTTTATCGTTAAATCGGATTTGCTGAAAATAGCGGCGTCAATGTTTGTACTCTCATCCGTTGAGGTATATTCCGAACCGTCTGATATAGTATTTTTGCTGTTTTCGGCAATTGTTAAAAATACCTTATCCGCACTTTTGACATAAATTGCGGCATTGTCCTTTTTGGTCAACTCAAGACCGTTTAATACGATCTGTATTTTGTCCGAAGTACCTGCCTCAACTTTTATCATACCGTTACTTGATGAACCTGAAAAAATATAGATACCGGATTTATTTAATGTGACCGTTGTTCCGCTTTTGCTCGCACCGCTTCCGTTTATTGTAACGCTCTCGGATGAAAATGTTATTTTGGTTGATTTGGATTCATCATAGCTTGAGTCAAGGTCACGGTCGGTAAAAGTGAAATCCATTTTTGAAGTATCCGCAGATTTTGCCGTAATATCTGTCTGACTTTCGCTTTTCTTTGAGCCGCAGGCAGAAAACGTTAACAGAATTGAAATAACGCAGATTATTGAAACAATTTTTTTGATTTTCATAATTCATCACAACCTTCCGATGCTTTGCACAGTGATATTTCAAGATTTCCGTTTTTGCATCTCAGAGCGTCAATAAGTTCTTTTTGCCTTGAAACATCCTTAAGTTCTACTGTATACAAAAGTTTATACAAAGTGCCCATATTTGAAGTTTTAACTTTTATAAGCTTATTATTTGAAGTGTATTCGTTGAATTCTTCGTCAAATACACCGTTTAAATTAAGTCCTTCGGGAATTGTTATTCTAAGTTCGTATAAGTTTTCTCTTTTTAGCGGGATCAACGTTGCGATAACCGTTATTATACTTACAAAAACTGTAAATAAGACGGCGATACCAACATACCCTGCAGCGCAGGCAAGCCCCGATGTCATAGCTATGAATATTAAAACAATATCTTTTGCCTTAGCCGCCACCGAGCGAAATCTTATAAGGGAGAAGGCACCCATAACGGCAACTCCGGTTCCGAGATTTCCGTTCACCATCATTATAACAGTTGCGACAACAGGCGGCAAAAGCAAAAGCGATATTGCAAATCCTTTGCCTGTTTGCGAGCGGTAAAGCGATATCGCAGATGTTATAAGACCGCAAAGCAAAGCGGTTCCTATGCAGATAAGATAGGTTTTAAGTTCGATATTTCCGTTTGTTATAGATTCAAAAATTGCTTGCATTTTTTATTTCTCCTTTGAGCCCGGTATTATTTATTTTAAAGGCAGTGCCGTATTTAGAAAACGAAACGGGGAACAAACCGTGTCTGTCCAATGCGGAGCACAACCATAACGGTACTGCGTTTGCCGACTTTATCTCCATTATAATTTCATTTGAACTCAGTATTTGTTCACCGTCACATTTTCCGTATAACAGCATATTATCGGTTTTATAACGGAGATTTCTGTCAAATGTTATCCGTAAATTCTTGTCATCCCTTGAAACAAAAGCAAGACGGTCGTATGTTATAAGCATCGATGGCGTAAGCTTACCGTAAAAGTTCAGTACATAATCTATTTCATTCATAATTTGCGAATCTTCCGGTTTTACACCGTGATACAGGTATTTTTTTAAATCACCGATCGGAGCGGAAATTCGCCTTTTATATACGACACCGTCATATTTCTTTTTTATTTCAAGGAAAACATCTCCCTTTATTGCGGTATCGTCATATGCTCTTATACGCAGTTTTTCTTTGTATATCCCACCGTCGATAGAACCTCTTATCAATTGTTTATCTTCTGTATCAAGATATAAACTGTAAACAGTGCTGTTAAAATAGCTGTCAGGTGTAAGTCTGCCGATTATATCGCTCATCAGTTTTTCGTAAATTTCATTACTCAGTATATATTTGTTTTCAGTCCTGCTGAAAGTGTAAATGTTTGCCATACAATCAATCATCTCTCCTTTGCTTTAACTTAAGTATATGTCGGCTCTTTTGCGCCGGCTTGCGGTATTTTTAAATAAAATATAAACACTTTTTTCAAATGTTACAAAATTATGTTACGATAATGCTTGATATTTTTTGCAAGAAGTGGTATCATATCTTTGTTATGGGGGCGTAGCTCAGCTGGGAGAGCGTACGGTTCGCATCCGTAAGGTCGAGAGTTCGATCCTCTTCGTCTCCACCAAGAAAAGGGCTTGCATTTGCAAGCCCTTTTTTAAATGAAATTTTCCTTACTGCGACGGAAACCTTTTAGTAATAATAAAGAAACAAAATAATAGAAGTTAAACAAAAATCCGCCCACTCAGAGATAGGTCACTGAGGAGCGGATAAATGTTTTTTGTCTTTATATGGTTTCTACCGTTTCGCCGGGATTGATTTTAATTGTTTTACCGTCAATCTGCACCCAAACCGGAATAGCGGAAGGATTATAAATTCTTGTCAGTGCGGCGCTTGTTATGAGATTATTGAAAGCGTCAAAATAATCGTAAATTTCAATATTTGTCGCATACCATATATTGTTACGGTTTCCGATTTTTTTACAGAGATTTTCAATAATCTCCCAGTTTCCGCCTAATTCAAAATCGTTGCTGTGTCCCCAAACATAAAAGAGCAGGGGGTATCTTTCGTCAGTGTTTTCAATCAAAGCATCTGCAAAGGTAAGAAGATTTTTGTCGTTATGATGGCAGGTAGGATCAAGATGGAGCCAATTTTCATCGGATAACGGAATATCAAATTTTCCGGTTGAATTAACAGTTCTTCCGTAGGCAATTCCTGCGGCAGACAATGCTTCGTCAAGTCCTTTGGTGTTGTTTGAACCGTACGGATACGCAAGCCCTCTTATAGGTCTTTCAAATAAATCTTCCAGCATTTCCTTATCTTTAACTATCTCATTAACAGCGTATGACGGCGGAAAGGAATCAAGTCTTATATGATTATAACCGTGACAGGCAACCTCGAAAATCGGGTCGTTAAAAAGTTCCTTTGCCTGTCTCAGAGTCAGTCTGCCGTTTATGTTTCCTTGTGTTTCATCCCTTGCCATAAGCCCGCTGTTAAGATTGAAGGTTGCTTTTATGTTGTATTTTTTAAAAATTCGAGCAAGCCTTATATCGTGGACCGAACCGTCATCATAACTGAAAGTGACGGCATTTTTGCAGCCGTTTGGAAAACGAATAAAATAACTTTTAATATTCATATTTCACAGCTCCTTTCAAAAACAACGGTTTCACCGGGTTTTATTTCATAAGTCTGTTCACATCTTGAAAGCCAAATGCTTGATGCATTGGGGTTATGGACTGCATTTCCCTTTGATGTAAATTGTAAGCGGCTGTAGGCTTTAAAATAGTCATATACTTCAATGTTAGTCGCATACCAAATATCGTCATAACCCGATACCGCTTTAAGCAGGCTTTCCATTTTATCATAGCCGTTGTTCCGGTCAAATTCATAACTGTGGCCCCATACATAAAACAGCTCCGGAAAAACGAAAGGTTTTGCTTCTATAAAATCCCGGGCATATTTAAGAATATTATCCGAAGAAAAATGACAGGTTGGAGCAAGTTCATACCATTCATCTCCGCCGTTTATCGGTATATTAAAATGTTGGGTTTCGTCAACAATTCTTGAATAGACTATCCCTGCCGCTTTAAGTGCCTTTATTGTTGCTTTGGTGTAGCCTCCGTAAGGATATGCCATACCACGCACAACAGTGCCGAAAAGTTCTTCGAGCAATTCTCTTTCTTTCAGAGCTTCGGAAAGTTCAACGCAGGTAGGTATACCGTGAAGTTGGTCGTGATAATAACCGTGAAGCGCAATCTCCTGTCCGCTGTCTTTAAAAAGCTTTACGGCCTCTTCCTTGTTCATACGCCCGCTATAATCTTTTTTGCCTTTATATGAATCCTTTAAAAGACCCGCTGCGTTGAGATTAAATGTTCCTTTTATGCCGTATTTTTTCATAAGTTCGATAAGCCTGCTGTCCTGATACACGCCGTCATCAAAGCTTAATGTAAAGACCTTAGCTCTTCCTTTCGGCAGACGCATATAAATATCCATAAAACCCCTCCTTAGATTTGCCTTCATTATAAAATTGACAATATAAAATGTCAAGAAAAATCATCGAGTTTGTCATACAAAAATAATATCGAACATAATTATTTAACAGTTGGTGCCGAAAAGTCGGAAATTTAAAGCTTCGGAGGAATAGTTTTATGGCAAATGCAAGTATATACCAGGATATAGCCGCAAGAACCGGCGGAGATATTTATATCGGCGTTGTTGGTCCCGTTCGCACCGGAAAATCAACATTTATAAAACAGTTTATGGAAAAGATGGTGCTGCCGAATATTCCGGAAGAATATCTTAAAGAGCGGGCTAATGATGAATTACCGCAGTCTTCCTCCGGAAGAACGATAATGACAACAGAGCCGAAATTCGTTCCCGAAAAAGGAGCTCAGATTTGCATAGATAACAATGCAACGATGAATGTCCGCTTGGTGGATTGCGTAGGGTATATAGTTCCGAGCGCTCTCGGATACATAGAAAACGATCAACCCAGAATGGTGCGTACCCCCTGGTATGAGGAACCGATACCGTTTAATATGGCGGCTGAAATAGGAACGCAAAAGGTAATAAACGAGCATTCCACAATAGGTCTTGTTATAACCACGGACGGCAGTATCAGCGATATTCCGAGAGAGGAATATGAAGAGGCGGAAGAACGGATAATTGATGAGCTTAAAAAAATCGATAAACCGTTTATAGTTCTTCTTAACTGTATGTATCCCGATTCAAATGAGTCTGCCGCAACGGCTGCAAGACTTACGGATAAATACGGAGTTCCCGTAATACCGGTAAACTGTCTTGAGCTTTCCGAAAATGATATAAAGAGAATACTTTCAAGACTTTTGTTTGAATTTCCGGTCAAGGAAATATGCATAGATTTCCCTATGTGGATAAACACACTGCCGGTTGAACACTGGCTGAGAAAAGACCTTACGGATTCGATTAAGTCAGCCGCTGTAAACATAAAGCATATACGAGATATAAACGGTTTTGAATCTGCTTTTGAAAACAGCGAAAATGTAGAGGGAATAAGCGTTCGTTCCATTGATTTGGGACACGGAAGCGCAGTTATAGATATCGGTATTAAAAAACCGTTGTTTTATAAAGTGCTTTCCGAAACGACCGGGCTTAATATTGCCGATGACAGAGAGCTTATGTCTTCTATAGAGGAACTTGCGGATATAAAGAAAAAATATATGCGTGTAAAGGATGCGCTTGATGAGGTTGAGGCTACAGGATACGGCATAGTTATGCCTGAGATCAGCGAACTTACCCTTGAAGAGCCCGAGATAGTAAAACAGGGCGGAAGATACGGTGTCAGACTCAAGGCTTCTGCTCCTTCGATACATCTTATGAAGGCCAATATAACAACAGAGGTAAGCCCGATAGTCGGAAGCGAAAAGCAGTCTGAGGATCTTGTTATGTATCTGCTCAGTGAATTTGAGGAGCAGCCCGAAAAGATATGGGATTCCAATATTTTCGGAAAATCGCTCCACGAGCTTGTTAACGAAGGTTTGCACACAAAGCTTGCAAGAATGCCTGTTGATGCAAGAATGAGAGTTCAGGAAACCATTGAACGTGTCATTAACGACGGTTGTAACGGGCTTGTTTGCATAATACTTTAAAAATAAAACATCTCAGCTAAGCTGAGATGTTTTTAACTATATAAAAAGCGTACAACCTATATTCTTAAAGTACTCGATTTTATCATTTATAAGTTTTTCCGAAACTCCGAATTCCTTTGCAAGACACTTTATGCACATAAATTCCTTGCTGCCTCGGTTGATAAATTTTTTATGCGCTCCGATATCATTATATTCAAGTTTATTTCCGCAGCAGACACAAAACATCTGTGTCATAGATCCGTCACTTCGCAGCGGTAAACAAGACAGCTATGCGGTTCGATTTTGTGCATAAAAGATCCGTTTTTCAGCTGTTCGGCATTTCCGGTCCACAATTCGTGCATAACAATTGTTTTTCCCGTGCTTTCGGGAATACCGAGTTCATCGGCGCTCATTTTTGCAAAAACGGATTCGTCGCCGAAATTAAAAAGGCCTACTGCGATATCGCCGTTTTCAAGGTATCTTGCATATCCTGACGCACCCCATACATTCGATATTTTGAACACCTGGCGACAGTCACGGTCCTGATTTATTCTTATAAGTTCGGAGTTTGTAAGGATATCATACGCCTCTTCCCCCAAATTTCTTATGTCGCAGCCTATCATAAGAGAGGAACCGAACAGCGCCCATAATGTGAAGTGCGTCTTATATTCCGTGTCATTCATACCGCCGAGTCCAACGTGACCTTTACCGTACATTCCTACAACCAACATATCCATATCGTTGAAACAGTTTATTCCTCCGTAAGGGAAAATACTTTCCTGCTCATTAACAAGCGATTTTATCGAGTTCCAGTTATCAACGATATCTGCGGTTGAACGCCACATATCGGCACTTGTTTCTCTTATCCATTCCGCCGTGTTATCGGCGCCCCACGAACAGGCGCTGAAAAGTATGTCACGGCCGCAGTTTTTAAGAGCGAGCCCCATACGCCTGTAAAGATACTTGCCGTGTATGATATTGTTGTGGTAACAATAATCGTATTTAAGATAATCAACGCCCCATTCGGCAAATGTTTTTGCGTCTTCAAATTCGTGTTCGTAACTTCCGGGGTATCCTGCGCAGGTCAGATTTCCGGCACAGGAATACATACCGAATTTAAGACCTTTTGAGTGAATGTAGTCTGCAACCGCTTTCATACCGTTTGGAAATTTTTCAGGATCCGCAACAAGTTTTCCTTCGCTGCTTCGCTCTTTGAGCGCCCAGCAATCATCAATAACTATGTATTCGTATCCTGCCTTTGAAAGTCCGCTTTCTACCAGTGCATCGGAAGTGTCAAAAATCAACCGTTCACTGATATCTGCGGCAAATGTATTCCACGAATTCCAACCCATAGGCGGTGTGTTTTTTAACATATAATTGACCTCCGAAACAAAATGTTGTAAAATGATTATATGGTAATTTTTTAAATTTTGGTATAGTATTTTGTTGCAAAAATATGTAAATTTGTTTCATTTGAGGTGTTTATATGTTAAGTTGCGGAGAAGATTTGATATATGCCGGCATACAGGATTGCAGTGATATGCATTCGTTCGGTCCCGGAATGAGGACCTGCTATATAATACATTATGTTATCAGGGGTAAGGGTACATTTATATGCAATTCGAAATCATATACCGTAAGTGCAGGGGAGAGCTTTGTTATCAGACCTATGGATTATGTAAGGTATTATCCGGACGAAAAAGATCCTTGGAAATACACCTGGATTGAATTTAGGTACGGCAGATGTTCGGATATGCTCAGTAAAATAAAATATTCAAACGATGAAACCATAATAGGTTTTATAGACCCAAAACGGATACTTCCGATATTTGAAATGCTCCGCAAAAATGATTTTCGCTCCAAAAATACGAATACCGCCAAAGGTCTTGCGATTGCACTTCTCGGAATGTATGCTGACATTTTTCCCAACAGGATAAAAAACGGTCACGAGGATTATTTTGCCGTTGCCTGTATGCTTATAGAGGCAAATTACCGTAAAAGTGATTTTAAAGTTTCCGATATTTTAAATGTTCTGTGTGTAAGCCGTACAACAATGCATCGCTGTTTTATAAGATCCTGCGGTATGTCTGCCGGGGAATATATTATAAACTACAGAATAAGCAGGGCAAGCGAGTTTTTGGCATCGGGCTTGTCTGTAAAGGCAACTGCGATTTCCTGCGGATTTTCGGACCCGCTTTATTTTTCAAAGGTTTTTAAGAACCGTGTAGGTATTGCACCGAAATTTTATCGAATGCGCCATAAAAAATAAGCATAGCCGCAACAGAATAAGTCTGTTGCGGCTATATTCTCAGGTAAGTTTAAAAATTGTTTTTTCTTTGGCTTCACCTGTGCTTGATGTAAATAAAGCCGTTATCTTACTATCCGAAAAAACAAATCCTGTTCCCCCAAAATCGTCAAGATGTCTTTCCGATGCTACTATCAGTGGAAAGTTGCCGTTTTTATGAACGCTGTATTCGTGCATATGACCCGATATCATTAAGTCGGGCTTTATGTTTTCGGAAATTAAAGTTTGCCATTTTGAGTATATTTCAGGTTCTTCGGGGCATTTGCCGGTGAGATGGTCGGTAAAAGGAACGTGGCACAGAACAATTTTATTTTTAACATCCGGTGCGTCATATTCATTTTTCGCATTGTCTATAACCGATTTTATAAAGTCAATTTGCTTTTCTCTGAATTCGTGGCAAGCCATAGTACCCGAATACTCGGGAAATTCATCCCTGTGGTCGCAACCGCAGTCAAGACATAAAAACCAAAGCTTTGAAATTCTTGCGGTGAAGTAGGTTTTTTGATTGTCCGTCGGGATATAATCATTCATTATTTCCGCAAACTGACCGATAGTTTCGTGATTACCTCTCAGAAAAAGCACAGGCTTTTCGCCGCCCGTAAGTTCGGAAGCAACCTCAAAGGGAAGAAGAAAATCTTTGATTTCGTCACTGTGACACTGAATATCGCCGTTTAATATAAGAAAATCTATCTCCCCGAATACCTTTGCTGCGTTTATTGAAAGATTTGTAAAACCGTGAGAATCCGCAATATAATAACATCTTGGGTTTTTATCGGGAACAGGGTAAAATTTGTATTTACGGGAAACCGTTTTCCTGTCGCACGGCGGAGTGTTATGAGTGCGCTCAATAACCCTTCTTGTTATTACCGTGTATTCTCCGGCACGGTCAAGTTTCTCTTGCGGTACGGTTACGCAGTGAACGGGGCAGGATGAACGTTTTATTCCGTTTATCTCATCTGTGAAAATTTCACCGTCAACATCAACCGAAAACAGACAGTTTTCAGTTGCAGGCTGCATAATCAAATAGTTATCTCTAACCGCAAATACAGCCGGATGAATATAAAACGCATCGCTGTATTTAATGATTTTGTTATCGTGAATATCAATATTTTCACTGTTTTGAATAACAGTTTCGTTTTCACAGGCGATCTTATTATCAAAGATTCGGACTCCGTCGGCGCAGGTAATAAGGAACGGCTTGTTTTTGCCTATTATTTCATTTCCGTTTATGGTTATATCACGGTGAACACCGGGTGTTTGTTCGGGAGCGTTTGTGGATACGACAACTGCCACGGCGTCGCAGTATTTTGTTGTTCCGAATCCGCAATTTATAAAGCGGTTTTCGCTTATTTTGATATTCTTTGTCGATATGCTTTCCCACCAACCGGTTTCGGTGCATATGTGAATTCCTTCGCCCGTGCATCCTTCAAACAAATTGCATTTAACAGTTACGTTCCGTGTTTGAACGAGTATACCACGGCCTCTTAAATTTCTTGCAACGCAATTTTCAAAATTGAGCGACGCTATTTCCGTTGCGCTTGCTATGCAGTCGCCTATAACGGCGGCAGCGGCATCTTTATTTGAAAGCTCAACATAATAAAGACCGGAAATACTGTCAAATCCGCTATCCAGAACTTTTGCGTTACGATAAGATTTAAGTGTTCTTGAACTTACAAGCTCTATTTCGTGTCCCGCATCAAATGTAATGTCAATGCCGTCCTGTGAAGTTTGAGTCTGCTCGGTATAAACTCTGCTGCCTTCAATTTTTCTTATAATGTGATAAAATCCGTGAACATTTGTAGCATCGTCGCCCATACCTTCAAAGTAACAGGTGTTGATATTTATTGTTCCACTGCAATTTATAAAATGTGTTGCGTCTGTATTTGTAGACATTACTCTTCCTTGCGAGGGCTTTACAGTCAGTCTGTAAAGGTTAATGTTATGCACCTTTTGACCTATAATCCCCATTCCCGGAGCGGCCTTAAGGGTTATATCTTCAAAGGTTATGTTTTCACTTCGATATATATGTATTGCCGGAGCAAAATTATATATATACCTTAAAATGAGAGATTTTCCGACCTTTACCTTATCAGGCTCATCGCAGGTAAAGCTGTAAATCCCGTCCTCATTTTTAATACTCGATATATTTTCAAAAAGCGACATACCGCCCTGAGCGCCCGTTTTCATATCAATATCCTGTATTGAAACTACGGGTTCGCCGCCGTTTATATTATAAGAGGAATGCGGAAGTATAACTATCCTGTTATTATTTTTTGAAATAACATCGGCTGTGAAATAAGGAACATCTATCCAGTCAACGGTTATCCTTTTAAGCCTGACATTTTTACAGAAACTGATATCAAAAGGAGCTATGAGACCGTTGAATTTTAAAACGGTGTCGTCGCCTGAAAATATAAAATTTTCAAGACCTTTAAGTTCAAAAGCAGTGTTTTTCACTTCATTATCGGCAAATTTTTTGTAGTCAAGCGGAGAAAGTCTGCCGCTTATCATATCGCCGTAATTTTTAAGAGCCTTACTGTTGTATACTTCATATTCACCGAAAGGCAGTTTCAGTCCGTCATATCCGTTTGATACCGCAAATTTGAGCGCCTCTCTTATTGCGTTAAGGTTTTTTTCGCCCGAACCGGCGGTACTGTCAAGCTCATTTAAAATGTAAAAATTATTCATTTTTCTCCTCCTACTGTGTTGTTGGTGGATTTATGGATAATAATAACATATTGAAACATAAAAAACAAGAAATAAAAAAATCGGATTTACAGCGGCAGGTTGACAGTATATCGCCTGACGGTTATAATGGTTACAATATCGGTGCCTAATGCTTGATTTACACAAAAATGGCGGCTATCTTATGAATTATATAAAAATCACAAAAGACAATATCGACAGTGAGCATATATGCTGCGCTATGTCGGGCAAGCAGAGCGTAGCAAAAAAGGAATGGATAAAGCAGAGACTCGATGAAGGTCTCGTTTTTTATCGAAGTGCGGAACGGGGAAAATGCTTTATCGAATATATTCCGGCGGAAAATGCCTGGGTACCTATTTGTGCGGACGGTATTTTTTGCTTTCGGTCGTATGTATGAAAGACAGTTGGAGAGCAGGTATACCTGATAAGGATAAAACCGAACTTATCACAACAGGAATTTACAAATACAGCCGAAATCCCGCATTTCTCGATTTTGATTTTATGTATATAGGTGTTTTATTGATGTATTTTAATTTCCTTAACGCCTTTTTCTCGCTCTTTGCAACAGCTATGCTGTATTTCCGGATTTTGCGGGAGGAACGATGTTTAAAGGAGACTTTCGGCAAGCCGTATGTTGAATATTGCCGCCGTGTCTTTCGATATTTCGGAAGGCGTTTATAAGTAAACTTTAAATTCAAGTTTTAAAAATCAGCGCTAAAAGCACATCTTGTGTTATTAAATTCGGTATGCTATAATCAAAGTATTGTTAAACAAACGGGAGAAAATTATGAAAACGACGAGCCTTTATATTGTTATACCGTGTTATAATGAAGAAGAGGTGCTGCCTATAACCGCACCTATGTTTTTACAACAACTTAACGAGCTTATAGAAGAAGAACTCATAAGCCCGGAAAGCCGAATACTGTTTGTTGATGACGGCAGCTCAGATTCCACTTGGGAAATTATAAGCCGCCTTTCAAATTCAGACGGACATTTTGCAGGTATAAGGCAAAGCCGCAACAGAGGTCATCAGAATGCGCTCCTTGCCGGACTTATGGAGTCTAAGGACAAATGCGATATAACAATATCTGTTGATTGTGACGGGCAGGATGATATCCGTGTTATGAGAGATATGGTCATTTCTTACGATTCGGGATGCGAAATTGTATACGGCGTAAGGAGTGATCGCAGCACGGATTCGTTTTTTAAAAGATTTACCGCACAGAGCTACTATAAAACGCTTAATTTTCTCGGTGCAAATGTTGTCTACAATCATTCCGATTACAGGCTTGTTTCCTCAAGGGTTTTAAAGGAATTTGCAAATTTTAAGGAAGTTAATCTTTTTCTCAGAGGGATGTTTCCGTTAGTTGGCTTCAAAAGCACCTCGGTTTATTATGAAAGGCACGAGCGACTTGCAGGAAAAAGTCACTATTCTGTAAGAAAAATGTTTGCGCTTGCCTTTGAGGGGATAACAAATTTGAGTAATAAACCGATACAGCTTATTTCACTTTCGGGCATAATTGTTTCGATTCTCGGGTTTATCGGTATAATCTGGGCGCTTTGTGCTCACATTGCAGGATATACGGTTGCAGGGTGGGCAAGTATAATCTGCGTGATTTGCTTTATCGGAGGAATTCAGCTTATTTGTACCGGCGTGCTCGGAGAATATATAGGTAAGATATATATGGAGGTTAAACATAGACCGAGATATATAATAAGCGACAGAACCGAAAATTTTTCAGGCGATTCTTCGGATATTAAGTAAACATTAAAGAAACGGCAGACGGTTTTATCGGCCCGACGCAGATAAAACCGTTGCTTTTTTGCCTGAATGGCGTTATAATAACCTAAAACCGTCGGCGTTTCACAGCCGACGAAATGCATTCGCATTTAAAACGTTCCGTTTTGTTTTAGAACATTGAAACTATAAAATCGCCGCACTTCGCTGCGGCGGGCGGCAAAGCCGCCACAAAGCTCTTCGACCTTTGGTTTTATGTTATAATAACCTAAAACCGTCGGCGTTTCACAGCCGACGAAATGCATTCGCATTTAAAACGTTCCGTTTTGTTTTA
>CAKSEH010000004.1 GCA_934446475.1 uncultured Eubacteriales bacterium | reverse complement strand
CAAGGAAAGATACCGCCCCAATCGAATTCACGCCGTACAAGCCGAAAATACGCAAACCCGGGACGGGCTGTGTCACTATGATTAACGACCACCTCTACGAGGGACGGTTCTCCCCGTGCGTGAACGGAAAACGAATCGCAAAGAACATCTACACTACCACGCGGGAGGAGTGCGAGGAAAAGCTCAAGGTGCTGATTGCGGAGATGAAAAAGGAGATTGCGGAAATCAAGGCGGGAGAGAAGGCGACAAATAAGGGCTGACCATGGCGGTCAGACCCTTTAAAATTGCGGTGCAGTAGGCAAAGAAAAAGCCTTTCTGCCGTTAGGGGAAATTGTCGAAGTTGTAGCAAAATATCAATTATAATCAGAAAATCGCGATTACTTGCTTAAAACGATATATGTTGTAGGCATTTCAAGCGGATTGTATGAAGTACTAATATATTTCATATCAAGCATTTTCTTTGCCGGAGCGCACACGGTATGATAGAAACGATCCTGCCCTGAAATGCGCGCGACAGACTCTTTCAGCCTGTTTGGAGTATGCGCACCGATAATATGTTCCGAAACATTATCTATCGTCTCTATAAGCTCCCCCATTCCATTCTTCATAAACTGCTCGGCTTTTGCCATAAGCTCACTGTATTGCGCCTTTGAATATATGGGCATAGCAGTGCGGAAGCCTCCGTTTTCCGATATAACATAACCTTCGCGAACCATTTCGGCTATGGTTTCAAGGTCGTATTCGCTCAGATTATCAGCGGTACCGTCGGCAATATCACACAATAAATCAATCTTTCTCGGATTGCCGTAGAAATCATGATGATCGCCTTTGAGTGCAGGCAAATAGTCGAAGAACCATACAGTATCTCCGCCCTTACTTTCAACTGTGCAATAGTTGAAAGTGCGCGCAGTCATATCTCTGGAGTCTTCTTTCAGCCATATATCGGCATGCTCGCCCCATCCTGTTTTCTCCGGCTTTCCGACGTTTTTGAAAGCATAACCCCTTATCGTTCGCCACATTATGGTTGAAAGCTGCCAACGGAGCGTATTTTCGCTGAAGTCAGCGCCGTAAAAACCGAGCTTTACATATTCCTCCATACAGGAATCGACAAATTCAATTATAAGCTTTGCAATGGCATCATATTTCCCCGATACCTTGCGGCAGATCTCTTCCGTACATTCACGGTTGATGATAACAACATTTGCCGAATATCGTTTGCCGTCATACACAAGTATTTTCTTTTCGGTCATCTCTTTTATCTCATCGTCCAGATATGGAAGCGGTATTCCTGTTTCAAGACCGATCTGTTGAACTGTCAGTGAGTCATTGTAGCAAGCACAAACGATATTCTGCTTGATTTTGCTTTGCATGAATTGCCAGAATTGATTCGGTCCCTGTCCGCTGTACATAGGAATCAAGGTTTTGGGATTGTAGCTGAGTTCTCCGAGATTTCTTTCCATATTCATTCCTTCTTTCAGTTTTTTTCTTGATTTAAAAAGCAGATACTTTACCATGCTTTCGGATATTGCGAGCAAATTTGAAATTTCAGAGCAGGAGCACCCCTCGATGTAATACAAGATTGTTGCTTTGCGGTATTTTTCGGATAGCAATGTCAGTTCGCGGCGTAGAAGATATATATCACTGCTGCCATCATCCGGAATTTCCTCTTCTTCGGGGATATTTTCGGGCAGTTCACATGCGATATTTTTTCGCTTTTTTCTGCACCACTGCTTGTATACATTTCCCGCAACTCCCCACATGAAAGCATAAAAAGCTTTGTCATTGCGGATATTGTCTACCGATTTCATCAGCTCAAGCAAAATATCCTGCGATAAATCCTCGGCGTCCTGTTGCGATGGCGTTTTGGCTCTGCAATATGAATAGATTGTTCTGGATATTTCCGCGATTTTTTCATGCAGCCAGTTTTCGTCCATTTGCTCACCTCCCCTTATATGTTTTTCAGAAGCTTCTGTCTTAATAGTGAAAGAAAAATGATTTGGTTAATGCTTTTTAAAAAAATCAGCCGAAAGTGGGGCGGAAAACCTCATTTTCGGCTGATTTTTGGTCGGAGTGACAGGGTTCGAACCTGCGGCATCGACATCCCAAATGTCGCGCGCTACCAACTGCGCCACACCCCGATAGTATATTTAATTGTGGTCGTGTAAGTGGTCAAATCTGTGGTCAAACACATTTTTGACCGCTATTTTTTGTTTTCCAAACCGCCCGAAATCCGCACGGTTGAAGGGCTTTCGGCGGTTGGCACCGATAAACGTCAGAAATGCCGTCTATGCTCCCAAACCACCCGCGCTCCCAGCTGCGCCACACCCGGATTTATTAAGTTTTTTGTGATTTTGGTATCTGTGAGATACTATGTGGTCGCCTTATTGTAACACAAATTGACGAAGAAATAAAGGGTCAAAATCGCCGTGTGTAAGGATTTGTTGAGGATTTTCGGAAATGTCATAAATGCGTCCGTCTACAGTTCCAAAAACTGGCGCGCTACCAACTGCGCTACACCACGATTAAATCGTGAATTAGGTAAAACAATAAAAAAACATATCAATGCAGCACCTTTGCGGTAACAGGCAACAGGCATAGAAATTTTATTAAGGTTCTGCATTTATTGTTCAAAACTATCGATTTAAACAGCGAATTAAATTGTACATTATAATTGTGTAAAAGTCAATGATTTTTTGTATGATTCATAGGAAACGGCAAACCGATTGACATTTTGCAGAATTTAAAATATAATGTAGCTTAGCAATAGTCCGGTGAAACTGATTTTTCAGTTGACTGAAGCATAACGCCCGGGTATAATCTTAATTATAATTAAACGGAGGTTTATTATGAATATTTGGCACGATATTAACCCAAAAAGAATTTCAAAAGACGATTTTATGGCAGTTATTGAAATCGGCAAAGGCAGTAAATGCAAATATGAGCTTGATAAAGAAACCGGAGTTTTAAGGCTTGACCGCATCCTTTATACCTCGACCCATTATCCCGCCAATTACGGTTTTATTCCGAGAACATATGCCGATGACCTCGATCCGCTTGATGTGCTTGTCCTTTGTTCGGAGAGCTTGTATCCTATGACAACCGTAAGGTGTTATCCGATAGGCATAATTTCTATGATAGACAACGGCAGACACGATGAAAAAATAATCGCTATTCCGTTTAATGACCCCACATACAACACATACAAAGATATTTCTCAGATACCTACACATATTTTTGAAGAAATGACGCATTTTTTCAAGGTGTATAAGGAACTTGAGGGAAAAGACACCGATGTTGATGAGGTTAAAAATTCTGAAGAAGCCAAATCTGTTATTGAAAAGGCAATAGACAGTTATATTCAAAATTTCTGCAAATAAAACGCATCACTATTATAAATTAGCGGTCTTACAAAAAGAAACAAGACTGAACATCTTACAGATAGGTTGAGAATTCGGGCTTGTATGTTTGTATGTGAGCTATGAAAAAAATTCTCACATTTTTGTGTGCCTTTTTAACTTTTACATATATTAGTCTCAAGCCGTATTTCCGCTGATACGGAAGTGATATTACATTCGTCCCATAAACCGCCGGAAGGGTAATATAAATTTTTGGGCAAATGCAGTTCGTCGCAAGGAGAATACATCAAAAAAACAGCAAGTTTCAACAGAAACTTGCTGTTTTTGGTGCCGGTGGCGGGGGTCGAACCCGCACGGTATTGCTACCAACGGATTTTGAGTCCGTCTCGTCTGCCAATTCCAACACACCGGCGTGTATTAAAGACAAGAGTGATTATACAACACATCCGGCATAAAATCAAGAGTTTTTTATGCCGGATGCGTTAAAACAGTCAGGGATTTAAATTTTTGACCTCTAAGCCGTAATTTTTTGCGGCGGAGGCTATAGATCCGTGACAGGTGAGAAGGATGCACTGAGTGCGCTTTGAATAGTCGGCTAAAAATTCAAGCGCCGTGCTTGTTCGTTTATCGTCATACTGAGAAAGCACATCATCCATAATAATGGGTATAGGCTCTTTTTCGGATATCAGCTCGGATACGGCAAGTCTCAAACTGAGATACGCCTGATCAACCGTTCCACGGCTTAAATACCCGATTTCTCTTATTCCGAAAATATCGCTTTGTTCTACCGACATTTCGAGTTCCTTTGAAATTAAGACTCTGCCGTATTTTCCGTCAGTAAGTTCCGAAAATATTTCAAGCGTTCTTTTTTCTACTTCATATCCGTAACTTTTTCTCACTTCTGCAAAGCTTTCTTTTAAAACTTCATTTGCTAGCGTTGCCGCATTGTAAAACTGTTCCATAGAAGATATGTTCTCTTTGAGGTAAGACATTTCTCGGGCTACGGTCTCGGGGGCTTTGAAATCCCTGAATCCGGTTTTAAGTTCCGTTTCTTTTTGTGCCGACATCAAAGTAAGCTCCGAAAGATATTTTTCAAGCTTAATTTTTTCGCTTTCCGCAGCATCGAAATCAATGGAGGAAATATCGTCGGTTGAAATTTTATCAAGTTTTTGCTTTGCCTCTTCGTAAGAGATTCCGCCTAAATCATTGCTTAAATACATAAGCTCGGTTTTAAGCTGCTTTATTTTTTCAGAGTTACTCCTTATTTCTTCAAGGGTTTCGGCAATATCGGAATCATCCGAGACATCGCAGTAAGAACCTAAAACAGCTTTAAGGTCGGCTTTTGAAGCGGCAATATCATCCCTTGCTTTTTTTGCCGCAGAAAGCTTTTCCTTAAGTTCTTTTTCTCTGCGGGCGGCAATGGCGGAATCGGCGTAAACAGCTGAATTTATCATTGAAATTCTGCCGTTTATTTCGCTGAGAGATGATGTGAGTTCGCTCTTTTGTGCGCAAACAGCCGTTATATCGCCCGACAGGAGAAGTATCGAGTTGTTTATTGATTCAACAAGCCGTTTGTTTTCGGGTCTTATGATAAATGACAGTACAATACCGATAACGGCGGGAATGAGCAAAACCGGCAAAAACAGAGGTGATTTTGTCACTATGAAAAGAAAAACAGATAAAACTGCCAGCGCCGCTCCTATGGCAAACAGAGGAATGTTTAATGCTTTTTTCTTACCGATAGCGGATTTGAGCTTTTCTTCAAGCTCCTTTTTTTCACTGTTTTTTGATTCGATAACAGGTTCTAAAGAAGAAATCTTTTTCCTTTTTTCATCTGCCTCGCCGTTAAGCCGTTTAAGCTCGTTTTCTGCCTTTTCGGTGCTCATAGACCTTGAAAGTTCAGCCTCTTCTTTAATTTTTTCGGCTTCGCTTTCAAAAAGTTCACATCGGTTTTCGGCGGCCTGTGCTTTGGCAAGGCAAAACTCAACCGATTTTATGTCTATAGGCCGTCCGTCGTCCGAAATGTATTTTGACTTTGTATCATCAAGCGCAGCCTTCTTATCAAGGTATTCACGGAGTTTTTCCGCTTTTTTGGCATCGTCACGGTAAGTAAGAAGCTTTTTTATTGCACCGAGCCGCTTTTCCTTTGTTTTTATCTCTGTTTTCAGAGAGGACAGTTCGTCGGATATTTTTGATTTTCTTTCGGCGTCCGAAAGGGATTTTTCATATTCTTCTTCAAGGGATTTGAGCTTTTCTTTGGCTTTTATGCAAGCTCCTGTTTTACCCGATTTTGAAATAAGCTTTTCGCAGGCGCCGGTAATCCTGTCGGATACGGTTTTAAAGGATGTGCTCTCATCTCCTGTGAGCGCTATGTTAGACAGTTTTGAGTTAAGCTCTCCGGCAGCCGAGGTTGATATCCCGGAGACAAACGAATTTATGAATGCACTTTTTTCGAAAGCTTCGGCGTTGATCCCGAAAAACCTTACTCCTATATCCGAAGCGGCATTTTCACTTTCACCGAGGTCTGTGTTTGTAAGAATTATCCTGTCTGTTGAATTGGAGCCTCTGAAAAGCCGTTCAAGACAGTAGTTTACACCGTTTGAGACAAAGTAAATTCTTCCTCCCATATCCGAACCGTCCCACGGGCGGTATTTCGTTCTCGGAAGTTCTTCAAGGCTTTTTGCTTTCCCTGTCCCCGTTCCGTAAAACATTGCTTTTACGAAGGCGGCAACTGTGGTTTTACCGTCCTCATTATCGCCGTAAATTATGCAAAGACCGTCACCTAAGTCCAACGTGTAGTTCCTTAATTTTCCGAAGGAGCTTATTTCTATTCTATTGATTTTCATAAATATCATTATCTCCTTCAAATGCTTTCAAGGCTATTTTCAGAGCGTACTCGCATTCCGCCTTGTCTTCGCACGACCTTAATTTTTCAAGCATTTTGCTTACGAAAATGCCTTTAAGTGAGTTTTCTTTCGCAATAATTTCGAGATTTTCGGAAACCGACGTATTATCTTTTAGCTTTATAAAATAAACCTCTGCGGAAAGCCGCTGCGCAATTTCCTTTAAATCAAGATTTAATCCTTCTTTTATGTTACCGCAGAGAGATATTTTATAAAGATTATCGGCATAATTTTTGTATTTTTCCTTTAAAACCGCAAGAACCGTCCGCACCGCATCGGTTTCGCTTTCGGCGGCGGAGATATCTATATTCTCGCAGATATGCATTCTTTTGCAGACAGACATAAATTCAAGGTCGGCTTTTCCCTTTGAAACTTCTCCGATATAAACGCCTTTTTCGCCGCTTTCATCAAATCCCTGACCTTCGGGACATCCGCAGTATGCATAAAATGTATTTTCTGATTTTTGTATATCGGTGCGTTTATGGATATGCCCCAGCGCAATATAATCCATTTTTGAATTACCGATAAAGCGTTCGTCAATAGGGTTATAGTTTGAAGAACCTCCGCTCATATCTGCGTGGAGACAGGCAAGATTTATATACCCGTCGTCCTCGGCACAAAGAGAACCGCAGTTATGCTTATAAACCTCTGCAAAAGAACAGCCGTACACCTTTACTCCGATATCGT
Organism: uncultured Eubacteriales bacterium; assembly: GCA_934446475.1. Classification (GTDB taxonomy): domain Bacteria; phylum Bacillota; class Clostridia; order Oscillospirales; family Acutalibacteraceae; genus UBA737. The sequence goes on along the minus strand of CAKSEH010000004.1, from coordinate 106,106 downwards.
CAAACTTAAAAAAAGAGTTTTCACAGGGTAAAATGTATAAATTAGACGGCAATACGGACTTCTTAAACGGCGACTCGGAATTCAGCGGATCGTGATTTCCTGCGGCATAAACAAATTTGATATCTTTTGCAGCCGAAACAGCTTCGAGAACCTTTTGTGAAAGCGAGCGCTCTATGTTGTTTGAGTCAAACAAATCTCCTGCTATCAAAACTATCGAAACTTTGTTTTCTGCTGCCGTTTTTACAATGTTTTCAAAAGTCAGCAGAGTTTCTATTCGTCTTCCGGCGGAACGCTCGCCGAGAAAACTTTCAAGAGCGCCTATGTGTAAATCTGCGCAGTGAAGAATTTTAACTGACTCCATTTTATTTTAAGTCCTCCTATTGTGACGGGCTTCAAGTCCTGTCACACTAAACTATGGTACAGATATTTTAACATTCATTTGACTTTTTATCAAGAAAATATTGCCTTTATTTGAATACTGATTTATAATAATACAGATATTTGTTGATTGAAGAGGATTTTTATGGACCTTAAACTGAACGATAAACTTAAAATGAAGAAAAAACATCCTTGCGGCAGTTTTGACTTTACCGTTTTAAGAGTCGGGATGGATATAAAAATAAGATGTGACGGCTGCGGCAGAGAAGTAATGCTGCCGAGGTCCAAAGTGGAAAAAAACATAAAAAAGGTAATCAGAACGGAGAAAACGGATGTTTGAAAAATTATCTGCGGTTGAAAATCGCTATGAACAGATAGGTGTTGAACTTACCAGAAGCGAAGTTGTGACCGATAACGCTCTTTTTACAAAGCTGATGAAAGAGCACAGCGAGCTTACTCCCATAGTTGAAAAATACAGAGAATATAAAGCTGCGATAAAAAGTGAAAATGAGGCACAGGAATTACTTTCGGGCGGAGGACTTGAAAAGGATTTCAAAGAGCTTGTTGAAGATGAGCTTGAAACCGCAAAGAAAAAAATCGAAGAAACAAGAGAGGAACTTAAAATACTTTTGCTTCCTAAAGACCCGAATGATTCGAAGAATGTTATAGTCGAAATAAGAGGCGGTGCAGGCGGAGAAGAGGCAGCACTCTTTGCCGCAAGTCTTTTTCGGATGTACTCAATGTATGCCGAAAGCAAGCATTTTAAAATTGATGTTACAAATCTGAATGAAACCGAACTCGGCGGTTGTAAAGAAGTAAGTTTTATGATCGAGGGAGCGGGGGCGTATTCCCGGTTTAAGTATGAAAGCGGCGTTCACAGGGTGCAGCGTGTTCCGGATACCGAAACTCAGGGCAGAATTCATACGTCGACCGTAACCGTTGCCGTTATGCCCGAGGCAGACGATGTTGAAGTTTTTATAAATCCCGCCGATTTAAAAATCGACACCTTCCGTTCTTCAGGCGCAGGGGGTCAGCATATTAACAAAACTTCTTCCGCAATAAGGGTTACGCATATACCCACCGGCACCGTGGTCGAGTGTCAGGATGAACGAAGTCAGTTTAAAAATAAAGATAAAGCACTTAAGGTTTTAAGAGCAAGACTTTTTGACGCTGCTAAAAGAGAACACGACGACCGGATAGCTTCCGACCGCCGTTTGCAGGTCGGCACCGGTGACAGAAGCGAAAGAATAAGAACATACAACTTTCCTCAGGGCAGAGTTACCGACCACAGAATAGGGCTTACCCTTTATAAGCTTGATTCGGTTTTAAACGGAGATCTTGATGAGATAATTGATTCGCTCACGACGTATTACAGGACCGAAGCGTTAAAGGAAAGCGAAAATAATTGACAGGAAGTAATATAATGCTTACCGAAAAAATCAATATTATATCGGGTGATTATGACAGCGGCATAAAAAGAGCGGCTGAAATTTTAAAGGGGGGCGGAATAGTCGCCATACCCACAGAAACGGTTTACGGTCTTGCCGCATCTGCTTATGATGCCGATGCAATAAGCCGTGTCTTTAAAGCAAAAGGCCGTCCTCAGGATAATCCGCTTATAGTTCACATATCCGATATCGATATGCTCACAACCGTTGCAAAGGATATTCCCGAAGAGGCATACGAATGTGCAAGGCGGTTTTGGCCGGGCCCCTTTACTATGGTTCTTAAAAGGGCTGACGGTATAGACCCGTCGGTTTCTGCGGGCCTTGATACGGTTGCCGTAAGGATGCCTTCAAACAAAGCGGCACACGATATAATAACGGTAAGTAATACGCCGCTTGCGGCGCCGTCTGCAAACCGTTCCGGTTCTCCGAGCCCTACGACGGCAAACCACGTAATATCCGATCTTGACGGCAGGGTTGACGCTGTAGTTATCGGGGATGATTGCGATGTGGGAGTCGAGTCAACGGTAATATCACTTTGTACCGATACGCCGAGACTGCTAAGACCGGGAGCGGTAACAGCGGAAGAACTAAGGAACATTCTTCCCGATATAATTATAGATAAAGCCGTTCTTTCAGAACCCGAAAAAGGGGCAAAAGTGTCCTCCCCCGGAATGAAATATAAACATTATGCCCCGAAAACCGAAACATATCTTGTTGAGGCCGACAGTGAAAAATTTGCGGCGCTTGTAAACGGGGAGGCAGATGCGGCGGCAATATGTTTTGCAGAAGATGAGAGATTTATAAACTGCGAAAAAATAGTCTACGGCACAGATGCCGATGAGAAAACTCTGGCACACGATGTTTTTTCGGCACTCAGGGCAGCCGACGAACTTAATGCAGAAAAAATATTCGTCCACGCTCCGTCTAAATCCGGAGTGGGTCTTGCGGTTTATAACCGGCTTATAAGAGCAGCTGCGTTCAGGGTGATAAAGCTATGAAAACCGTTATTATAGGACTTACGGGACCTACAGGCGCAGGCAAGAGCACTGCCGCATTAAAAGCCGCAGAAATGGGAATAAATGTAATAGACTGCGATTCTCTCTCAAGAACGGCAGTGCAGCGTGGCAGTAAAGGACTGGAGAGCCTTATCGGCGTTTTCGGAAAAGGTATTGTAGATAAAAACGGAGAGCTTAACAGGAAAAAGCTTGCCGAGACCGCCTTTTCTTCAAGAGAAAAAACCGAACTTTTAAATAAAACACTTTTGCCTTATATAGTAGATCTCGCAAAGGCAAGAATAAAAGAAAATACGGTCAATATGCTTGATGCGCCCACTCTTTTTGAAAGCGGGCTTGACGGTTTTTGTGATATCACCGTGGCGGTACTTTCAAACGAGCAATCAAGGTTTAAAAGAATAACGCTTCGTGATAATATATCCGAGAGTGCGGCACGGATTCGGATGGACGCAGGTAAAAATGATGATTTTTACAGGCAAAGAGCGGATATAATACTGTTAAACAACGGCACTGCCGATGAATTTTTGAAAGAGGCAGAGTCTGTATTTAAAGATATAGCAGGAGGTAAATATACGATGTCTGAAAAAAATTCGGCTTCAAAAGAGCTTAAGGAAAAACTGTTTTATAAAAAGAAAAACGGTCTTTTAAAGGTTGATGAAAGCGTTTATCTTGAGTCTTTACATTACTGTGAAGGCTATAAGAGCTTTCTCAATGCGGCAAAAACCGAGCGTGAGGCTGCCGCTGCCGCAATAAGTATGGCAAAAGGCAGAGGTTTTGAAGAGTTTGAAAGAGGCAAAAGCTATAAGGCAGGAGATAAGGTATACTTTAACAACAGAGGCAAAACGGTCGCCTTTGCGGTTATAGGCAAAAAAAGCGTTGAGGACGGACTAAGAATAACAGCCGCTCATATCGATTCTCCGAGGCTTGACTTAAAGCCGAATCCTCTTTATGAAGAACTTGAACTGGCGCTTTTCAAAACGCATTATTACGGCGGTATAAGAAAGTACCAGTGGCCGGCGGTTCCGCTTGCTCTTCACGGCGTCTTTGCAAAAAAGGACGGCAGCGTTGTGAATGTGAAAATAGGCGAGGACGAAAACGATCCGAAATTTGTTGTTAACGATTTGCTTCCTCATCTTGCCGCAGAACAGAGCAAACGCACGCTTTCTGAGGGTATAAAGGGTGAAGAGCTTAACATTCTTATAGGCAGCATGCCGTTTAAGGATGACGAGGGAAGCGAGCTTGTTAAGCTCAATATACTCAAAATTTTAAATGAGAAATACGGCGTTACAGAAGAAGATTTCCTTTCGGCAGAGCTTGAAATGGTGCCTGCGGCGCATTCTTGCGATATAGGTTTTGACAGGTCGCTTATAGGCTCTTACGGTCAGGATGACAGAGTTTGCGCTTATCCTGCGCTTACCGCTGTTTTGGATGTGGCTGATCCCGAATATACGGCACTTGCAATTCTTACCGATAAAGAAGAAATCGGATCTGACGGCAACACGGGACTTAATTCCGACTTCCTTTTGCATACTGTCGGCGATCTTGCAAGGTCACAGGGAGCAGATGTTACCGTTGCGCTCAGAAATTCTCAGTGCCTTTCTGCGGATGTTAACGCAGGTATGGATCCTACCTTCCAGGATGTTATGGAAAAACGCAACGCTTCTCTTTTAAATTACGGTGTTTGTGTTACAAAATATACCGGTGCAAGAGGCAAAGCGGGTACTTCCGATGCTTCGGCGGAGTACGTTGCAAAAATAAGAGCTATGCTTGATAATGCGGGAATAGTATGGCAGACCGGAGAACTCGGAAAGGTAGACGCAGGCGGCGGCGGAACGGTTGCAATGTATATAGCAAATCTCGGCGTTGATGTTGTCGATTTAGGGGTCCCCGTGCTTTCAATGCATTCTCCTTTTGAAACCACCGCAAAGCTTGATGTTTATATGTGCTTTAAAGCAATGTATGAGTTTATGAAATAATATGGAAAATGAAATTAAAATAGGGCGATACCGTCACTTTAAAGGCAACGAATATGAAGTTATCGGCATAGCTCGGGATTCCGAGACCCTTGAGGATACCGTAGTTTACCGTGCGCTTTACGGAGACGGCGAACTTTGGGTTCGCCCGCTTTCGATGTTTTGCGAACAGGTCGAAAGGGACGGTAAAAAGGTGAAAAGATTTACCTATATAGGAGAGTAATTATTATAATATAATGCAGATGTCCCCCGCCTTTTAATGCGGTGGATATCTGGCTCTTTGGCGTTGGAGTGTAATCTCCTATGTAAAAGAGTTGAGGAGCCAACTCTCCTGTGCGCTGCTCCGATTTAAACGCAGCAAACAGCCGCATTAAATGTAATTTCTTACACTTAATGCGGCTGTTTTGCACGTTGAATACTTTTTATAGGAGATAGTTATTTGCCTTCGTATTTTGCAACTATTTTCTTTATTCTGTCAACAGGGTCGAGCAGACTGCTTATTGAATTATCGTTGTTGAGCGTGTCAACAAGAAGAGCAATATATTTTGACATATTAACGCTGCAATACCAATCTCTCGATAAGAGTTCGGGAGTTTGATAAATAAGGTTTGTGGTAAATATTTTGTCGATAAGACCTCTGTTGTAATAATCGTCAAACTTATCAAGACCTTCGACAAAAAGACCGAATGTTGAGAATATAAATATCCTGCCTGCGCCTTTTTCTTTAAGCTTTGCGGCGATATCAAGCATCGATTCGCCCGAAGAAATCATATCGTCAACAAGAATAAGGTCCTTGCCGGTTATATCGTTTCCGAGGAATTCGTGAGCCTCTATGGGATTTCTTCCGTTTACTACGACAGAATAATTTCTGCGCTTATAAAACATACCGAGTTCAAGACCCAAAACAGAAGAATAATAAATGCATCGGCCCATACCGCCTTCATCGGGGGATACTATCATAGTATGGTCACGGTCAAGCTTTATGTCCGGTACTGTCTTGAGAAGAGCTTTTATCATCTGATAAGCAGCCTGAACATTATCAAATCCGTCAAGCGGGATCGCATTGTTAACTCTCGGGTCGTGCGCATCAAATGTGATGATGTTCTTAACACCCATTGCAACAAGTTCCTGAAGAGCCATTGCGCAGTCCATAGATTCTCTTGTTGTTCTGCGGTGCTGCCTGCCTTCATAGAGCATAGGCATTATAACGGTTATTCTTCTCGCTTTGCCGCCGAAAGCCGCAATAACACGCTTTAGATCCTGAAAGTGATCGTCAGGGCTCATCGGGACCGTCATACCGTACATCTTGTATGTTACATTGTAGTTAAAACAGTCACAGATTATGAAAGCGTCAAGTCCTCTTGCGGTATGATTAAGTACCGCCTTCGCTTCTCCCGTTCCGAATCTCGGGCAATTTGCTCCGACAACGAATGTTTCGTCCTCCGGGATGTTTCTCCACTGCTTTAAGTAATAGTCGACATTTGCCGAAATACTCTCGCAGCCTCTCATACTTACGATTGCAAGATCACCGTAGGGCGTGTGTTTAAAATCAATACCGGACATAAAACTTCTCCTTATTAAATTTTTTCCGTAGACAATTATAACACACTTTTTCCGACAAAAAAAGTCCTTTTTTAATAAAAGATAATTTTTTTAACAGAAAATCGATTGATTATACGTTTATATTTTGCTATAATGATACTAAAACCAAACCTACGGAGGAATTTTTAATATGCCAAAGGTTATATTGTTAAGCCATACACCCGAGCCTGAAAAAACTGTTGCCTGCGCAGCGAAGCTCTGTTACAGCTCATCTTCGATAGAGGATCTTCACGACGGTCTTACAGAGGAAAAGGTAAATTCATTTGTTGAGATGCTGTCTGATCTCGGTCACGAAAGCCCTATAGAACACGCAAGCTATACATTCGGTATACAGGGCGTGTCCCGTTCTCTCCTTGCTCAGATAACAAGGCACAGAATAGCTTCCTATTCGGTAAAAAGCCAGAGATATGTAAAGGAAGGCTCTTTTGAATATGTAACTCCGCCCGAGATAGCGGCAGTTCCCGAAGCGCTTGAACTTTACAAAAAAACAATGCAGGCCGACCAGGATGCTTACGATGCCATAACGGAAGTCCTTACAAACAAGCACAAAGAGGCTTTCATCAGGGAAGGAAAAGACGAAAAAACCGCTTCGAGACTTGCCCAGAAAAAAGCAATAGAGGATGCAAGATTTGTTCTCCCCAACGCCTGCGAGACTCAAATGGTAGTTACAATGAATGCTCGTTCGTTGCTTAATTTCTTCCGTCACCGTTGCTGCAACAGAGCGCAGTGGGAAATAAGGGAGGTCGCCGATCAGATGCTTGCCCTTGTTTATAAAGTTTCTCCGCAGCTTTTCAAAAAGGCAGGGCCTCCGTGCCTTAGAGGCACCTGTCCGGAGGGAAAAATGTCCTGCGGTAAGATGAACGAAGTCAGGAGCCGCTATGAGGAGCTGAAAAAGCAATGGGAAAGCTGATTGTTATTGAAGGACTTGACGGCAGCGGAAAATCAACCCAGCTTGAAATCCTCGCAAAAAGACTTACGGAAACGGGAATAGATAACAAAACGGTTTCTTTCCCCGATTATCAAAGCGATTCGAGCGCTCTTGTAAGAATGTATCTTGCAGGAAAGTTCGGAAGTAAGCCTTCGGATGTGAACGCATACGCAGCCTCCGTTTTTTATACGGTGGACCGATATGCTTCCTATAAAGAAAATTGGGGCGCTTATTATAAGAGCGGCGGCGTTGTCCTTTCGGGAAGATATACAACATCAAACGCAATTCATCAGGCCTCAAAACTCTCCGCCGGGGAAAGAGAAGCTTTCTTAAACTGGCTATACGACCTTGAATATAATAAAATCGGTATTCCGAAACCCGATAAGGTTATTTATCTTGATATGCCGGTCAATGTGTCTCAAAAGCTTTTAAGCCATAGATATAACGGCGATGAATCGAAAAAGGATATTCACGAGAGCGATATTGCTTACTTAACTGCCTGCAGGCAGGCTGCGGATTTTGCCGCCGAGGTATCGGGGTGGACCCGTATCAGCTGCGCCCGGAATGATGAAGTAAGAACGGTTGAGGCAATATCCGATGATGTTTTAAACGAAGTAATAAAAGTGCTGAGGTAGATTCAGATGATATATGTTTTTCTTGCGGACGGATTTGAGGAATCGGAGGCTCTTGTCCCGATAGATATGTTAAGGCGGGCGGACCTTTGCGTTAAAACGGTCGGAATAGGTAAGAAAACCGTTACAGGTTCGCATAAAATATCGATAAACTGCGATATAACCGAGAATGATGCCGTATTTGAGGGTCTTGAAGGTATAATTCTTCCCGGCGGTATGCCGGGTACGCTTAATCTTAAAGCAAACGGCACAGTGAATTCCTTTATTGATTATGCTTATGAAAATAATCTTATTATCGGTGCCATTTGTGCCGCCCCGAGTATACTCGGAGAAAAGGGGATTTTAAAGGATAAACGTGCTGTTTGTTATCCCGGCTTTGAGGATAAACTTTCAGGTGCAAAGGTAATAAACGAAGCGGTCGTGAGGGACGGCGATATAATAACCGCCAAGGGAGCCGGTGCTGTTTTTTATTTTGCCTTTAGCCTTGTTTCGGCATTTAAGAACAATAAAACGGCGGACGAAATCAAAAATTCCGTTTGCTGCGATTTTTAACCGAGGAGGGAAATTATGAGCGAAGATAAGTTAGGTTTAGACGGTGAAAACGAGGAAAATCAGGACTCTGCTAAGTCTCAAAATGATGATTTTGTTATCGGCGAAGGATTCGTTATAAACGAAATATTCGAGGAAGAACCGCCCGTATTGTCCGAATCACTTGATTATGACGATATTTATGAGGATAAAAAGGCAAGCAGAAGAAGCGTTAAGAAAACCGTTATTTGGGTTGTCTGCATAGTTGTTATTGCGGTAACACTGGCTTTCGGCGTGATATTTGTAGGCGCTGATTATTTAGGTATAGGTTTCGGCAGAGGCAAAAATGTGGCAATGGAGATTCCGAAAGGCGCTTCAACTCAGACTATAGCGGCAAAACTTAAGGAATCGGGCGCAGTTAAATGTCCGCTTTTGTTCAGGGTTTACTCAAAGCTCAAGCATTTTGACGGCAAATATAAATACGGCCTTTATACATTCGATAATGAGGCAGGTTACGCCTCTCTTGCGCAGATGCTTATGACCGACGGCGCCAAGGCGGACAGCGTCAAAGTTACCGTCCCCGAGGGCTCTGCTGTTGATGATATAGCGGACCTCCTCGAAAAAAACGGAGTTTGCTCAAAGGCAGACTTTATCGACGCAGTTCAAAACGGCAGCTATAATTATGATTTTGTTTCAAAAATACCTACCGATAAGGTCTATTACCGTTTAGAGGGTTATCTCTTCCCCGATACCTACAACTTTTACAGTTATGACTCAAAGGAGTGCGCTCATCTTGCGGTCGATACGATGCTGTCAAACCTAAACAGCAAGCTTGATAAGGATATGCTTGAAAAAATAGATAAGAGCAAGTATTCATTCCACGAAATTATGACGATGGCGTCTATAGTAGAACTTGAAGCAGGGGGAAGTAAAGAAGAAATGTCAAATGTCGCCGCAGTTTTCTTTAATCGGCTCGAAAGCGACAATTTTGATACCCTCGGTTCTTCTCCTACACGCAAGTATCCTTACGGCAACGGAAGATATGACACATATGTAAGCAAGGGTCTGCCTCCGGGACCGCTCTGTTCGGCATCCGTGGCGTCTATAAAAGGAACACTTAATCCGACACAAAATTTTGATTATTATTATTTTGTGACCGACGCTAAAATGAAATTTTACTATAACAAAACTCTTTCTCAGCATAATGCGACTATAGCTAAGTTAAAAGCCGCAAAAAATTGGATATATGAAGAATAATGTAAAAATACCGGAACTCCTTTGTCCGGCGGGGGACCTTATAAGACTTAAGACGGCAATAGACTTCGGCGCAGATGCGGTTTATCTTGCGGGTGAGGAATTCGGAATGCGTACGGCCTCGAAAAATTTCTCTTACGACGACCTTAGGGCAGGTATTGAGTATGCCCACAAAAGAGGTAAAAAAGTCCACATAACCTGCAATGTTTTGCCGCACGACGGGGAATTTGAACGACTTCCCGAATTCTTAAAAACTATAAACGACCTTTCTGCGGATGCTGTTATAGCCTCCGATATGGGAACTGTAGAGGCGGTTAAAAAATATGCTCCGAAATGCGAACTGCATATTTCGGTCCAGTCCGGAATAGTCAATTCCGCCTCGGCAAACGCATTTTATAAAATGGGTGCTAAGAGGGTCGTTCTTGCAAGAGAATTGAGTCTTGATGAAATTGCAAGGATAAGGCAGAATACTCCGGATGAGCTTGAGCTTGAAGCCTTTGCCCACGGTGCGATGTGCGTTTCTTTCTCCGCAAGGTGTCTTCTCTCAAGTTATATGACCGGAAGAGACGCTAACAGGGGAGACTGCGCTCAGCCTTGCCGCTGGAGCTATTCGCTTATGGAGCAAACAAGAACGGGACAGTATTTTGATATAACCGAAACCGATAAAGGAACATATATTCTCAATGCAAACGATATGTGTATGGCTCCTTATATCGATAAAATGGCACAAAGCGGAATATCAAGCCTTAAAATTGAGGGAAGAGCAAAAACAGAATACTATGTTGCGGTTACCGCAAATGCATACAGAGGTGCTCTTGACAGTCTTGCATATTCAGGCGGCAAGGATTGGAAACTTCCGGAATGGGTAAGCGAAGAGCTTAATAAAATAAGCCACCGCACATATTCAACCGGATTTTATTTCGGAAGACCTCAAAACGCTCAGAGTTATAAAGACGCCGGTTATATAAGGGATTATGCTCTTGCTGCTACGGTTGACGGATATGAAAACGGCTGCGTATCGGCAACCCTTAAGAACAAGTTTTTAAGAGGAACCGTGCTTGATTGCCTTGAAGCAGGCAGTGCGCCGTTCGAAGTCAAAACGGACGGACTTATGGATGAAAACGGCGAAGTGATTGATTCCGCCCCTCATCCTATGCAAAAGCTTCTTATTCCGTTTGGAAGGCCGATAAAAAAAGGCTCTATGCTCAGAATGAAAATGTAAACAGTAAATAATAAAAATGCCGCATCGGAAAATCCGATGCGGCATTTTTTAGAAAATCAAATTTTCTTTTTCGTTTTCACATTAAGAATAAGTATGGCAGTTATTACAAACAATATGCCGATAATACCGATCACGCCCGGATTTTGCCCGAAAACGAAAAATCCGGTAAGAGCGGCAACGACAAGTTCTATAGACGCTATTATTGAAGCTCTGCCCGGCTCAATAAGCTTAAGGGACGATGTGTAAAACAGATAAGGTATTACGGAACTCACAAATCCCATAACCAATGTAAATAAAATCGTTTTCGGGTCCGATGTCACGGTTATTGCAGTTTTCTTTATATCCGCAAAAGGAAGCGAGCCGATAAACGCTATAATAAACGAATATGTGATTATTGTGAGCGGATGATATCCTCTGTTTATTGCAAATCTTGTGAATATACTGTAAAGCGCATAGCAAAATCCCGCAAGCAATCCGTAAATAACGCCTTCTTTTGAAAAGGACGACGAGCCTATAATTCCCGATGTCAAAACGCATCCGCAAAGCGCCGTTATACAGGCGATGACTTTGGAAAACGTAAGCTTTTCCTTAAACAGAACGACCGAAAGCAAGGTCACTGTTACGGGAGCGGTATAAAGCAGTACCGCCGCAACCGCAGCAGAGGAAGTGCTTATTGATTTAAAATAACAAAAACTGAAAGCGAGCAGACTTAAAATGCCGTTTCCTATAAAACACCAAATGTCTTTTAACTTAATTTTCAGCAGGTCGGGTTTTGTAACGGCAAGAAAGACCAGCATAAACACGGCAGTCAGCAAAACTCTTATAAAAACGAGTGACATTGTTTTAATGCCTACTTTTTCAAATCCGCTTACAAAAACCGACATAACGCCCCAGAATATTCCGGCAAAAAGCGCAAATAACGACCCCTTTAATGACTTTGACAAAACCGTCACACTCCTTAACCGATATATATAACCCACAAATTATAGCATATAAAGTCTTATTGTGTAAATACTAACATTGGGTGTTTATATGAAAAAAATCGTATTAAGAGAAGAAAACATAACCGAAAGAAGAGCGGTTATATGTTTTTTTGTGATAATATCAATGCTTATGAGCTGTGTTATGAGGGTGGCTGTTATAGCACAAAGCGACTATAAGGAGGCTGCCGTCAGGCAGTCGGGTTACAGAATAACGGTCGGGAAGATAAGGGGCACTGTATATGACTGCAATATGATGCCCATTACAAATCAAAAAAGCAAAATAATGGCGGCTGTTTCTCCTACGCCTGAGGCAATAGTCGCAATAAGCGCCGCAACAGAAGGCAAAGAAAAAAACAGGGTACTTTCCGAGCTTAAAAGCGGTAAACCTGCTGTATGCGAAGTGAAAAAGAAAATAACCGCAAGCGGAATAGTTTGCACCGAGGTTTATGAAAATGAATGTTCGGATATGCCGGCGGAGCATATTATAGGATATGTTGACAGCGATAATCACGGCGTCGGAGGTATACAATCGGCTTATGACGATCTTCTTTATTCCGATTCATCGGTAGACGCCGTTTTCTCAAAAAACGGCAGAGGTGAATTGCTTTACGGTATAGAACCTTATTTTGACAACGACCTTTCTGCGGTGAATAAAGGAGTTGTTACAACACTTGACCTTAATATTCAGAATATCGCCCAAAGCGCAGCCCAAAAAATAAAGACGGGGGCAGTAGTTGTTGCAGACCCGTATAACGGCGAAATAAAGGCTATGGTAAGCAGACCCGATTTTGACGTTTTAAATGTGGCAAAATATTTGAATGATGAAAACGCACCTCTTTTAAACCGTGCCCTTGCAAGTTACAGTGTGGGATCTGCTTTCAAGCCCTGCGTTGCGGCTGCCGCACTTGAAAACAACATTACGGGATTTACTTTTGACTGTACCGGTAAGACACATATTATAGACAGGGATTTCCATTGCCACAAACGCTCGGGGCACGGACTTATGGACCTTAAAGGTGCACTTGCGCAGTCGTGCAACTGCTATTTTTATAATTTTGCTCTTAAAACGGGAGCGTCGGCAATATATAAACAGGCAAGATGTATGAGCTTTGAGGGAAATATTAAAATAGGTAATAACCTTGAAACATCAAAAGGAATTTTGCCAGATTTTGATACCATTTCAGCAAATGAAGCAGCCCTTGCAAACCTTAGTATAGGGCAGGGTAAACTTTTGCTTTCTCCCGTTTCGATGCTTACTCTTTATTCCGCCATAGCCTCCGACGGCATGTATGTTCTTCCGCATATAATCAAAGGGACTGTCTCGGACGGTGCAACCGAAAAATACGATTCGGGAAATAAAACACGGGCTATGAGCGAAGAGACTGCAAAACAGATAAGAGAGGATCTGGCGGCGGTTGTAAATGAGGGAACGGGTACTCAGGCAAAACCGAAAAACACCACTGCCGCCGGTAAAACCGCAACCGCCCAAACAGGCAGATTCGGTTCGGACGGCAAGGAAATAAATAACGGTTGGTTCTGCGGCTTTTTTCCGGCTGAAAATCCGAAATATACCGTCATTGTTATGACTGAAGGAACAGCCGAAGTATCGTCCGCCGCTGTTTTTGCGGATATAGCCGACTCGGTTACCGAATATGAAAAAACAAAAAATAGGGGTTGACGGAAAGGAAAAGCAGTAGTATAATTGTATACAGATATACAAGGGAGAGTGGTTTGATGCTCGAAATATCGGGTAAAACGAACCTGCTTGAGCAGGATACATACAAATATTCCTTACAGGATGTAAAGGAACCGAACCTTTACCGTGATTTTTATACCTATGAGGATGTGCCGAGAATAGCTTTCAATCACCGCAGGGTGCCGCTCGGTATGCCCAAGGATATATGGATAACCGATACTTCATTAAGGGACGGTCAGCAGTCGGTCGAACCTTATACGGTTGAACAGATAGTCAACCTCTATAAGCTTATGTCAAGACTCGGCGGACCTTACGGTATAATACGGCAGACGGAATTCTTCGTTTACAGTAAGAAGGACCGTGAAGCCGTTGAAAAATGTCAGGAACTCGGACTTAAATTCCCCGAAATAACGACCTGGATAAGGGCTAACAAAGAGGATTTCAAGCTTGTAAGGGACCTCGGTATAAGAGAAACCGGAATACTCGTTTCCTGCAGCGATTATCACATATTCAAAAAGCTTAAAATGACACGCCGTCAGGCACTTGATACATATCTTTCGGCTGTCGCTCAGGCGTTTGAGGCAGGCGTTATGCCGAGATGTCATCTTGAGGATATAACAAGAGCCGATTTTTACGGTTTTGTGGTTCCGTTTGTAAACGAACTTATGAAAATGTCCAAAGAGGCAAAGATCCCCGTAAGAATAAGAGCTTGTGATACTATGGGTTACGGTGTGCCTTATCCCGAAGTTGCGCTCCCGAGAAGTGTCCCCGGAATAATATACGGCTTACAGCATTATTCCGATGTTCCGAGCGAAATGCTTGAGTGGCACGGTCATAACGATTTTTATAAGGCTGTTGCAAACGCATCCACCGCCTGGCTTTACGGCGCAAGTGCCGTAAACTGTTCTTTGCTCGGCATAGGAGAGAGAACGGGTAATGTTCCGCTTGAAGCTATGGTTATGGAGTATGCGTCGCTCAGAGGCTCGCTTGACGGTATGGATACCACGGTTATAACAGAAATAGCAGATTACTTTAAAAAGGAAATAGGATATAAAATTCCGCCTATGACACCGTTTGTCGGAAGAAATTTCAACGTTACAAGAGCCGGAATTCACGCCGACGGTCTGCTTAAGGATCAGGAAATATACAATATTTTCGATACGGAAAAGATTCTCGGCCGTCCGGCGTCGGTTGTGCTCGGTAAAACTTCCGGTCTTGCGGGAATAGCTTACTGGATAAATCAAAATTACCGGCTTGATAAAGAAAACAGTGTTGATAAGCACAGTGAGCTTGTTATAAAGATGAAAGAATGGATAGACCGTGAGTATGAAGACGGCAGACAGACTTCTCTCTCAACCGCAGAAATAGAAGAAAAGATAGAAGAACTTACAAACGGAGCTATGCCGAGACTTTAGCGGATTTTATTTCTCTGTAAATGAGCTATAATGGCTATTGAAAGTCGAAATAGTGTAAAACTACACTATTTCGACACCAAATCTTTGATTTGGTCACAAATTTTCTTTGAAAATTTAATTTTGCTTAAGCCGATAAAATCGGCTTGTCGAAGCAATTTTTGGTGTTTCGACATTCTATAATCATTATAACATAAAGAGGAGACATATATGATAGAACATAAAACAATTTCCCTTGCGGATCAGGTTTTTGAACATATCGAAAACGATATTCTGCTCGGAAAGTATCAGCGGGGCGAGATTTTAACCGAATCAAAGCTCAGTGCTCAGCTCGGCGTCAGCCGAACTCCTATAAGAGAGGCGCTTCGCCGTCTTAATCAGGAAAATCTTATAGAGGAAACGGGTAAAGGTTCTGTGGTTCTCGGGATAAGCGACGATGACCTTGCGGATATTTTCCTTGTCCGTTCGAAAATAGAATGTCTTGCAACCGCCGCCGCAGCCAATAGAGCAACGGACGAGGATAAAGAAAATCTTCGCAAGGTGGTTGAACTTCAGGAATTTTATCTTGATAAACACGATGCCGATCAGATAAAAAGTATGGATAACCGTTTCCACGAATTGATCTATAAAATAAGCGGAAGTACGGTTTTTTATGAGATACTCGTGCCTTTGCACAAGAAAATACAAAAATACCGCAAAGCGTCCGTAGAAAGTGAAAGCAGAGCTTCTGCCTCTGTTGCCGAACATAAGGAAATTCTTGCGGCGATAGTCAAAAACGACGCCGAGAGAGCTTCCGAACTTGCGGTAAAGCACATAAATAACGCATATAAACATATAACGGGAAAGGATTAAGATTTATGGGACTTACAATTGCACAGAAAATCATTAAATCGCACCTTATAAGCGGCGATATGACCGTGGGTAAAGAAGTTGCGCTTAAAATAGACCAGACTCTTACTCAGGACGCCACCGGAACTATGGCATATCTTGAGTTTGAGACTATGGGTCTTGATAGGGTAAAAACCGAAAAAAGCGTTGCTTATATAGACCATAACACTCTGCAGTCGGGCTTTGAAAATGCCGATGATCACAGATATATCCAGTCCGTGACAAATAAGCACGGTATATATTTCTCCCGTCCGGGAAACGGAATATGTCATCAGGTGCATTTGGAACGCTTCGGAAAGCCGGGTAAGACTCTTATAGGTTCCGACAGTCATACTCCGACCGGCGGCGGTATCGGTATGCTGGCAATGGGTGCCGGCGGACTTGATGTTGCCGTTGCTATGGGCGGCGGAGCTTATTACATAACAATGCCTAAAATGTATAAAGTCAATCTTAAGGGTAAGCTCAAGCCGTTTGTAAGCGCAAAAGATATAAGCCTTGAGATACTTCGTCTGCTTTCGGTTAAAGGCGGAGTCGGAGCGATAATAGAATGGGGCGGAGAGGGCATTAAGAACCTTTCGGTTCCCGAGCGTGCAACCATCACAAATATGGGAACGGAACTCGGAGCCACAACTTCGATATTTCCGTCCGATGAAGTAACGAGAGAGTTTTTAAAGGCAGAGGGCAGGGAAGAGGATTATGTTCCGCTTTCAAGCGACCCCGATGCGGTTTACGATAAAATAATAGAAATTGATCTTGATACTCTCGTGCCGCTCATTGCCTGTCCGCACAGCCCCGATAATGTGGTGACGGTTGAATCGCTTAAGGGAACAAAGGTAGATCAGGTCTGCATAGGCTCCTGCACAAATTCGTCCCTTCTTGATATGCTTAAAGTCGCTGCACTTTTAAAGGGCAAGACCGTATGTCCTTCGGTAAGCCTTTCCATATCGCCCGGTTCAAAGCAGGTACTTACGATGCTTGCCGATTGCGGAGCGCTTACGGATATCATAGCCTCGGGAGCAAGATTGCTTGAGTGTGCCTGCGGACCTTGCATAGGAATGGGATTTTCTCCGAATTCGGCAGGCGTATCGCTCAGAACCTTCAATCGTAATTTCGAGGGCAGGAGCGGAACGGCAGACGCCGGAGTTTACCTTGTTTCGCCCGAAACCGCCGTTGCTGCGGCTCTTACCGGTGAGATAACCGACCCGAGACTGCTAGGGGATATGCCGGTTATAAAAATGCCCGAGAAGTTTACGATAAACGATACTGCGGTTTTAGATCCTGCGGATTTAAAGAATGCAGAATCGGTTGAGGTTTTAAGAGGACCCAATATTAAGCCGTTCCCGAAATCAAAGGCTCAGGAAAACAAGCTTTGCGCAGAGGTTTCTTTAAAAGTCGGCGATAATATAACAACGGACCATATTATGCCTGCCGGCGCAAAGATACTGCCTTATCGTTCCAACATTCCGCATCTTTCTCAGTTCTGTTTCGGTGTTTGTGACAAAACATTCCCCGAAAGAGCCAAAGAACTCGGAGAGAGCATAGTTATAGGCGGCTCGAATTACGGTCAGGGTTCATCCCGTGAGCATGCGGCTCTTGTTCCTATGTACCTCGGCGTAAGAGCGGTTATTACAAAAAGCTTTGCAAGAATTCATGCCGCTAATCTGATAAATGCAGGTATTATGCCCCTCACCTTCAAAAATCCCGAGGATTATGATAAAATATCTCAGGGCGACAAGCTTTGTCTTGATGATATTTTTGCCGGAATGGACAACGGGGTTATAACTCTCACAGATGAAACCAACGGCGTAAAGGCAGAACTTGCCTGCTCATTTACGGACAGACAGAAAAAGATTTTAAAAGCAGGCGGATTGCTTGAATATACGAAAGAGGGATAAACAATGGAAAATTATGTTGAGTCAGCAGTTGAGCAGTTCAGGAAGATCTTAAACGAGCAGATAGCCCGTGAGAGAAAGATGGAAAGTGAGAAGAAATACACCGATTATGAAAAACTTGACAAAATAATAATCGGAATTTGCGGCGGCGACGGTATAGGACCGATAATTTCGGCAGAATCCGAAAGACTTTTGCAGTTTATATTAAAGGACGAAATTGCCGCCGGAAAAATTGAGCTTCGCACGATAGAGGGGCTTACCATTGAAAACAGAATAGCCCACAATAAGGCAATTCCGGATGATGTTTTAGCGGAAATCAAGGCTTGTAACGTTATTTTAAAAGCTCCGACGACGACTTTGAAAGGCGGCACTCTTGAAAGCGCAAACGTTGCGATGCGCCGGGAGCTTGACCTTTATGCAAATGTCCGTCCCGTATGTGTTCCCGAACTTAATATCGACTGGACATTCTTCAGAGAAAATACCGAAGGCGAATATGTTCTCGGTTCAAGAGGCGTTGAAATACCCGATACTCTTGCATTTGATTTCAAGGTCACAACCAACGAGGGTACAAAGAGAATAGCAAGGGCTGCTTTTGAGTTTGCAAGGAAAAACGGCAAGAAAAATGTCGCTATTGTAACAAAAGCAAACATAATGAAAAAGACTGACGGTAAATTCTCAGAGCTTTGCCACGAGGTTGCAAAGGATTACCCCGAAATAACAGCGGAAGACTGGTATATCGATATTATGACGGCAAATCTTGTGAACGAGCGTGTTCGCAGTAATTTTGAGGTTTTTGTTCTTCCTAATCTTTACGGCGATATTATAACGGACGAGGCTGCTCAGATTCAGGGCGGCGTCGGAACTGCGGGAAGTGCAAACCTCGGCGACGAATATTCTATGTTTGAAGCTATTCACGGTTCTGCACCGAGAATGATAGAACAGGGCAGAGGCAAATATGCAAATCCCACGAGTATGTTTAAAGCAACGGAAATGCTGCTTAGGCATATAGGCTTTGCGGATAAGGCGGATAAGCTCGGCAAGGCGCTTACCGTTTGTACGGGTCCGGACTGTAAATATGTTATAACCGGACACGAGGACGGCGCAACCGGAAGAGAATTCTCCGATTATCTTATGGAAACAATTTCAAAGCTTTAATTAACAATCGATTAGGGTCGGTCTGTGCAGGTTTTGCACAGACCGATTTTTTTTGTGAATATGAATTGTTTGCTAATAGTCAGGGAAAGTCAAAAAATTTTTCAAAAAAGTGTTGACTTTTTAAAAACAAAGTATATAATATAATTGTTGGCACTCGAAAGCAGTGAGTGCTAAAAACTTTGAGGATCGAACGGGGGTGCGTGAATTATGG
Organism: uncultured Eubacteriales bacterium; assembly: GCA_934446475.1. GTDB lineage: Bacteria > Bacillota > Clostridia > Oscillospirales > Acutalibacteraceae > UBA737. The sequence continues at coordinate 86,891 of CAKSEH010000004.1, read as the reverse complement.
AGCTTACACCGAGGAAAAAAGCGGTTCTTGCCGCTATAGTAAGAGAATATATCGAAACCGGCGAACCGGTCGGTTCGAGAATTCTTTCGGAGCTTCTTGAGAACGCTCCTTCAACCGCAACACTCAGAAATGAAATGAATGAGTTGTGCGGGCTCGGATATCTTTCCCAGCCTCACACATCGGCCGGCAGAGTTCCGACGAGCCTTGCTTACCGAATGTATGTTGAGAGTCTGATGAAGCCGTCATCTTTAGGCGATTCGGCAAAAAATCATATAGATATGCTCTTAAATTCAGGTTCGGGTTCTCCCGAAGAAATTCCGAGGGCAGCCGCCGAGTCGCTCAGCGAACTTACAGGATATCCTTCCTTTTATTCGTATAACGGCGATAAGGAACTGTTTTTTAAGAAAATTCAGCTTATGCATATAGGCAGAAGATCGGTCGTCGTGCTCGGAATAATATCCGACGGCAGAACACAAAGCAGAATGTGCAGATTGCCCTATGAAGTAACAAAGGAATTTGAAGTTCTGTTTGAGAACACCGTTAAAGAAAAAATACTGAGAAAGTCCCTTTCTTCGCTCGACCCCGCTTCTCTTCAAAGCCTTGTGGCGTCGCTCGGGGAAATGAGCCTTGATATGCTTCCTCTTTTCAGTGAACTTTTTAAAATGGCTCAGAGCGCTTCAAGACCGTTTGTGTCTATGTGCGGGGCAGCAAAGCTGTACGAGTTCTCAAACGGGGACAGCGTCAGAAAAATATCTTCGCTTGTATCGGCACCCGAAATTTTTCTTTCGGTCCTTGATAAAGCGGGCAAAGATAAAGAGGTGATATTCGGAAGCGATACGGTTTTTCCGGAGCTTTCGGATAAAACCCTGATAGTTTCGGATTACGAATCAAACGGTATTAAAAGCGGCAAGATAGGTATAATCGGGCCGTACAGAATGCCGTATGAGAGTATAATACCGAGCGTTGAATATGCCGCCGATGAGCTTTCAAAGCTTATGACCGATGCGGCAAAGGATTTGGAGGATTGATTTTGTGGCAGAAGAAATAAAAGAACAAAAAAATGCCGATGCAGAAACGAAATCAGATGAAAAAAAAGAAAAAAAGAAATCTAAAAAGGAAAGCGAAGTCTCTCAGCTTAAAGAACAGCTTTCCGCAAAGGATGATTTGTTAAAGCGCACGGCGGCGGAGTTTGATAATTACAAAAAGCGTACCGAGCGTGAAAAATCAGGTGTTGCGGAATTTGCAAAGGCAGGGGTAATTAAAAAACTGCTTCCGATAATCGATAATATAGACCGTGCTTCTGCAGCCGAGCAGGGCAGTGCGGAATATATAAAGGGAATTGAAATGATAGTTAAGCAGTTTGTTTCTTTGAAAGATTCTCTTGAAATCGAGTGCATTGCAAAAGAAGGCGATGTATTTGATCCGAGCCTTCACGATGCGGTAATGCATATTGAGGACGATACTTTAGGCGATAATGTAATAGCAGAAGTTTTGCAGCAGGGCTATAAGCTCGGAGAAACGGTTATAAGGCCGGCTATGGTTAAAGTCGCAAACTGAAGCTTTTATATACAAAAACAATTAAAACACGAAAACAAAATATAAGGAGATATTATTATGGGAAAAATTATAGGTATCGATTTAGGTACAACAAACTCTTGCGTAGCCGTTATGGAAGGCGGCGAGCCGGTAGTTATAGCTAATGCCGAGGGTTCAAGAACAACTCCGTCGGTTGTTGCGTTTTCAAAAACAGGCGAAAGAATGGTAGGCCAGGTTGCAAAGCGTCAGGCCATAACAAATCCGGACCGTACAATAAGCTCAATAAAGCGTGAAATGGGTACTGACCACACGGTTGCTATCGACGGTAAAAATTATACTCCTCAGGAGATATCCGCAATAATTCTTCAAAAACTTAAAGCAGACGCCGAAAGCTATCTAGGGCAGAGTGTTACAGAAGCGGTTATTACCGTTCCTGCTTATTTTACGGACGCTCAGCGTCAGGCAACTAAGGATGCAGGCAAGATAGCAGGTCTTGAAGTTAAGCGTATTATAAATGAGCCTACCGCTGCGGCTCTTGCTTACAGTATAGATAAGGAAGACGACCAAAAGGTTATGGTATACGACCTCGGCGGCGGTACTTTCGATGTATCGGTAATCGAAATGGGCGACGGCGTTCAGGAGGTTCTCGCAACCGCAGGTAATAACCGTCTCGGCGGCGATGATTTTGATAAGCGTATTATGGATTATATCGTAAATACCTTCAAGGCAGAGCAGGGTATTGACCTGTCGGGAGACAAGATGGCTATGCAGCGTGTAAAAGAAGCTGCGGAAAAGGCAAAAATCGATCTTTCGGGTATGACGACAGCCGATATAAACCTTCCCTTTATAACTGCGGACTCAACAGGTCCTAAGCACTTTGAAACAACCCTCACAAGAGCTAAATTCAATGAACTTACCGCTGATCTCGTTGAGGCAACTATGGGACCGGTTCGTCAGGCACTTTCCGATTCGGGTCTTTCAAAGAGCGATATTCATAAGGTTCTTATGGTCGGCGGTTCTTCCCGTATTCCTGCGGTTCAGGAGGCAGTTAAGAACTTTATGGGCTCGGAACCCTTTAAGGGAATCAACCCCGATGAATGTGTTGCTATAGGCGCCGCTTTGCAGGCAGGCGTTTTGGGCGGCGATGTTAAGGGCTTGCTCCTTCTCGATGTAACCCCGCTTTCACTCGGTATTGAGACTATGGGCGGCGTTTCAACAAAGGTTATCGAACGGAATACCACAATTCCTACAAAGAAGAGCCAGATATTCTCCACTGCGGCAGACGGTCAGACTTCTGTTGAAGTTCACGTCCTCCAGGGTGAGCGTGAGTTTGCAAAGGACAATAAAACTCTCGGTGTATTCCATCTTGACGGTATCGCTCCTGCTCCCAGAGGTATTCCTCAGATAGAAGTAACATTTGATATAGATGCAAACGGAATAGTTCACGTTTCGGCAAAGGACCTCGGAACAGGCAAAGAAAACAATATCACAATAACCTCAAACACCAATATGTCCAAAGAAGATATAGATAAGGCTGTAAAAGAGGCTGAGGCTTATGCGGCGGAAGATAAGAAACGCAGGGAGAGCGTTGACATCCGCAATAATGCAGACCAGATGATCTATCAGACCGAAAAGACCGTTTCCGAGTTCGGCGATAAGCTTTCTGCCGATGAGAAAGCAAAGATCGAAACCGCTAAGGAAGCCTTAAAAGAAGCTTTAAAGGGCGAAGATATCGATGCTATAAAGGCAAAACAGGAAGAACTGCAAAAAGAAATTTATGCAGTAAGCGAAAAGGTATATAAGGCTGCCGCAGAGGCTCAGGGCGCAGCAGGTGCACAGCCGGGAGCTGCTCAGGACGCTGCAAATAACGGTGCCGACGGCAATGTTTATGAAGCCGACTATACCGATGTTGATGACAGCAATAAGAAATAATCATATAATACTATAACCTAACGCAGATGTCTCCCGCCTTTTAAGGCGGGCGCCGTTTCAGTCTTTGATGCGGGAGCGTGAGCACCTATATCAAAGACTGAGGGGCTGATGCTCTGCTTTAAAGTGTTGTATCGGATATAGGATGGAACTGTTTTTATCCGAAAACGGATAATGTATGTGCCATAACCGTCAGACAAAGAGCTGTTTTAAGCTTTGCCTGAGTAAGGCGTTTTATCGGGCAGTTCGTCCCTGTCGAATGTAGCACAAAGGTTACAGACGGTCATATTATGTTTTAAAATGTAATTTGATCCCGAATATCCGATTCGGTTTATAACGGCTGCGGGCAGGCTTGTACTGCCCGTCGGCATTACTTATTGTTTGCAGGAGAAATTGTTGTGTCTGAAGAAAAAAGAGATTATTATGAGGTTCTCGGAGTCGATAAATCGGTAAGCGACGATGAACTAAAAAAGGCCTATAGAAAGGCTGCAAAAAAATATCATCCCGATTTACATCCCGGAGATAAAGAAGCTGAAAAAAACTTCAAAGAGGTTAACGAGGCGTATGAAGTCCTCTCCGATAAAGAAAAGCGTGCACGTTACGATCAGTTCGGTCATGCAGGCGTTGATCCGAACTTCGGTGCGGGTCAGGCAGGAGGAGGTTACGGCAGCGGTTTCGGCGGCTTCGGTGATTTCGGTGATCTCGGCGATATTTTAGGCAGTATGTTCGGCGGCGGTTTCGGATCGGGCAGAAGAGCAAATCCAAATGCGCCGAGAAGAGGAAACGACGCTGCGGCAGCTGTTAATCTGTCCTTTGAAGAAGCGGCTAAAGGTTGTAAAAAAACCATAAAGGTAACCAAGATAGATAATTGCCCCGAATGCTCGGGAACAGGTTGTGAAAAGGGCAGTTCTGCGAAAACGTGTCCTGTGTGCCACGGCAGCGGTCAGGTATCGACCGTTCAACGCACACCGTTCGGTCAGATGCAGACTCAGCATATCTGTGATAATTGTCACGGCTCGGGTAAAATAATTGACAAACCCTGTCATACCTGCGCCGGTAAGGGCAGAATAAGGCATACTGTCGAAAAGACAATAGATATACCTGCCGGAATAGATGACGGACAGGTTATAAATCTTCGTGGCGGCGGTGACGCAGGTGTGAACGGGGGGCCTTCGGGAGACCTCAGAGTAAGCGTTAATGTTCGCCCGCATCCTATATTCGAGCGTGACGGGTATGATGTTTACTGCGAGATACCCGTAACATTTGCGCAGGCGGCGCTCGGTGCCGAGATAACGGTGCCCACTCTTGACGGTAAGGTGAAATTTACTATTCACGAAGGCACGCAGCCGGGCGATGAATTTAAACTGAGGGGCAAGGGTATACAGCGCCTCAATTATGCCGGCAAGGGTGACCAGTATGTTAAAATTTCAGTTGAGGTTCCGAGAAATCTTGATAAAATCCAAAAGGAAAAACTAAAGGAATTTGACGCTGCGACCGGAGATAAAAATTATAAAAGTAAGAAAACCTTTGCGGATAGGGTAAAGGAATTTTTCGGAGAATAAAAATTATTCTTCGTCGTTTCTTATAATATCTTCAAGCGTTTCACGCCTTACGGCAATGTAAGGCGTGTTATTTTTTATCATAATAACACAAGGCCTCGGCAGTCGGTTATAATTTGACGACATAGAGTAGTTGTATGCCCCCGTGCACAGACAAATTATTCTGTCGCCCCTTTTTATATCGTCGGGGAGATATGTGTTTTCGGCTATAATATCGCCGCTTTCACAGCATCTTCCCACAACATCGCATAACATACCGTTTGAGCTGCCGCTTTTACAGGGCAAGAGCGTATATCGTGCTTTATATAGGCAAAACCGTGGATTATCCGCCATTGAACCGTCCACCGAGACATAAATTTTTCCTCCCGATGTTTTTTTGACCGAACCTACGGTATAAACGGTTATTCCCGCCCCTGACACAATGTATCTGCCCGGTTCAAAGCTTATCCTCGGCATTTTTATGCCGAGATTTTTTGTTTTTTCGGCGATAAAGTCCGAAAGCTCGGCAAAAAGTTTTTCAATATCGAGATCGTTTTGAATTTCGGTGTAAGCAACGCCGAAACCGCCGCCGAGGTCAAGCTCCCGTGACTCAAAACCGGTTGAAATATATATATCGTGAATAAAATCAAGACATATTCCGCAGGCTTTGATGTATGCGCCGTTATCAAATATCTGAGAGCCTATATGGCAGTGAAATCCGCAGAGTTCTATGTTTTTAAGATGCAGAGCAAGTTCGGTAAGATGCTTTGCGGCGCCGCTTTTAACAGAAACACCGAATTTAGAGTTTTCACCGGCAGTATCCACTTCTTTGAATGTATGCGGGTCTATGCCGGGGGTTAGCCTTATGAGAATTTTTTGTATTGCTCCCGATTTTTCGGCAATCTTTTGAACCGATAAAAGCTCGTCTTCATTATCGCATACGAATAAACCGACCCTGTTTTCAATTGCGTATTTAATATCGCCGTCAGTTTTGTTGTTTGAGTGAAAACAAAGCTTTTCGGGAGGGAAAGAAGCGTTCAAAGCTGTGTAAATTTCGCCTTTTGAGACAACATCCGCAAACAGTCCTTCATCATTTATTATTTTATAAATATGCTTAAACGATGCCGCCTTTGAGGCATAATATACTCTGCTGTTTTTGCCGAAATACTTAACGGCGCAGCCTTTTACGAGACGGCATCTTTCAACTATGATATCTTCGTTCATAATATAAAGCGGGGTGTCGAAATTATCCCCGAGGTCGCTTATTTTGTTTTCGGCAAAATAAAGTTCACCGTCCTTATATGTAACGGATTTAACGGCATTATTTTTCTTTTCAAGCATTACTATCCCTCTTAAATGTTTTGATATACTATTTATTTATGTTGTCTATTTTGATAATGATACCCACACAGCCGAAATTTTGATAAATTTTTATAAAATTTTTATTGACAGACGCAAATCGTTATGCTATACTAATAACGCAAAATGATTTGCGTAAATCATTAAGAAAACAGGAGGGCAAACTTAAGATGAAACAATCTATGCTCAAGAAATTCCTAGCGTTTTCTCTTTGTGTTATGGTCGTTGTTGCGTCATTTGCAGGCGCCGTAACAATCAGCGCCGAAAGCTCGGTTGAAGGGTACTACGGAACCGAAGCGGACGGTATTGAAGCAAAAGCCTATAAATTGCTTCAGCTTGAAGGAACAGATACTTTCCGAAACGGCGATTTCAGTGAAGGCTTTAAGTATTGGGGCCCCATTGATTCAAAGGGCGGTAAGGCGTCTGATTTTGCCGCACTTGAGAACGGTATTGTTACCCTTACCGGCAACACCGCTTATACAGACGGCATATCTTCGGTTCTCTTTAAGCTTCCCTTTGCGGCAAAAGGGGACAAAGTCGTTGCATTTGCCTCATATAAGGCTGACGGTAAAGCAAGACTCAGACTCGTTCAAAGGACAGACGGTAAGGACGTCAACTCAGGATTGCTGCCACTTAACAACACATCCGATAAGTGGGTAAGAAACAGAACAATGTCACAGGTAGTAGAAGGTGACAATCAGGAGTTCTATATCACTTATCAGCTTACCGATGCAGGCCCCGTTGATGTTTCGCTTTCAAACATAACGATTATCGTTTATAAGGAAAACGAAGTGCTGACGGTAAATGCCGCAACGGGCGAAACCGTTTACAGCGAGAACGGCACTTCATATACAGGTACTTATGAGGACGGTATCGAATTACCTGCAAGTAAGCTCCTTAATATGCCGGCAGCCGACAATTACTACATAGATTTTAAGAATAACGGCCTTAAGTATTTGGGAGGTTTTCCGAATAAAGGCGGTAAAGCGTCCGACTATGCTTCTGTTAACGAAAACGGTGAGTTGTCGCTTAAGAGCAGTGAAAATTATAACGGTGTGGTATCGCTTAAATTTAAGCTGCCCGGAGTTCCCGTCGGTTCCAAAATAGCTTTAGGAATTGAATATAAAGCTACTGACGGTAACGCTTGCTTTAATATGTATGATGCAAACGGCGCCGCCGTTACCGCACCTGCACTTCCTTCCACAAACGGTGAATGGAAATTTATCAGAGCAAATTCCACCGTGGCGGTTGAAAACGGTGAATATTATCTGCGTTTCTATCCCTGGGGCGGTTACACCGAAACTCTGATCAGAAACCCGAGAATATACATATATGACGGTACGGGATACCTTACCGATGCCATTACAGGTGAAAAAATAATAGAGGAAACCGGTAAACCGGTTGACGGTACTGTAGAAGACGGTGTTGAAGTTAAATCTTATAAGTTCTTTTCACTGCCCGTAAACGAGAGCTTAAAGAATCTTGATTTCAGCGAGGGACTCAAATACTGGGGACCCGTAAATTCTCTCGGCGGCAAGGCTTCCGATTATGCTGCTGTTACAGACGGTGCGTTAGGCTTTAAGGGCACTGCAAACAGCGGAGTTTACTCAAGAGTTGCAAATATTGCAGAAGTAAAAGACGGCGATAAAATTGCGGTATTTTACGATTACATAACCCCGAATTCGGGCGATGTGTCGGTAACTCTTTCAGAGCACAGTGCGGACAATGCCGCAACCGTTGTTGCCACAGCCAGTACTTCAACATATCCGATGGCGGTTACAGAGACTTGGAAAACAGGCAGAACCGGTATTCTTACCGTTTCTTCCGCAAGTGACGCTTTCTCTGTTTCGGCAAGACAGTCTGTTGATTCTACGTCCGCTTTGATTAAAAACTTCCGTATAGGCGTTATGCTTGAGAACGGAACATTTAGGTCGCTTTATACCGATGAAATATTTATGGCAGACGGTTCTGTCTACGGCGGAACTGAAGCTGACGGTATAACGGCGTTGAGCGGAAAATTTGTAAGCATACCCGCAACCGATGCTCCCTTAAATCTTGATTTTACACAAGGGCTTAAATATTGGGGCGCATTAAACGGCAGAGGAGGCACCGCTTCGGATTTTGTTACCGTAAATGAAGGCGTTGTTACCTTTAAAGCAACAGAAGGACATTACGGTATAAACTCGCTCCGTTTTTCGATGAATAACCTTTCGGTAGGCGAAGGTGTTTTGGCAGCATTTGATTACAAGGCTACCGGAAACGATGCAAGAGTAACCCTCTTCGGTTATGACAGTGCACTTGCCGAAACCTCAAATGCTAAGTACGATCTTACACCGACAAACGGCGAATGGGTTACCGCAGTTACCGGCGCTGTTGTAAAGAATGCCGATACCGACACATTTATGATAGACCTCCGTCAAACGGCAGCATCAAGCGATGCCGAAATTAAGAACATCCGTCTTTATAAGACCGATAAGGGCGGTCTCGGATATGTAACGCTTGATAATAAACTTACCGATGAAAATCAGCTCGGCGACGCTAATAACGACGGCGTAGTTGATATAAGGGATATCGTAAGAATCAAACGGTATGCCGCAGATAATTCGCAGCCTATATTCTATGCTGCAAGTAAGTTCGACAGTCAAACAGATGTAATAGGCGCTACCGATCTTGCGGGACTTATTTCGAAGATAATTGGCATTTAACAAAAAATGTCGGACGAAGGTTTACCCTTCGTCCGACATAAAATGTAAAAACAATTTTTTAAAGACTTTTTCTTTCGATTATCGATGAATCGATTTCAATGCTCGGTATCTCTTTACTGCGTTCCTGCACGCTTTCCGTAATTAAGTCAACACACTGTATTCCAACCTCTTCAAACGGATATTTGATTGTTGTAAGCGGCGGGTTTGTGTGCCGTGCAGTGGGGATGTCATCGTGCCCCATAACTCCGATTCTGAACTTTCTGTCAGGATATTTAACGCTTAAAACTTCGAGAACTATAATAGCGTCAACGTCGTTCCAGCACAGAAAGGCTATATCGTTTTGCTGTTTATCTATTATCGGACTTATAAGCCTTTCAATTCTTCCGAAATCTCTGTGAATTGACGAATACTCAAGAACGCTGCCTTTTATATTGTTGTTTTCAATATAATCCGTGTAAGCTCTTATTCTTCGGGGACGCTGATTGTCCGGATATCTTTGACCTATATAATATATCTCCTTGTAACCCTTTTCAACGATATAATCCAATGCCTTTTGGGTCCAGAAATAGTTGTTTGAGTATATTATCGGGTATTCCTTCGGTCCGCCGTCAGGCGAAACGCTTACAAGGTTTACTCCGCTTTCGTAGAGCCTTGAGAAAAACCAGTCCGGCACAAAATCTTCGAATGCCGGCAGGAATATGATTCCGTCAAACCTTCTTGAGCGCCAAAGCTCATCGTATGTTTCAACAACCTTTTCCCAGTTGCTGCTCGGAAATATAGTTCTGAAAATGATATCTTTATTCATTTTCCTGGCATATTTTATTATACCGAGTATAAAAGCAACGGTGCTTGCATTCTGTTCGTCAAGAAAGCTTTGCGAATAGACAAGCATTATACAGTCGGTATTCTGCGAACGCAAACGCTTGGCATTATGATTAGGAACATAACCGAGCTCTTTTACAGCCTTCATAACCTTTTGTTTCGATTCTTCACTCACTCTGCCTTTAACATTGTTAAGTGCAAAGGAAGCTATTGAAACCGAAACGCCGGCTTTTTTGGCAACATCTTTTATGGTGATCTTATCGTTCAAGTTTTTCCCCTCATAGCTTAAATAGTCATTTATATATTTTAAATCTTTTCTCTTAAAAATGATATAGATAAAATTTACAAATTTTTCTTGTTTTTTTAGGCAAAAAATAAAACAATAAAAATTTGTGAATTTGAAACACTTTAATCACAGGTCGATTTAAATCTTAGGAGCTGAAAATTTTAATGTCAGAATTCAATAAACAAATCCGCAGCCTTTTGGATATGAATAAAGACTTCGTTGACGAGCGTATCGAAAAGGGTATAGAAGAAAACAGAAAAGGCGATGTTACGATAGTCTTTAAAAAATCGGACGGCAGCGCTGTTGACAATGTGAAAATCACCGCTGAACTTAAGCGTCACGATTTTCACTTCGGCGCAAACCTCTTTATGCTTGATGAGCTTGAGACCGAAGAAAAAAACGAAAAGTATAAAGAAGCGTTCGCCTCGCTGTTCAATTATGCCACATTGCCCTTTTATTGGAGAGACTTGGAACCCGAAAAGGGGAAACCGAGATATGCAGAGGACAGTCCGAAAATATACCGCCGTCCTCCCATAGATCTTTGCCTTAATTGGTGCAAAGCAAATGACATCACACCTAAAGAACACTGTCTTAATTACGATCAGTGGATACCCGATTGGATAGATAAAAATAATACCGAAGAACAAAAGCATTATCTTGAAAAGCGATTTGCGTCTCTTTCGGAACATTATGCCGATAAGATAGAAGACTGGGAAGTAACCAACGAAACCTTCTATGATAAAGAGCCCTCAAGCTTTTATTTCGATGATAATTATGTTGAATGGAGCTTTGAAACCGCAGAAAAGTATTTCAAAAACAATAAGCTTGTCATTAACGAGGCTATGGACGCTACCTGGATACTTTTCAGAGGCAACCGCACTCAGTATTATATGCAGATAGAAAAGCTTTTAAAGGAAGGCAGAAGAATTGATAAAATAGGTATGCAATACCATATGTTCTGGCCTCGTGAGGACGCTATGGAATATTTAAACCTTGCATATGACTTAAAGCGCTTTTATAAGGTTCTTGATAAATTTTCGGAGTTTGAAAGACCTTTGCAGATAACCGAGATCACAATTCCGGCATACAGCCTTTCTGCCGATGACGAACAGCTTCAGGCAGATATTATAACAAGACTTTACAGTTTGTGGTTTTCGCATAAAAATATGGATGCGATTACATATTGGAATCTTCCGGACGGTTATGCGGCATATGCGCCTCAGGGAACCGAAGAGGGCGAAAATTACTATCACGGCGGTTTGCTCAGATATGATTTAAGCAAAAAACCTGCTTATTACGCCCTTGATGAGCTTATAAATAAAAAATGGCACACAAAGGCTGAGGGAAACAGCAAAAACGGCGAATTTTCCTTCAGAGGATTTTACGGCGAGTATGAGCTTACCTGTGAGGCGAACGGTAAAACCGTTAAGAAAACAGTTTCCTTTACAAAGGACACACAAGGTGCGATCACCGTAGAAATTTAATAATTTTGTTTATAGATCCGGTGCCCTATTTTCCCGGATTTATAATATACGGTTTATGTTTTTTGGGTTTTGTGGATTTGCCTGATAACTTAAACCGGTGGTCCTCGTCCCTTATACGGGGCGGGGACTTTTAAAAAAATAAAATTGCTTTTATATGTCATAAGGAGGACAAAAATGAGCTTCAATACCTGTTCAAACCCTACAGATCTTAAAATAACCGATATGCGCTTTGTGGATATCGACGGAGCGCCCAAGCGTTGTACGATACTTCGTATCGATACCAATCAGGGTATTTCGGGATACGGCGAAGTAAGAGATGCTTCGAGCAAAACATATGCGCTTATGCTTAAAAGCCGTATTTTGGGTGAAAATCCCTGCAATGTTGACAGGATTTTCCGCAAAATAAAACAGTTCGGAGGTCCTTCCCGTCAGGGAGGCGGCGTTTCGGGAATAGAAATAGCTCTCTGGGATTTGGCCGGTAAGGCTTACGGAGTCCCCGTATATCAGCTGTTAGGCGGAAAATTCAGGGATAAGGTAAGAATTTACTGTGATACCGATGTTGACGGAAAGCATACTGGCCACGATATGGGTCTTGCTCTTAAAAAAAGAATGGAAATGGGCTTTACTTTCCTTAAAATGGATCTCGGCATAGGTCTTTTAATGGATGAGCCGGGAACCATAAATGCGCCGCTCGGTTTTATTAACGATATGAAGAAGTACGCACCGCATATTCTTAATGTTCAGGGCGGCAGCGTTACGGCGGATATGGTAAAGGCTCAAAAGAGCTACTCTATTGTTACGACTGCCCATCCGTTTACGGGAATACACATCACCGAAAAGGGACTTGATTACCTTGAAAATTATGTAAAAGAGGTAAGAGAAGTTATAGGTTACGAGGTTCCCCTTGCAATAGACCATTTCGGTCACGTTTGCGTTGAGGACTGTATCCGCTTTGCAAAGAGAATGGAACCTTATAATCTCGCTTGGATCGAAGATATGGTGCCGTGGATGTACACAGACCAGTATGTAAGGCTTAAAAACAGCACCTGTGTTCCCGTTTGCACCGGCGAGGATATATACTTAAAAGAAGGCTTTGAAAGCCTTATCAAAGCGGGCGGCGTTTCGGTTATCCATCCCGATATTTTAACCTGCGGCGGGGTGCTTGAGCTTAAAAAGATTGCCGATATTGCAGATGAAAACGGCGTTGCCGTTGCGATTCATATGGCGGAAAGCCCGGTTGCGTGTCTTGCTGCGGTTCACGCTGCAGCCGCAATGCATAACGTTTTGGCTCTTGAATTCCACTCGGTGGATGTTCCGTGGTGGGCAGATATGGTAAAGGGAATAAACAATCCGATATTTGAAAACGGATTCATAACCGTTCCCGAAAAACCGGGCCTCGGATTTGACGAACTTAATGAAGAAGTCCTTAAAGAACATATCAATTCTTCCATACCCGGATATTTCGAGCCTACCGACGAGTGGAACAAGGAATTTTCAAACGACAGAATATGGAGCTGACGAGGGGGATTTTCAAATGCATTTTAACGACAGGGAAAGAATAATAGCCTTAACTCCGCTTTGGAAAGGCGAGCGTTTGCCCGACGGCAGACCTAAGGTTGAGGATAAATATCTTGATGCGCTTTACGGTATGACTCTTGAAGAAGTATGGAAACCGATATTTGTGCTCGGATATGAAAACCAGTTTGTCGGCGGTGGTATGGCACCCCTTTCAACTCTTCACGACGACGGAAGAAAACTTGTAGGCAGAGCGGTTACCTGCACATACTGCCCTACAAGGCCCGATCTTCACGAACTGCAATTTTCACGTGCTGCCGAGGATGGTCTTCAGGGTAACTATAATCAGTGGGTCATAGACCGTCTTTACGAGCGTGATGTCGTAGTTTGCGATATGTACGATAAAATTTATAAGGGTACATTTTTAGGCGGAAACCTTACAACAGCGCTTCAAAAGCATACAAAAACAGGCGGAGCAGTTATCTGGGGCGGCGTTCGTGATGTTGAGCAGATGAAAAAAGTCCCCGATGTTCAGGTTTATTACAGAGGTATAGATCCCACTCCCATCCGTGAATTTGTTATGAAGGATTGGAATGATATCACGAGCTTCGGCGGCGCTGTGTGTCTGCCCGGAGATGTTGTTTTCGGAGCAGGCGGAGGAGTTATTTTTATTCCTTCTCATCTTGTTGCAGATGTTGTTGAAGGCGCTGCAAAGACCCACGTTAAGGATGATTTCGGTTTTGAAATGATTTGTCAGGGTAAATTCACAACCGCTCAGATAGATAAAAACACCTGGAGCGAGGATATGCTTGATATGCTTGTTGAGTGGATAAATACCGACCCGAGAGGCGAGGAATACCGTTATCTTGATTGGTCTAAGGAATATGACCTTGCAAGAAACGGTGACCCGAACGATACCCAAACCGCACTTTAAAGGAGATTTTTATGTTAAACGGTAAAAAAGCGCTTGTGACAGGCTCTTCAAGAGGTATAGGAGCTGCCGTTGCAAAACGTCTTGCAAGAGACGGATTTGAAGTAACCGTCTGCTACGCCGGAAACGCCGAAAAAGCACAGGCTGTGGCAGATGAAATAATAAAAGACGGCGGCAAGGCACATCTGCTCGGCGGCAATCTTTGTGATCTCGACGACACAAAAAAGCTTTGCGATGAAATAGGGGATATCGATGTTCTTGTTTTAAATGCTTCGGTGCAGATAAGAAAAAAATGGTACGATATTTCGATCGATGAAGCACAAAATCAGCTCAATTGCAACTTTATATCATCGCTTATGCTTATAAAAGCGGCAGTGCCGCATATGAAAGCCCAGAAGTGGGGAAGAATAGTAACGGTAGGTTCTGTGCAGGAAGCAAAACCGCATCCCGATATGCTCATATATTCGGCGTCTAAAGCAGCGCAGACAAATATGGTAAGGTCTTTGGCTTTGCAGCTTGCAAAGGATGGTATAACGGTCAATAATATGGCACCCGGCGTTATTTACACAGACCGTAATACACAGGCTCTCTCGGATCCCGATTATGCAAAACAGGTTACAGATTCCATTCCCGTGGGCTTTTACGGCAAGCCGGAGGACTGCGCAGGAACGGTGTCGCTCCTGTGTTCCGACGAGGGAAGGTATATAACCGGTCAGAGCATATATGTTGACGGAGGAAAAAGCGTTCAATGAAAATAAGGTGGATAGGTCAGAGCGGTTATATTGTTAAATCGGCAGAAACCGAAATAATTATTGACCCGTATCTTTCGGATGTTGTGAACCGTGTTGCCGGCAGAAAAAGGGAAGTCAAGGCTCCCGTAAATCCGAAAACCATAACGGCAGACGCCGTTATTTGCACCCACGATCACCTTGATCATCTTGACCCCGATGCAATATCCGAAATGGATCCCAACCTTCGTTTTATTACAACGGCACAGGGCAGGGAAAAGCTCCGCAGTCTTTCAAGAAACAATGTAACTGTTTTGCGTGAAGGTGAGAGTGTTTTGGTAGGAGATATTAGGGTCACTGCAGTTTATGCAAAACATACCGTGGAAGCAATCGGAATAATTTTAAAAGCGGAAGATAAGGTTCTCTATTTCAGCGGAGATACGCTTTTTGATGAAAAACTCTTTGATATAGTCTCATATAAGCCCGATATAACTTTCATATGTATCAACGGAAAGCTCGGCAATATGAATGTAAATGAGGCTGTTATAACAGCGAAATGGATAGGTGCTGCGGTTAATATTCCTAATCATTACGGTATGTTTAAATCCAACACCGAGGATCCCGAAAAGTTTACCTCTGCAATTTCAAACGGCTTTATTACACAGTTTGATAAAGAATATGATGTAAACGATATAATCAGATCGATAAAAGTAAAGCCTATTAAACAAACAGATGCAGCATACAGCAGAAAGAACGACTATACCATTCGGGTATAGAAAAATTTAAGCAGAAAACAAAGTGCGGCCTGTAAAAAAGGCTGCGGTTAATTGCTTTTTGCTGAAAAGAGAAGAAAAACATAACATTTTTAAGTGCAAACAGAAACGCCGATGCAAGTTTTATTGCATCGGCGTTTCTGTTTGTATTATTTAATTCTTACAAATTCTTTATTTTCAACGTGTATAATGTTATCGCAAACGGTTATTGAAGTGTTTCTGTGGGTTATGAATATAACCGTCTTGTCGGTCATACTTTTGATATTTGATAAAACCGCAGTTTCGGTCTGCTCGTCAAGAGCCGATGTAGACTCGTCAAGCAAAAGTATCGGCGCATCGAAAAGCAAAGCTCTCGCTATTGAGATACGCTGTATCTGTCCCTCGGAAAGACCCGCTCCTCGCTCCGAAAGCTTTGTATCAAATTTATCCGGCAAGGTCATAATAAAGTCGTATATATCTGCGGCTTTTGCAGCTCTTTCGATCTGTTCATCCGATACGTCGGGATCGCAGAGGGTAAGATTTTCCTTTATTGTGCAGGATAGTATCATATTCCCCTGAGGAACATATGAGAACATTCCTCTTGTTGACGCATCAATAGGAATTTCGCCGTTAAATTTAACGCTGCCGGATGTCGGTTCGTAAAGCCCTAAAAGAATTTTGAACAGTGTGCTTTTTCCGCCTCCCGATTCACCTGTTATGGCTGTTATCTTTCCTCTTTGTATTTCTGCATTGCAGTTTTTAAGGACAGTTTCATTGCCGTAACCGAAACTCATAGATGAAACGGTTATATTCTCAAAACTTTCTTTAAGTTCTTTTAAAGTATCGCCTGCGACAGGACTCGCTTCATCTCCGATATCTTCAAGCTCAATAAGACGTTCCGCAGAAGCGATCATAGAATAATACTGCGGAATGATTCCTGATACGCTTTGAAGAGGAGATCGCAGAATGGATATCAACTGTAAGTAATAGTAAAGCGTACCGTATGTAATAGCACCCGCAGCAATTTGAGAAGCTCCCCAAACGAGTACAACATAATACCCGAATGTAAAAAACGAATTAAGACACATCGATATAAGAACAAACACAAAATTGCGTTTTATTTTTATCTTTAAATTTTGGTTCATATAGTCGTTCAATTTGTTTAAAATGGGCCGTTCGCTCTCAAATGTTTTAATTACTACTATATTTGCAAAACTTTCCTGTAAAAACGACCTTGAAAGGCCTTCTGTCCGGCTGACTTCCTTATGAAGATATTTGTATTTACGACTTATTTTTCTGCCTAAAAAAGGCAGTAAAAACCCGAGAACAACAACGATTACGGCAAAAATATAATTTTGAATGAGGAGCGCCCATATACCCACGATTATCTTAGTAAGTATAGAGCATATATTCGGTATAAGACTTACAGATGAGGATATAACCTGATCAATATCGGTTGTGAATCTGTTTAAAAGGTCACCCGAATGATGATCAAAAACGCCACGGTATCTTTTTTTGAGTACAGACGAAAACATATAGTCACGCATTGATATTGTCATTTTGCCGGAGATGCGGACATTGAGCATAGAAGTGATGCCGTCGGTAAAGATCTGTAAAAGAGCAGAACCGAAGAGAAATACTGTGCACAGCGCAATTTTCTCGAATGACTTTTCGGTTCCGGCATTGATAACATCTTTTGAAAATTTTGCTAATGCGATAACCAAAACAGAACTGAAAACATTAAGAATACAAACGCCTATTATCCACGGCAAGAAGCCTTTAGTTCTTTTGTAGACCCATCTCATAGTTGAATGGCTTTCTTTTAACTTCCCCGTTTTCTTCATTCTTCTATAATCCCGTTTCCTTTTAAAGTTTTTACGAATATATCTATATCATTCAAGGCAAGAACGGTTGAAATCTCGTAATTGTCAAGCAGGGCGTGAAGCAATTCTTCCTTTGTTTTCGGTGACTCCTTAAGCGTTTTAAAGAGAAAAGCCGCCGTTTCGTTTAATGAAACGGAACTTTGCAGAGTGCAGTCCGAAGGGTTTTTGCATTCAATATAGTTTTGCCCGTCTCTACGGACCAAAATAAAGTTATCGCAGATTTTCATATAAAGTCACCGCTCCCACTTGCTTTTTTTATAATTATATACTAAAATAATATATATTGCAAGAATAAAGAATATGTTTTAAACGGAGAAAAAATTATGGATACTTTTTTTGAACAAATAGTTTATTCAGGCAGAAGCGGAAAGAAAACAGCCCTTATAATTTTGATATGGCTGCTTTGTATTGCACTGAGCGTCGGGGCGTTTTGGTTTTTTGGGCTTATGCCGCTTTCAATTATAATTATAGCTGGCATAATTTACGGCGCATACAAATTAAGCACGCTGTTTTATATCGAATATGAATATATAATAACCAACGGTTCTTTTGATATAGATAAAATAACAGCCAAAAGTTCAAGAAAAAGAGTTATAAGCTTTGAACTTTCGGAAGTTGACAATCTTGAAAAATACAACCCTGCCACAAAGGATAATTGTGATGCAAAGTTGATAACCTGTAACGAAAACGACCCCGGAGCTTATAAAATGACGGTTGTAGGAAAAGAAAACAAGAAAACCGTTATTGTTTTTGCTCCGGACGAGCGTATTAAACAGGCAATGTTAAAGTTTCTTCCGAGATTTGTTTCAAACTCGGCATTTAAATAACTATGCCGAATAAATCAGATATGATACTGTCGGCACGGCAGATAAAAGAGGCGGAGCAGGGAGCTGCGTCGGATAAAACCGCTCTCAGCGGGCTTATGTATAACGCAGGGAGCGCCTTAGCAAAAGCGGTATCCGAGAGGTTTGGAATAGTCGGTAAAAAAATAACCGTTGTTTGCGGCTCCGGCAATAACGGGGGAGACGGTTTGGCAGCCGCACGGGAACTTTTAAAATTCGGTGGGTCGATTTCGCTTTGCTTTCCGTTAGGTGTTCCGGCAACAGAAACCGCAAAACCGTTTACAGGCGTTATAAACGATGTTGAAATTTTAAACGATGTTCCTAAGGAATGTGATATTTTAATAGATTGCCTTTTTGGAACGGGTCTTAACAGGCAGCTCGAAGGCAAAGCAAAAGAAACGGTTTTGGCTATGAACCGTTGCAGCGCCTTTAAAATTGCGGCGGATATTCCGAGCGGTGTTCCGGCTGACGGCGAATTTATTCCCGAAACAGCATTTGCCGCCGATGTAACATATACGTTTATAGCTTTAAAACTTTGCAGTGTCCTTCCGTCAACTTCGGAGTATTTCGGCGAGACCGTGGTTATTGATATCGGTGCCCCGCCGCTTAATTGTACCTGTCTTACGATTGCTCCCCCTTCTTTAAAAAAGAGACCTAAAAATTCGCATAAAGGAACATTCGGCACGCTGCTCCTCTTTTGCGGAAGTTACGGTATGTGCGGAGCACAGATTTTTGCCGCAAGCGCCGCTTATGCTTCGGGTGTCGGAATGTGCAGAGCGTTTGTGTGTGATAAAAATTATACAGCGTTTTGCGTAAGTGTGCCCGAAGCCGTTACGCTGCCTGTCCCGACACTTAAATCCGGAACGCCGGATATATCGGAGGAACTTATAAAGGAGGAGTTAAGAAAAAGCACGGCAGTGCTTATAGGCTGCGGGCTCGGCAATAACGGGGATTCTCAGAATATTGTGAAAGCGGTTTTACTAAGTCTTTCGGTTCCTGCAGTCCTTGATGCGGACGGAATAAATTGTGTGTCAAAAGACATAAATATATTAAAAAAGGCGAAAGCTCCTTTGATTCTTACTCCGCATCCCAAAGAAATGGCAAGGCTGTGCGGTAAAACCGTGAGGGAAATAAATGATGACCGTATAAACTGTGCTAAACGGTTTGCCGAAGAATATAACTGTATTCTCGTTTTAAAGGGCTCAAACACGGTTGTCGCTTCTCCGAGCGGTGAGGTATTTATAAATACCACCGGAAATCCCGGTATGGCGGTTGCAGGCAGCGGAGATGTGCTCTCCGGAATAATAGCTTCGAGACTCTCACAGGGTGATGACCCGCTCTCGGCTGCTCTCTGCGGCGTTTATATTCACGGTCTTGCAGGTGATAAAGCCGCCGATAAAATCGGTGAAACCGCACTTGTTCCGCAGGATATTATCAAGGAGCTTAAAACCTGTTGGGGGATTTAGCTTTGAAAAAAACAGCGTGTTTTCTTCTTGTTGCAGTCTTAATAGGAATTTTATGTTCTTGCGGCAGCAGTGCAGATGTTAAGCCGCAGCTTAAAAATATCGGCTTTGTTGCCGATGTAAGTACGGGTAAAGAAAACAGTTCTTTTTACTGCTTTGTTGATAAAAGCGGCGGAATAAAAGCTTCGGCGGTGTCTCCTGAATCGGCAGCCGATATGCTTTTTGTTATAAACAGTAAAGAAACAAAGATAAGTTATAAGGGAAAGGATTATTCTCCGAGCGGAGGATTTTTTCCTGCGGAAAATACCGTTCAGGCTCTCTATGACGCAATAAGCGATGCATCAAAGAAAAATCTTTCTGTTGATAAGAACGAAAACTGCGTTTCGGAAGGCAAAATAGGCTGCGGTAAATATATATTTACATTTTCGCCTGCAGGCCTTCCGCTTACTCTTGAAATACCGCCTCTTGAATGCAGTATTGTTTTTAAGGATGTATATGTTGACAAAATCTGAGTTTTTGTTATAATATAAGCAGAACTATAATTCAAAGGTAAGTGAGGTTTTATTTTATGAAAGGCTTCTTTAAATTTTTAGGCGCTCTTGTGGCTGCTGCCGCCTTTATTATCGGCGCACTTGCTATTGTCGACAGACTTTGCAATAAAAACAGAATAAAAGGCGATTATCTTCTTTGTGATACCGAAGAGGAAGAAATGCCGGAAGAATAACTAAATACGGGCTTGAAAAAATCGAGCGGCTCCCTCATCTGAGGAAGCCGCTCAATTTTTTTGATTTTATCGTCTATGCTTTTTTCTTAAAATAATCTCTTGTTTCTTTTCCTACGATTCCGCTGAGCAGAACAAGGGCTACAAGGTTCGGGAACGCCATAAGACCGTTAAATATATCGGCAATATTCCAAACTGCCGAAACCGTCATATAAGGTCCTGCGGCGACTGCAAGTATGTAAAGAACCCTGAATGTCATAAGTATTGATTTTTTTCTGCCGCCTATGAGATACTCAAGGCAACGCTCGGAATAATAGTCCCAACCGAGTATGGTCGTAAATGCAAAGAATGTAAGGCAAAGCGAGAGAATTATAACGCAAATCTCATTATCAAACGGAAGTCCGTTTTTCCAGGCATAAGCCGTAACATCGAAGCCCTCAAGAGCTTTGCCGGTCGTATTTGGATTCCACGCACCGGTTATAACTATTGTAAGACCGGTCATTGTGCATATTATAATCGTGTCTATAAATGTACCCGTCATAGTAACAAGGCCTTGCCTCACGGGCGATTTTGTCTGTGCTGCGGCAGCGGCTATAGGAGCCGAACCGAGACCTGCTTCGTTTGAGAATATTCCTCTTCCGACACCCTTTTGAATTGCTATCTTAAGCGTAACGCCGGCAATTGCTCCGCCCACGGCTTTTATATTAAATGCGCTGCGGCATATAATCGATATTGCATCCGGAATATGCTTTGCATTAAAGCAGAGAATGACTATTGCAAATAAAACATAAGCAACTGCCATAAACGGAACAATTATTTCCGAAACCTTTGCAATTCTTTTAACTCCGCCTATTATTACAAGTGCGGTAAATATCGCAACAAGAGCACCTGTTATAATTATCGGCAGAGTTATTTCGGTATCTTTTCCTATAGTGAAAAGGACCTTTGAATCAAAAACTCTGTTTGCGGCGGAAGTAATGCCGTTTACCTGAGTTATGGTTCCTATTCCCATTATTCCGGCGAGCACGCCGAAGAGCGCAAAGAGTTTTCCGAGCCATTTGAAGTTGATTTTAAACTTTTCTTTAAGACCTTTTTCTATGTAGTAAAACGGACCGCCCAGAGCGTGACCGTCACTGTCCAGAGTGCGGTATTTAACGGCAAGTAGACCCTCGGAATACTTGGTTGCCATTCCGAAAAATGCCGCTATCAGCATCCACAGTAAAGCACCGGGACCGCCTGCTGCAATTGCAGTCGCCACACCTACTATGTTTCCGGTTCCTATAGTTGCCGAAAGCGCAGTACACAGGGCGCCGAACGAGGTTACTTCACCTTCGCCTCCGTCCTCATTTTTTACCATAAATTTAAGAGCTTTTCCGAGATGAAGCACCTGAACAGCCCTTGTTCGCACGGTAAGCAGTATACCCGTGCCCATAATAAGCACTATGAGTACCCAGCCCCATACAAACCCGTCTACCGATTCGATTATTTTATCGATATTCATTTTCTTTCCCCCTTGATTCTTTAAATTATAAAAAATAAAAGACGCAAATATGCGTCCTTCGGAGAATAAAAAAACGAATACCCGTCCCGCCCGCAAAATAAATAACACCCGGACAGGGTAATATATAAACTTCGTCCTTTTGCCTGAGAGATTGACGGTTATAAATGTTTAATACCGCTTGCCCCTTCGGCACCGAAAGCACAGTTCTTCTTTCGACTTCTCCAAAGTTCTATCCGCTTACAGTCTCTATTCCGAAACGGAACGCCTGAGAGTTTTACTCCTTCGGCTGCCTGAGGCATTTCCTGCAAGTTTCATATAGCATACAATAAATATTATATCATATTAAAATGAAAAATCAATAAAAACGAATAATTTGTTAATTCGTACAACGAATTTCTAATTTTGATGTGAATTATCACAAACTTTTAACAAAGGTATTTACAATTTGAGGATTATGAGCTATAATTAACCTGTCAGGTTCTCTGAAAATATTATGCATTATGCTGAAAAGGAGATATGGAGAAATGAAAATTCACAGCAAAAAAGTTCTGACATTGATCGTGGCGATAACTGTAATTGTCGCCTCATTCGCTTCTGCGCTGAGTGCGCTTGCTTATGTCTCAAACCCCCCTGAGGGAACAGAGGATAAGGGTATAGTAAACGTCGAGGGCGGAGAACAGGCCTCCTCAATATCCGGACAAAAAATCTTAATAACTAAATATCAGAAAAACGGTGATTTCGAGCAGGGCCTTAAGTATTGGACAACGACCGAATCCGGTTCAAATGTTTATCCCACTAAATCCGGTGCGATTAAAACCGAAGGCGGAAATAAGTATTTTCAGTTCAACGGTACTTCCGGTACTACCTACAGAGGTCTGCGCTCGGTCAGAATAGGTGTTCCGAAGGATAAGCTCAACGCCGGCGACAACATTGTCGTTATGTTTGATTATCTTAGTGACGGCACCGATAAGCTCCAGGTAAAGGCTTATCAGCGTAATCCTGATAAAGAGTTGACAAACAGCGGTATAACCGACTGCTCCGTTTTGAAACCGGCAACCGTTAAGAGCGCTTGGAAAACCCTTGCAACAAAAGTAAAGAATACTGCACAGGCTTCAACAACTGCCGCATCGGAAACTGAAGGCATAGCCGCAGGCGATTATGTTTTCGATATAACAGCAGCAGTTTTCAGTAATGAGACTTGTAAATCAGCTATAGACAATATCCGCCTTGCTAAACTTGCAGACGGAAAATACTATGACATTGAAACAGGCAAGGAAATAACATTTGCACCTGTAAGCGACGAAGAAGATCTTTCTTTCGGAACGGAAGAAGAGGGCTTTAAAGCAACAGGCAATATAAACACTTTCCATAAGCCGCTCAACAAGCCCCTTAATCTTGATTTTTCAAACGGTCTTAGATATTGGGCAGGCGGCGACGGTGACGGTCAGAAGGCTGCAACCGACTATGTTCAGATAAAGACTAACGGAAACAATAAGTATTTAAATCTTAAGTCAACAGCAGAATGGGGCGGTATAACTTCGCCCGTATTTAAGATAGATGGTGTTAATGCGGGCGATGAAGTAACACTCGTTTATGACCGTAAACTCGGAAGTGCAGACCAGAAATATCAGATTTATCTTTCTCAGATAATGTACGGCGGTTCTTATACACAGACGGTAAGTATTGACGGATTTAACGGCAGAGTAGCAACCGATATCAACGGCGCTAAGGAAGTAAAAGCAGCCGGTGCAGACGGTTGGGGAACTTATGCTCTTCCCACTAACTGCGCTCTTAAAGTACCTGCAGGCGCAGATAAGGGAATTTATTTGAGAATTTCCATTCAGACACAGGATAGGTCGCTCCCAGCTAATGTTGATTTTGACAACTTCAGAATTGCTAAGGTTTCAAGCGACGGCGTATATACCGACGTTCTTACCAACACTGTTATAAATCCCAAGAACAACGGCGGCACAACCGGCGGCACAACCGGCGGCAGCACGACCGGCGGTTCGGGAACGGGCGCTTCAACCGGTAAATCAAACAAGACAGGCGAGAGCGTAACTCTTCTCGTTTCTCTCTTCGCTTTGAGTGCGGCAGGCGTTTTCGGCACTGCAAAGGCTCTTAAAAAGAGATAATAAACTTTGACATTTCAAATCAAAAGGAACTGTGGGAATTTTTCCACAGTTCCTTTTTAAGTACAAAAAATTCCGAGTTTCGTCAAAAAGCTATCGGCTAAACCGATTACCACATAGGCTCCCTGGTGTAAAGGGTAGGCGAAGGCATCCGAACAGTAGTGAATGACAGTCCGGTGGACTGTCAGAGCCGTGTGGTGACCGAATCGCAGCGAGACGGTGGCACGGCGTAGCCGTGACGGAAGGATTGTTAAAACTTGAATTAAAGCAGAAACTAAAATATCAAAGATTAAACATAAAAATTTAAAATGTTAAAACTTAAGAAATTTAATCAAAACTAAAGCATTAAAGACTAAATATAAAATTAAAAATATAAATTCACGAGGAAAGAATACCCCTCAGTCAGCCATACGGCTGACAGCTCCCCTCTGTTTGCCAAAGCAAAAGAAGGGAGCCTTAAGAGGAGATATTTTTGCTCAATGTTATTCAGACATTTCCCTGAGCACGGGGAATAACCACTGTTTTGTCTTACGACAAAAATAAGGGAGCCTAAGAGGCAGTATAGCTTTATTTTAGCAGTGAAACTTCATTGAATATATAGGCTCCCTTGTGTAAAGGGTAGCCGAAGGCGGCCGAACGGTAGTGAATGACAGTCCTGGGCACTGTCAGAGCCGTGAGGTGACCGAATCGCAGCGAGACTGAGGGATTGTTGAAAGCTTAAACCAATGCAGTGACTTAAATATTAAAAAGTTTAAACATTAAAATTTTAGTGTCAAAAAGAGCTCGTTTGAAAAGGCAAGAGGTAAATTGCATTTGGCCGTTGAGTCACCTTGCAATTTATTGCAGAACATTTTATTTTTTATAAACATAATAAAAATTCACTTGACAAAATGAAATATCAGTATTATAATAACAAACAGTTGAATAAGTGTTCAATCGTTTAAACGATTTATGGGGTGATATAATGGCTGAAAATACAAAATCCGCAAACTTTGAAGGTGATATATCTCCGAAAAAGGATGCGGTGAGCATAGCCGAAGAGCTTATGCCCGATATTGACACACTTTATGACCTTGCCGACCTTTACAGGATATTCGGCGACAGCACAAGAATAAGAATACTTTATGTTCTTTACGAAAATGAGGTTTGCGTGTGTGATATAGCGGAAATTTTAAATATGACAATGTCTGCTATATCTCACCAGTTAAGAGTTTTAAAATCTGCCGGACTTGTAAAATACCGCAGGGAAGGAAAAACCTGTTATTATTCTTTGGCAGATGAGCATGTTAAAACCATACTTGCGCAAGGTATGGAACATATAACGGAGGGATAAATATGAAAGAACATAAGGAAGATGTTGTTAAAATTATTCTGTCGGGCGTTTTGCTTGCAGTTGCGGCGCTCGTAACAAAAGTGTTTTTTACCGACCTTCCCGTTTGGGCAAACATTCTTATTTATGCCGTTCCGTATCTGATAGTCGGATATGAGGTTATATTTGAATCTTTTTCGAATATAGCGCACGGTGAAATTTTTGATGAGTGCTTTTTGATGAGTGTTGCAACCATAGGCGCTTTTGCCATAGGCGAATATCCAGAGGCAGTGTTTGTTATGCTGTTCTTCTCGGTAGGCGAATTGTTTGAACATATAGCGTCCGACAGGAGCCGCCGTTCTATAGGCGAGCTTATGAACATAAGACCCGATACTGCCGATGTTGAGATAAACGGTGAGATAAAGACCGTTTCTCCCGAGGAAGTTAAAAAGGGCGATATTATAGTTGTAAAGCCGGGCGAAAGGATACCGCTTGACGGCGAGGTTATTTTCGGAGAAAGTTCTGCGGACACTTCCGCTCTTACGGGAGAATCTTTCCCGAGAACCCTCAGAGTTTCGGATAAGGCATTCGGCGGATGCGTCAATCTGACCGGACTTATAAAAATAAGGGTGGAGAGCGTGTATGCCGAATCAACTGTAAGCAGAATACTTGAACTTGTTGAACACTCTGCCGAGAAAAAAGCAAAGACCGAGAAGTTTATAACGAAATTTTCAAAAGTGTATACGCCTGTCGTAGTTACGCTTGCTGTATTGCTTGCAATAATTCCTTCAATCATAACCGGAAATCCCACTCGCTGGCTCTACAGTGCTTTAACATTCCTCGTTGCATCTTGTCCGTGTGCACTTGTTGTCTCCATTCCTTTGAGCTTTTTCAGCGGAATAGGCGGAGCTTCGAAAAGAGGAATACTTATAAAGGGTTCCGAGTCTCTTGAAACATTATCAAAACTTGAAAATGCCGTATTTGATAAAAGCGGCACAATAACCCGTGGTAATTTTGAGGTAACGGCTGTTCATCCTAATATAATAGATGAAAAAAGCCTTTTAAAACTTGCGGCGGCTGCCGAAAGTTTCAGTACGCATCCCATATCAATGTCGCTTAAAAATGCCTGCGGTGAAATCCCCCCTCAGATGACAGCGGAAAACACCGAAGAACTTTCCGGAAAGGGAGTTTGCGCAACCATAGGCAAAAGACGTATTCTTGTCGGTAACGGCAAGCTTATGAAGCAGTTCGGTATTGAATATCACGACTGTCATAAGCAGGGGACCGTAGTTCACATTGCCTGCGATAATGAGTATTACGGTCACATAGTTATATCGGATACTGTAAAACCCGATTCAAAAACGGCTGTTCAATGCCTTAAGCAAAACGGTGTCAAGACCTATATGCTTACCGGCGATAATGAAAAGACCGCAGCTGCGGTTGCAAAGGAAGTCGGCATAGATTCATACCGTTCAGAACTTATGCCTGACGGCAAAGTAAGTTGTTTAGAGGAAATTATTTCCGATTCGAAAGGCGCAACGGCGTTTGTCGGAGACGGCATAAACGATGCTCCCGTACTTGCAAGGGCAGATGTGGGCGTTGCTATGGGCGGTTTAGGTTCGGATGCTGCCATAGAAGCCGCCGATATAGTTATAATGAACGATAGCCTTGCAAAACTTCCGCTTGCGGTTAAAATAGCAAGGAAGACTATGCATATAGCGAAAGAAAACACTGTTTTTGCAATGGCGGTGAAATTGGCGGTTCTTGTTATGTCGGCTTTTGCAGTTCCCGGCGTTATGTGGCTTGCAGCCTTTGCCGACGCAGGCGTGCTTGTACTTGCGGTTTTAAATTCAATGCGTTCGTCACAGATATGAGAGTCGCTGAAATAATATCGTATTCGGCAATCCGAATTGTTTTTGTCTTAAAAGACGGCAGGAAAATTCCTGCCGTCTTTAAATCTTTTTAAATTTAAAATACAAAAAAAGAATTGCCTGCTTACGGCTATGAAGTTAAAAAAATTCAATGAAATCACAAACAGTGCTTTTGCAGCAATCAAATAAAAAATTATGTGGAATTACGGCAAAGAATTCTGTATATTTTTTGCTCTTGTATAACAAACCTTGTTTTTTATTCTTATATTTTATATTTGATTTATTTTGCGGAAAAGTAGGTCTTAATTCTTTTGCTTCGGATTCTTTCTTTTTGTCGTAAAACAAAACAGTGGTTATTCCCCGTGCTCAGGGAAATGTCTGAATAACATTGAGCAAAAATATCTCCTCTTAAGGCTCCCTTCTTTTGCTTTGGCAAACAGAGGGGAGCTGTCAGCCGTATGGCTGACTGAGGGGTATTCTTTCCTTGTGAAGTTATATTTTTAATTTTATATTTAGTATTTAATGCTTTAGTTTTGATTAAATTTCTTAAGCTTTAACATTTTAAATTTTTATGTTTAATCTCTAATATTTAAGTCACTGCATTGATTTAAGCTTTTAAACAATCCCTCAGTCTCGCTGCGCTCGCCATTTCTCACTGCGGTTCGGTCACCTCACGGCTCTGACAGTCCCCCGGACTGTCATTCACTACCGCTTAAGCCGCCTTCGGCTACCCTTTACACAAGGGAGCCTATATATTCAATACGGTTTTACTGTAAAGATAAGGCTTTATTGTCTTTTCAGGCTCCCTTCTTTTGCTTTGGCAAACAGAGGGGAGCTGTCAGCCGTATGGCTGACTGAGGGGTATTTTTAAAAACATTTATCATTCTATAAATTAACTCCGAACGGATATTTACTCTATAAAAACACGATTTAAAAAAACGATTATTTTTCCACAAATTAACCCTCTATGCCGGAACTTTCGGCACAGAGGGTTTTGATTTTTTTATTTAATTTTTCAATCTTCTTCCAATAATTTTGAGGGCGGAACATTAAGCACCTGTGAGATTTTAAACAGGGTTTCAAGCGATACTCCTCGAACAGTACCCGGACCTTCAACCTGACCGATAAAATTAACACTTCTATCAACCATTTCTGCAAGGACTTCCTGTGTATATCCTGCCTTCTTCCTGTAGTATGCAATTTTTAAGCCTAAGGTAATATATCTTTCGGGAAAATCGGTTTTCATCTTATCGCCTCTTTATCTAAAGTTATTTTACCAATAAATCAGCGATTTTATAACTTGTTTAAAGTAAATAAGCCTTTACTTTAAGTAAATGATATTGTATAATAAGTGAAACACATTTTCACTTGTCTGAACCTTTTAACAGAGTTGTGATGTGCGAGACAGATATACTTACGGTATATCAATACTAAAAAACAGAAACACGGAGGAGAATATTTATGTGGGAAAAAACCTGTTGCTTTTTCGGTCACAGAGAAATAAACGAAACAGATGAACTTAAAAGCAGGCTTTATGCGATAACAGAAGAACTTATTACACTTTGTGGAGTGGATACATTTCTTTTCGGAAGTAAAAGCCGATTTAACACTCTTTGTTATGAGACGGTGTCAAAAATCAAAGAAAAATACCCGCACATAAAACGAATCTATGTACGGGCGGAATATCCTTATATAACGGATGATTATAAAAACTACATTTTAGAAAGTTATGAAGATACATATTATCCCGAAAATATGATAGGGGCGGGCAGAGTAGCTTATGTTAAACGAAACCGTGAAATGATAGACAAAAGCAAATTCTGTGTTATTTATTTTGACGAATGCTGTAAGCCTGTAAACCGAAAGAGCGGAACCGAGGTCGCTTTAAAATATGCGGCAAAAAAGGGAAGAAAAATAATAAATACGGTGTGACAGGGTATAAATCCCGTCACACCGTGTCTGATGTAAATGTTATATGATGTAAAGCAAAATGCACAGAAAATGAAATATACTTCCTATAACAACAAAAATGTGGAACACCGAATGCATATAACGGACAACCTTTTTGCCGGCTATTCCGTAGAGCACGGCACCGAAGGTATAGGAAATCCCGCCTATTAAAAGGAGGATCATACCGTTTTTCGGTATAGCCGAAATTGTTGCCTTGCCGGGGAAAACTATGCACCAACCGAGCGCAATATAAC
This sequence comes from uncultured Eubacteriales bacterium, assembly GCA_934446475.1. Lineage (GTDB taxonomy): Bacteria > Bacillota > Clostridia > Oscillospirales > Acutalibacteraceae > UBA737. Next base: position 57,380 of record CAKSEH010000004.1, on the reverse strand, counting down.
ATATCATCGAGAATATCGCATATTTTTTAAGGTCGATAGCGTTAAGCACGATACCGAGTATCGATACGCCCCAGACTATTCCGAAAACCGTCCACCCGAGGGCGGTGTTTTTTTCACGCAGTGCGCATAGTGCAATGGGTGTGTAAGTGCCTGCTATCAATATGAATATAGTGCAATGGTCGATAACCTGCATAACCTTTTTTGCGGTATTGGGCAGCAATCCGTGATATACGCTTGACATAGTATAGAGTATTATCATTGAAAAGCCGAATATGAATGCGCCGACTATCTTATATGCGTCCCCCGTGAAAAACGCCTTTATAACGCAGCCTGCGAGTGCAACCACACCGAAAGCTCCGCCTACTATATGAGAGACCATATTGAAGATCTCTTCGCCTCTTGTATAATCGGGCAGAACACGGTCCTTAAGTTTTGTCCGTTTCATTATGTTACCTCTTAATTATCCGAAAGGAGCTTTGACATAATATCGGGGCCGTGAGATACAAAGTTTCCGGTTTCAGATGCAGACTTTTCCGTGAATTTTTCAACGCCGTTCTTCTTTACCCTGCTGTCAAAAATGAGATAGGGAACAGGATCTGAAGAATGGGTTTTTATATCAAGCGGAGTAGGATGATCGGGCATAACGAGTATTCTGTAATCGTCTCCGCAGTTTTCAAGATATTCAAGGCAAAGCTTTAAAGCCCTGCCGTCTATATATTCAATGGCTTTAACTTTGTTTTCGGCTTCTCCTCTGTGACCGCATTCATCGGGAGCTTCAAAGTGAAGATAAACAAGGTCGCACCCCGACTTAAACGCTTCTATTCCGGCTTTTGCTTTCCCTTCAAAATTTGTATCGATGTATCCGGTTGCTCCCTCAACTTCCGGGGTGAGCATACCGGCACATTTTCCTATGCCTTTAAGCAGATCGACTGCGCTTACAACGCAACCCGATACGCCGTTTTTTTCTTTAAAATTCTCAATGCTCGGCTTTGTACCTTCGCCCCAGAGCCATATCGAGTTCGCAGGACGCTTTCCCTCGGAAATCCTTTTAAGGTTTACGGGGTGATTTTTGAGCAGATCATAACTTTTTTCCATAAGCGAAATAAGTCCTGCGGCATTATCCGATTTACTGAGATAATCGCCGATAACTCTGCCGCTGATATCGTGAGGAGGGGTCATAGTTCCAAGGTCCGTAGTTCCGTTTGAAACCACAAGGCAGTGCCTGTAACTTACGCCGGTATAAAACTTATATATATCGTTTCCGAAAGCTTCCTGAACCGACTTTATAAGCTCGTCCGCCTCAGGAGTCGAGATATCGCCGCCGCAGTAATCGACCATTGTTTTGCTGCGGTAATCGGGTTCATCCGACAGTGTTACCAAATTGCAGCGCAGTGTAACATCGGTATCCTTAAGGTCGATCCCTATAGACGCTGCCTCAAGCGGAGAACGGCCCGTATAGCATTTAAGCGGATCGTAACCCATAACGGAAAGATTTGCAACATCGCTTCCGGGTTTAAGACCGTTTGCTACGGTTTTACACATTCCGACCTCGGCGCATTTCGCAAGCGAATCTATAAAGGGCTTGTTTGCACATTCCATCGGCGTTTTATTATCTAAAGCGGCATTGGGCGTATCTGCCATACCGTCACAAAGTAATACCATATACTTCATTGTTTTTCAGCTCCGTTTTATAAAATCATAACCAAATATAATTATATCAGCCCGAAAGCGTATTGTAAAGCAAAAAAACTCTTTATATTATTCCGAAAATATAGTATTATTATATCAAAACTGTAACGAACGGAAGATTTTAATGAGTTTATCAAATTGCGAAGTGTTATCCCCGGCGGGTTCCTTTGAGTCTTTATATGCCGCAGTAAGAAGCGGGGCGGATGCGGTGTATCTCGGCGCAAAGCGTTTCAGCGCACGGAGAAACGCCGAAAACTTTGATGACGAACAGCTTAAAGAAGCAATAAAATATTGCAAAATAAGGGGCGTTAAGGTTTATCTTACCGTTAATATTCTGATAAAGGAATCGGAGATAAGTGATGCAGTGAAAACCGTTCAAACAGCTTACGAAAACGGCATAGACGGCGTTATAATTCAGGATCTCGGTCTTTGTCTGATACTTAAAAAGCTTTTTCCTAAGCTTGAACTTCACGCCTCAACTCAGATGACCGTATATTCTCCCGCACCGCTTAAGGCTCTTAAAAATTTCGGTATTTCAAGGGTCGTTGCCGCAAGGGAAATGAGCAAAAGCGCTCTGAACGAACTTTGCCGTGAAGCCGAAAAACTTGATATGGAAGTGGAAGTTTTCGTTCACGGAGCGCTTTGTATGTCGGTTTCGGGGCAGTGCCTGCTTTCGGCGATAATAGGCGGAAGGAGCGGAAACAGAGGACTTTGCGCCGGTCCGTGTCGGCTGCCGTTTAAGGTAAGCGGGGGAACGGGATACGATTTGAGCCTTAAGGACCTTTCTTTGATAGAACATATACCCGAGCTAATTAAAATGGGGGTAAAGTCTTTCAAAATAGAAGGAAGAATGAAAAGACCCGAATATATTGCCGCCGCAACCTGTTCATGCCGCCTTGCGACGGACGGTCTGCCTATTCCCGAAGAACTTTCTTCGGCTTTAAACGGCGTTTTTACCCGTTCCGGATTTACAGACGGTTATTATATCGAAAAAAAAGGAGCGGATATGTTCGGCGTAAGAACAAAGGAGGATGCGGAACTTTCAAAACAGGCGTTCTCTTATTTACATTCGCTTTACCGCAACGAGCGGAGCAGTGTTGCGCTTGATATGAGTTTTACGGCGCAAAACGGAAAACCTTTAAAGCTCTGCGTGTCGGACGGTGATAATATCGCACAGATTACGGGCAATATCCCGAGCAGCGCAGTTTCAAGGGAAACCACAGCCGACGATATAGAAAAAAATCTTAAAAAGCTCGGCGGAACGCCCTATTTTGTAAAAAACATATCTTCGGAAATCCCGAGCGGTTTATTTGTTTCGGCATCGGAACTCGGAGATATGAGAAGAAGAGCCGTTGAGGCGCTTAATATAAAAAGGGGAGAGTGCGCCCGAACCGTACACGATAAGTATGAATTTAAAAAAGCGGCAGAGAAAAACCATAATTGCGGCGAAAATCTTTTATATGCCCGTTTTGCCTTTGCAGAGCAGATACCATCCGATATATCGGGCATTCACACCGTTATATTGCCTTTAGAGTCCTGCAACCTGCAAAAATTGCCGAGCGGTGTAAGGCTTGCGGTCGAGCTGCCGAGGTGGGCAGAGGATGAAGTTTCGGCTTTAAACAAGCTTCTTTTACTTAAAAGCAAGGGCTTTACTGCGGCATATTGCGGAACTCTTACGGACGCCGTTATCGCAAAGAAGGCAGGACTTGAAATAATCGGCGCAACAGGACTTAATGTGTTTAATTCCGTATCGGCTCAGTTCCTTTCGGAGAATTTCGGGGTCGGCGAAATAACCGTTTCTCCCGAGCTTACACTCGGTGAAGCCGAAGACCTTAATACTTCGCTTAAAACCGGAATATTTGCATACGGAAGACTGCCCCTTATGCTTTTAAAAAACTGTCCTGTTAAGAGCTTTTCGGGATGTAAAAAATGCAATGGAGAGGGCTTTATAACCGACAGAAAAGGAATTGCGTTCAAAATAGCCTGCAGGGGAACGGAAAGCGAACTTTTAAACTGTCTGCCGATAAGCCTTTCCGATAAGCTTTCCGAACTGTCCGGCTTTGATTTTTTAACGCTTTACTTCACGACCGAGACTTCTGCGGAAGCCTTGAATGTTATAAATTCTTATAAATCCGGAGTTTCACTGCAGGGTGATTTTACAAGGGGACTTTACTATCGCAGGACCCTCTGATATTTTAAATTGACAATTTCTGCAAAAAAACACTTGACTTTTCAGAGGTCTTGTTATAAAATAATAAATTACTGATGATGATGGGGGATTTTGCGCCTTTTTTGCGTTTAAATGAGATTTTCGTTTATAAAAAATGCACAAATTAACCGTTTGAAGTTCATCTTGATTTTCAGCGTGCCGAGGCACCCTAAGATCGCAAAATATTTTTAGGAGTGATTGCAAACCTATGGATTCAACAGCAATGGTTAAACCTGTCCAGCTGGGTAAAAACACTCGTATGACATTTTCTAAAATCAATGAAGTTATCGATATGCCTAACCTCATTGAAATTCAGAAGGATTCATACCAATGGTTCATAACCGAGGGGTTAAGGGAAGTCTTTAAAGATATGGATGCTATTACCGATTACAGCGGTAATATGGAGCTCAGCTTTATTGACTACAAAATAGATGAAAACCCTAAGTATGATGTTACCGAATGTAAGGCGAGGGACACTACTTATTCTGCGCCGCTTAGAGTTACCGCAAGGCTTGTAAACAACGAAACGGGCGAGATAAAGGAAAGCGAAGTCTTTATGGGCGATTTCCCGCTTATGACCGAGTCCGGAACGTTTGTAATAAACGGCGCCGAGCGAGCTATAGTATCTCAGCTTGTCCGTTCACCCGGCGTTTACTTTGCGGAAAAGGCAGACGAGAAAACCGGTAAGCGCCTGTTTTCTTCAACTATCATTCCTAACAGAGGTGCGTGGCTTGAATATGAGACTTCACCTAACGATGTTCTCTATGTCCGTATCGATAAGAACAGAAAGCTCCCGATAACCGTATTCATAAGGGCTCTCGGTCTTGATTCGAATCAGCAGATGAGAGAACTTCTCGGTGAGGACGAGCGTCTTGCCGCAACTTTTGAGGTAGACGAAACAAAAAACTGCGAAGACGCACTTGTTGAGGTTTATAAAAAGCTCAGGCCGAGCGAACCTGTTACGATAGACGGCGCTAAGGCATATCTTGAACAGCTTTTCTTTGATCCTCACAGATACGATCTTTCAAGAGTAGGAAGATATAAATACAATAAAAAGCTTGCTATAGGAGCACGACTCAGGGGCAAGGTTCTCTCCCGTCCCGTTGCAGATCCCGTAACAGGCGAAATTATAGCCGAGCCGGATACCGTTGTTTCAAAAGAGCTTTCGGAGCTCATTGAAAGAAAGGGCGTAAACGAGGCTTTCGTTAATGTTCAGGATTTTGAGGGTAATGTAACCGAGGTTAAAATTCTTTCAAACGGAATGGTCAACCTTGCGGACTTTACCGATTTTACTCCCGAAGAGCTCGCAGAGCTTGATAAAGAGGGAATTAACGAAAAGGTAAGCCTTTCGGTGCTTACCGAAATTCTTGAAGAATGCAAATCGAAGGAAGAGCTTAAAGAAGCGCTCATAGAGGGTGCGGATGCTCTCATCCCGAAACACATCACGCTTGACGATATATTTGCATCGATAAACTACTTCCTCGGTCTGCCGCAGGATGTCGGCAATACCGACGATATCGACCATCTCGGAAACCGCCGTATCCGTTCTGTGGGAGAACTTCTCCAGAACCAGTTCCGTATAGGATTTTCGAGAATGGAAAGGGTCGTAAGAGAAAAGATGACCCTTCAGTCTCAGGACGCTGATAATATAACTCCGCAGTCCCTTATAAATATACGTCCCGTAGTGGCGGCGGTAAAGGAATTCTTCGGTTCATCTCCGCTTTCGCAGTTTATGGACCAGACAAACCCGCTTTCCGAGCTTACTCATAAGCGTCGTCTTTCCGCACTCGGTCCCGGAGGTCTTTCCCGTGACCGTGCAGGATTCGATGTCCGTGACGTTCACTATACGCATTACGGCCGTATGTGTCCTATCGAAACTCCGGAAGGTCCTAACATAGGACTGATATCCTATCTTGCAACATTTGCGAAGATAAATAAGTACGGCTTTGTTGAAGCTCCTTTCCGTGTTGTTGATAAGGAGACCGGCAGAGTAACCGACAAGGTTTTGTATCTTACTGCCGACGAAGAGGACGAGTATGTTGTAGCTCAGGCAAACGAACCTTTGGATGAAAACGGATACTTTGTTCATAAAAAGGTCAATGCCCGTTACCGTGACGGTTTCCAGGAAGTCGAAGCATCGAGAGCAGAGCTTATGGATGTATCGCCTAAGATGGTCGTGTCTGTAGCAACCGCTATGATACCCTTCCTTGAAAACGACGATACCAACCGTGCTCTTATGGGATCGAACATGCAGAAGCAGGCTGTTCCGCTTCTCCGCCCCGAAAACCCGATAGTTGCAACCGGTATGGAATATAAAGCTGCGGTTGACTCGGGCGTAGTTGTTCTTGCAAAGCGTGCCGGCGTTGTAACGTATGTCAGCGCAGATATAATCAAAATAAGAGCGTTGAACGGCGAAATCGATGAGTATAAGCTCATTAAATTCCTCCGTTCCAACCACGGAACCTGTATAAATCAGAAGCCTATCGTTTCGGTAGGTCAGCAGATTGAAGAAAAAGAAGTTATAGCAGACGGCCCTGCAACGAGCAACGGCGAAATTTCTCTCGGCAGAAACGCCCTTATCGGCTTTATGACTTGGGAAGGCTATAACTATGAGGACGCTGTTCTTATAAACGAGCGCCTCGTCCGTGACGATGTTTATACTTCAATTCATATTGAGGAATATGAAGTAGAGTCAAGAGATACTAAACTCGGACCCGAGGAAATAACAAGGGATATCCCGAATGTCGGCGAGGACGCTTTGAAAGACCTTGACGACAGGGGTATAATCCGTGTAGGTGCAGAAGTAACCGCAGGAGATATCCTTGTAGGAAAGGTTACGCCTAAGGGCGAAACAGAGCTTACCGCAGAGGAGAGGCTCCTCCGTGCAATATTCGGAGAAAAGGCAAGAGAAGTAAGAGATACATCTCTGCGTGTTCCTCACGGAGAATACGGTACGATAGTCGATGTTAAGGTATTCACCCGTGAAAACTCTTCCGAGCTCAGTCCCGGCGTAAATGTCGTCGTTCGCTGCTATATTGCGCAGAAGCGTAAGATTTCCGTCGGCGATAAAATGGCAGGACGGCACGGAAACAAGGGTGTCGTATCACGCATTCTTCCGAGCGAGGATATGCCTTTCCTGCCGGACGGTACACCTCTTGACATAGTTCTTAATCCTCTCGGCGTTCCTTCCCGAATGAATATAGGTCAGGTGCTTGAGGTTCACCTCGGATATGCCGCAAAGGCTCTCGGCTGGAATATTTGTACACCGGTATTTGACGGTGCGCACGAGGCGGATATCCGTGAGTGCTTTAAAATGGCAGGTATGCCTGAAGACGGTAAAGTTCAGCTTTATGACGGCCGTACAGGCGAACCGTTTGATAATAAGGTAACGGTAGGATATATGTATTATCTTAAGCTGCATCACCTTGTTGACGATAAGATACACGCCCGTTCTACGGGACCGTACTCGCTTGTTACTCAGCAGCCGCTCGGCGGTAAAGCTCAGTTCGGCGGTCAGCGTTTCGGAGAAATGGAAGTTTGGGCACTTGAAGCTTACGGTGCTGCCTATACTCTTCAGGAAATACTCACTGTCAAGTCGGACGATGTTGTAGGAAGAGTTAAGACCTATGAGGCTATAGTAAAGGGTCAAAACGTTCCTAAGGCGGGAGTTCCGGAATCGTTTAAGGTTCTTATAAAGGAACTTCAGTCGCTCGGTCTCGATGTTAAGGTTCTTGATAAGGACAATAACGAAATTCAGCTCAAGCAAAGCTTTGATGATGACGACGATATAGGCCTTTCTATCCCCATAGTTCAGGATGATTACAATCCCGATACTCTTGAGGACGGCGACCTTGAAGGCTTTGGCTTTGAAGATGAAAACGGCGATGCAATAGAGCTTGATGATGAAGGTCAAGACGATATGCTCGGCGACGAATAATTAAGGAGGGCAATAATTATGGCTATTGATAACGAAAAAGAGTTTGAATTTGAATCAATAAAAATAGGTCTTGCTTCTCCCGAACAAATAAGAAGCTGGTCACACGGCGAAGTAACAAAACCTGAGACCATAAACTACCGTACCTTAAAGCCCGAAACAGGCGGTCTTTTCTGTGAGCGCATATTCGGGCCCCAGAAGGACTGGGAGTGCCACTGCGGAAAGTATAAGAGAATTCGCTATAAAGGCAAAATATGCGAACGCTGCGGCGTTGAGGTAACAAGAGCAAAAGTAAGAAGAGAGCGTATGGGCTCCATAGAGCTTGCGGCTCCCGTATCGCATATATGGTATTTCAAAACTATTCCTTCAAGAATGGGATTGGTGCTTGATATTTCCCCCAAAGCCCTTGAACAGGTACTGTATTTTTCACAGTATATCGTTACCGACCCCGGTACTACACCGCTTGAAAAAAAGCAGCTTCTTAACGAAAAGTCCTATAGGGATATGCGTGAGAAGTATGAAAACGATTTTGAGGCGGGTATGGGCGCAGAAGCAATCAAAAAGCTTCTTTGCGAAATAGACCTTGAACAGACCTGCGCTGATTTAAGGGCAGAGCTTGAGGAAGCAGCCGGACAGAAGAGAATAAGAATTTTAAAGCGTCTTGAAGTTTTGGAAGCTTTCCGCCAGTCCGGAAACCGCCCCGAGTGGATGATACTTGATGTAATTCCGGTAATTCCGCCCGATCTTCGTCCTATGGTTCAGCTTGACGGCGGCCGTTTTGCAACAAGCGATTTAAACGACCTTTACCGCAGAGTTATAAACCGTAATAACCGACTTAAGAGACTTCTTGAGCTCGGTGCTCCGGATATAATCGTAAGAAACGAAAAGCGTATGCTTCAGGAAGCTGTAGATGCGCTTATCGATAACGGCAGAAGAGGAAAGCCGGTAACAGGACCTAATAACCGTGCTCTTAAATCGCTTTCCGATATGCTTAAGGGTAAGCAGGGTCGTTTCCGTCAGAACCTTCTCGGAAAACGAGTTGACTATTCCGGTCGTTCCGTTATAGTTGTCGGTCCTGAACTTAAGATGTATCAGTGCGGACTTCCTAAGGAAATGGCGCTTGAGCTGTTCAAACCCTTTGTTATGAAACGCCTTGTTGAAACAAAGGCGGTAACAAATATCAAGTCTGCAAGGAAAATGGTAGATAGGGCTTCTGCCGAGGTTTGGGATGCTCTTGAGCTTGTTATAAAGGAACATCCCGTTCTTTTAAACCGTGCTCCTACACTTCACAGACTCGGTATCCAGGCTTTTGAACCCGTGCTTGTTGAGGGCAAAGCTCTTAAGCTTCATCCGCTTGTTTGTACCGCATATAACGCCGATTTCGACGGTGACCAGATGGCTGTTCACGTTCCGCTTTCTGCAGAGGCTCAGGCTGAGGCAAGATTCCTTATGCTTGCTGCCAATAACCTGCTTAAACCTTCGGACGGTAAGCCTGTTGCCGTTCCTACACAGGATATGGTTCTCGGTTCTTATTATCTGACCCTTGTTAAGTCCGAAGAAAAGGGCGCAAATAAGGTGTTCAGGGATAAAGATGAAGCCATAATGGCTTATAATGACGGCATTGTCGGGCTTCACGCTCCTATTCGTGTCCGTATGACCGATGCCGACGGCACAAGTGCTCTTGTTTGGTGTACTGTCGGATTTATCATCTTCAATGAATCTATTCCTCAGGATTTAGGTTTTGTCGACCGCAGCGATCCTGCTCATAAGTTTGACCTTGAGTGGACCTTTACCGTTAAGGACCCCACAAAGAACACAATAGATTCAAATGACGATATCGTTCAGAATAAGGTAGGCAAAAAACAGCTCGGTAAGATAATAGACCACTGTATCGACCTTCACGGAACAAGCCGTTCGGCTATAGTTCTTGATAAAATAAAGGCGACAGGCTTTAAGTATTCAACAAAGGGAGCAATAACCGTTGCGGTTATCGATGCGGTTATTCCGCCCGCTAAGAAAGAAATACTCAAAGAAGCCGAGAAGCATATAGATGAAGTAAGCAAGCTCTACAGAAGAGGTCTTATAAGCAACGATGAACGCAGCCGCCACGTTATAGAGATATGGAATAAGGCTACCGAAGATGTTGCCGATGCGCTTAAGGGCAATCTTGATGAGTTTAACCCCATTTATATGATGGCAGACTCCGGCGCCCGTGGCTCTATGAGCCAGATAAGACAGCTTGCAGGTATGCGTGGACTTATCGCAAACACTGCAGGTAAGGTTATAGAAGTTCCTATCCGTGCTAACTACCGTGAGGGACTTAATATACTTGAATACTTCATTTCGTCCCGTGGTGCCCGTAAGGGACTTGCCGATACTGCTCTGCGTACTGCGGACTCAGGTTATCTTACCCGTAGGCTTGTTGATGTTTCGCAGGATGTAATCGTTCGTGAGCTTGACTGCGGAACGACAGAAGGTCTTACCGTATTTGATATTAAGGATGGCAATCATATGCTCGAAACGCTCGAAGAGCGTCTTGTCGGCAGATTCCTTCTTAACCCTGCAGTTGATCCTAAGACAGGCGAAGTTATCTGCGATAACGAGCATATGATGACTAAGGCGGATGCTAAGCGTATTGTTGACGCAGGAATAGAAAGAATAGAAATTCGCTCCATTCTTACCTGCCATAGCCATCACGGCGTATGCCAGAAGTGTTACGGTTCAAACCTTGCTACCAATAAGCCGGTAACAATAGGCGAAGCTGTAGGTATAGTAGCCGCTCAGTCTATAGGTGAACCGGGTACACAGCTTACTATGCGTACCTTCCATACAGGCGGTATCGCATCCACCGAAGATATCACACAGGGCCTTCCCCGTGTTGAAGAACTGTTCGAGGCTCGCAGACCGAAACACAGCGGTCTTATCGCCAAGATTTCGGGAAGAGTCCGCCTTACCGAGGAAAAGAAGAGCAATGTTATCGTTATCAATAACGAAGAGACAATGGAAGAAGAGAAAGTCACTATTCCTTACGGCGCTCATATCCTTGTTGCGGACGGCAGCTATGTAAACGCCGGCGATATGCTTATTCCGGGCGCTAAATATCCGCAGGATATATTAGAGGCTCAGGGACCCGAGGCAGTTGAGGAATATATCATTGCCGAGATCCAGAACGCATACCGTACTCAGGGTGTTGATATCAACGATAAGCACATTGAAATAATAGTTCGTCAGATGATGAGAAAGCTCCGCATAACCGATCCCGGTTCAACAGAGCTTCTGCAGAATGTCAGCTACGAATATAAAGAAATTGCCGAGGCAAACAAAAAGGTTGACGAAAGGATTGCGGCAGGCGAGGAAGGTCTTACCCACGCAACCTATAAGGCAACCCTGCTCGGTATAACAAAAGCATCTCTTGCAACAGAATCTTTCCTCTCGGCTGCTTCTTTCCAGGAAACCACAAGAGTTCTTACCGAAGCTGCCATTAAGGGTAAGGTTGACCCGCTGTTCGGTCTTAAAGAGAATGTTATTATCGGTAAACTTGTTCCTGCCGGAACGGGTATGAAATGCCCCGAAATAAATCCGGAGGAGCCCGTAGAAAGTCACTGTGACTGCGAAGAATGCAGTGACTGTGTTGAGCACGAACACACCGAGGAAGAACAGGCAGTTTGATTTAAAACATTTGCGGCGGATATTGATCCGCCGCAGGAAAAATATGTGTGATATAAAAGATTAAAAATTTCTTGATTTTTTGTCGGATATATGATATCATAATTTTGTTAATGAGTTGAAAGGAGTGACAACGATGAAGGAAGGTATTCATCCGCAGTATGATAAGGTAACTATCAAGTGTGCATGCGGTGCAGAATTTGAAACCCGTTCCACAAAGAAGGACATCCGTTTGGATATTTGCTCTAAATGTCATCCGTTCTTTACAGGTAAGCAGAAGCTTGTTGACACCGGTGGTCGTGTTGACAGATTTAAAAAGCGCTTCGGTATGGAAGATAAATAATTTACCTATTTCCGCAGCGGCCTGTCGGGCTGCTGCGGTTTGCTTTTTTTAGACAAAGCATTTAAACTTAAATCGGATTTTGAAACAAACATTTTGCGCCTTTGTATTGTCTGGGCGTAAGGACGCAGTAATACTAACGTATTATAAGTGATGAGGCAGGAAAAGGCAAAAAATTGTTGCCTATGGGGGTGAGTTTGTTTGGATAAATATATAACCGTTCTTGAAACTTCATCGGGCGAATACAGCGAGAAAAGGTCAAGATTTATAGCCGCTCTTGTCCCGTGCCTGAGTGAAGCGGAGGCCGGAGAAATAATTGCCGGAATAAAATCAAAGTATTTTGATGCACGGCATAACGTTTACGCTTATATTTTGAAAAACGGCTCAAAAAAATTTTCGGATGACGGTGAGCCTCACGGCACGGCGGGAAAACCGGTGCTTGATATTTTACAAGGCAGCAATATTGTGGACGCCGTGCTTGTGGTAACAAGGTATTTCGGCGGTGTGCTGCTCGGAACGGGCGGACTTGTCAGGGCATACTCTGCTGCCGCAAGAGAAGCGATTGAAAATGCCGAAAAGGTTGAAATGTGCCCGTCGGATATTTTATCGGTTGAATGTGATTATACTTATTATCAAAAATTACTGTCGCTCGTATCATTAAGCGGCGGCATTGTTGAAGATAATGTCTTTGCCGATAAGGTGAAACTGTTTATCAGAATAAAGGAAGAGGACAGTCGGAAATTCAGAGAAAATCTTACGGAAACTTTTGCCTCAAAACTTGTCGCAAAAGAAGAAAAAAACGGATTTTTTCCGTATAATTTAAAAAAATAGAGGATTTTTATCCTTTTTGCATTATATTATATATAGAAAGATATACGAAAGGCGGCATAGATTTGGAAAATATCAGGCAGCATAGTGAAAAAACGGAAAAGCTGATACTTTCGGAGTATGCGTCTTTAAGCTCGGAAACAGCAGGCAGAAAGGTTTTCGAACCGCCCTGTGAGATGCGGACCGAATTTCAGCGGGATCGTGACCGTGTTATCCACTGCAAGGCCTTCCGCCGCCTTAAGCATAAAACACAGGTGTTTTTATCGCCCGAGCTTGACCATTACCGCACACGCCTTACGCATACCCTTGAGGTCTCTCAGATAGCAAGGACCGTTTCGAGAGCTCTTAGACTCAACGAAGACTTAACCGAGGCAATAGCCTTAGCACACGACCTTGGACATACGCCTTTCGGTCACGCAGGAGAGAGGGCTTTAAACGACCTTTCACAAACGGGATTTACCCATTATGAACAGAGCGTGAGAGTTTGCGAAAAACTTGAAAAGGGCGGGAAGGGGCTTAATCTTACATACGAGGTGCTTGACGGAGTGCTTCACCACACCAAGGGCGAGTGGGCTTCCACCGCCGAGGGCAGAGTAGTAAGAATAAGCGACCGTATTGCATACATAAATCACGATATTGATGATGCCGTAAGAGCTGGCGTTTTAAGCGCAAGCGATATCCCGGGCGAAATAACCGCTTATCTCGGAAACACAAAGAGCGAGCGCATAAACACACTTGTCACATCGCTTGTTAAAAACAGCGAAGGCAAAGATATCAAAATGGATGCGCAGACCGATAAGTATTATCAGCAGCTGCACGGCTTTTTGTTTGAATATGTTTATTTGAATCCTGTTGCAAAATCGGAGGAGAATAAGGTTTTCGGGTTGATAGAGGGGTTGTTTTCCCACTTTAAAAATCATCCGGAAAAGCTCCCCGATGAATACCGCTTTATTTGTGAGGAAGAAGGGACCGACAGGGCAGTAAGCGATTATATTGCCGGTATGACCGACCATTTTGCCGTTATGACGTATTCTGATATATATATACCGAAATTTTGGAAACTTTAATCCGACGATAGTCCGACGGATTACGGATCTTACAGAAAGGAGGCGCTTTATGCCGATACCGGAGGGTGTTATAAATGAAATTAAATACCGCAATGATATTGAATCGGTAATAGCGCCTTATGTAAATCTTAAGCGCAGGGGTAAAAATTTAGTGGGGCTTTGTCCTTTTCATAATGAAAAAACACCTTCGTTTACCGTGTATCCCGAAAGCGGTTCTTTTTACTGTTTCGGCTGCGGAAAAGGCGGAGATATTTTCACCTTTACAAGTCTTGCCGAAAATTTGAACTATATTGAAGCAATAAAACTTCTTGCCGAGCGCAGCGGAGTTATTATCCCGCAGGACGGATATGATAATTCAATGCAAAAGCTTAAAGAAACCATATATGAAATAAACAGAGAAACAGCGAAGTTTTATCATTCGTACCTTATGTCCGACAAAGGCAAATGGGCGCTTGAATATCTTAACGGCAGGGGCCTTGCCGTTAAAACCATAAATCATTTCGGACTCGGCGCTGCACCCGATTCGTCTTGGGATTCGTTGCTTCGCCATTTGAAATCAATGGGATTTTCAGAGTCCGATATGGAAGCCGCAAATGTTATCACGAAAGGAAGAAACGGCGGATATTACGACCGTTTCAGAAAGCGTGTTATGTTCCCGATAATAAATATCAGGGGCAGGGTTATAGGATTCAGCGGAAGAGCTATGCCGGGGGACGATAAGGCAGGCGGAAAGTATGTAAATACAGCCGATACTCTCGTTTATAAAAAGAGCGAAAACCTGTTCGCAATGAACTTTGCAAAGAACTTTTGCTCGGATAGGATAATACTTGTCGAGGGCAATATGGATGTTATATCTTTGCATCAGGCAGGATTTGAAAACACCGTTGCGGCTCTCGGAACATCGTTTACTCCCGAACAGGCAAAACTTATTTCAAGATATACAAATGAAATAGTCTTGACCCTTGATTCCGATGCTGCAGGACAAAAAGCAGTAAAACGTGCAGGGGAAATACTGAAAAATACAGGGCTTAATGTGAGAGTCGTAACCGTGCCGGACGGTAAAGACCCAGACGAATTTATCAAAAAGCACGGTTCTGCGAGATTTTCCGCTCTTCTTGAGGGAGCGGCAAGCGAAATTGAGTATAAACTGCTTGCGGCATCGGACGGAATTGATCTCGAAACGAATGACGGCAAGCTTAAGTATCTGTCATCTGCCGCAGAGATCATAGCTTCATCCCCCGATATTATGGAAAGAGATATTTATATAGGTCGTCTTTCCGATAAATGCGGAGTTTCAAAAACAGCCCTTCAGGCAAAGGTTGAAGAGCTCAGAAAAAAGCAGCGAAAAGGGGAGTATAAAAAGGAAATATCGAGCGTAATCAAGCCTAAGTACGGCGCAGGAGATATAAATCCCGAAAAGCGGATTTATCCGGCGGCGTGCGCAGCGGAAGAAAGTGTCATAGCCGTTCTTATGCAGCATCCCGATTTTTATGAGACCGCTGCGGACAGCTTAAAACCCGAAGATATGCTTACTTCTCTGAACAGGCGTATATACGGCGAGATAATTAGAATTATGTCTTTAGGCGAAAATCTTGATATTTCGAACTTTGCCGAACAGTTCAGCCCGTCGGAACTCGGTTACATAGTTATGCTTTCAAACGGTGACAGAGCAGGTAAAAACTCGCTTGTTGTATTAAAAGACAGCATAAGGGTAATATTAGATGAGGGCGTAAAAAGGAAAGCATCGGATGTTAAGAACATATCGGATGAAGATTGGAAAGAAAATTTTCAAAGACTTATAGAAAACAAACAGAAGGGGAACAGATAGTATGGAAAACCAAAAGGACTTAAAGCTTGAAAACACAGAGGTTTCCGCAGAAGAATCGGAAAACGAGAAAAAGGATTCGTTGGACGATATCGAAAACGCTCCGGAAGATCTTGACGAGCTTTTTACCGAGCCTCCGATACTTGATATTGATTTTGATGAAGAACCGAGCGACGATGATTTAAAGCTTGAAGAAATGGATATGGATCATCTTGAGGACGAGCTTTCTATGGACAGCCTGTCTCTTGACGACCCGGTAAAAGTCTATCTTAGAGAAATAGGCAGAGTTCCGCTTCTCTCGTCCGATGAGGAAATAAAACTTGCTGTTAAAATAAGCGAGGGAGACGAAAGCGCAAAAAAACGTCTTACCGAAGCAAATTTAAGGCTTGTAGTAAGTATTGCCAAAAAATATGTGGGAAGAGGTATGTATTTCCTTGACCTTATTCAGGAGGGAAATGTCGGCCTTATAAAGGCTGTTGACAAGTTTGACTATACAAAAGGCTTTAAATTCTCAACCTATGCAACCTGGTGGATAAGGCAGGCAATAACAAGGGCAATAGCGGATCAGGCAAGGACTATCCGAATACCCGTTCATATGGTTGAAACTATAAACCGTCTTAAAAAGGTTCAAAGTCAGTTGCTCCACGAGAACGGTTATGAGCCGAGCGAGGAGCTCATAGCAGAAAAAATGGATCTCCCCGTCGAGCGTGTAAGGGAGATAATGCGTGTCGCTCAGGAACCGGTGTCAATGGAAACTCCTATAGGCCCCGAAGAAGATTCAAGACTTATGGATTTCATCAGAGACGAGGACGCTCTTGCGCCCGACGATGCTGCACTTAAAACTATAACAAACGAGGATATTGACAGCGTTCTCCATACTCTCACTCCCCGTGAAGAGGCGGTTATCCGTTTGCGTTTCGGTCTTAAGGACGGCCGCTGCCATACCCTTGAAGAAGTCGGAACAGAATTTAATGTAACAAGAGAGCGTATAAGGCAGATCGAAGCAAAGGCACTCAGAAAACTGCGTCATCCCGTAAGAAGTAACAGATTCAAGGACAGATAAATTATTTTTCGGAGGAATAACCTGAATGAAATTTACATATAAAACTAAAGGGGTTTGTTCCGTCAGTATAGATATAACAGTTGAAAACGGAATTGTTGAGGATGTTGTGTATCACGGCGGATGCAACGGAAATTTAAGCGGAATAAGAAGCCTTGTAAGGGGTATGAAGGTGGACGATGTCATAGAAAAGCTTGAGGGAGTAAAGTGCGGCTTTAAACCGACATCCTGTCCGGACCAGCTTGCAGAGGCGTTAAAGGAATATAAACAGGAACATTAACTGACCCTGATGTCAGACAGAGGGTGAAAAAATGTGTATAGACAGTGATATTAAAATAGCGGGGGATAAGCCTTCACAGAACATTAAGAGCGGTGGCGAGGTCTTCAGCCCGCATAAGATTGACCCTGCCGAAAAGGAAAAAGCAATGCTTGTAGGCAGAGAGGTTGCGGACAGCTTTGCCGAGGATGCAGCAAGCTCGGATATAGGTGATATCGAAAATACGAGCGAAGAGCTTGTTATGCAGCGCCGCCTCTTGTTATCGTTTACAGCCACTGCAGGATTCGAGGAATATATAAAAGACGATGCCCTTGCGGGGTTTGCTCAAAAAAGCTTTCTTGATACCCTTAAAAAGAAAGACCCCGAACTTTACAGATCGTCTTCGGACACGGGAGCCTTTTCGTTCTATTACCTTGCATATCGCAGGGGCTCCGAGGTTGAACGCAGAATAGGGCAAACCTTTGCTATGCTTTGTTCGCATGACGGAGATCCTATATATCAGGAGATGGGCGAAGCGCTGTACTGCTGGTTTTTGTCCGAGGTTCGCAAGATAATCGCAAAATACTTTTAATAAATAATAACATAATTAAAACCATTCCATTCATAACATTGATAGTGAAAGGAATGGTTTTTTTATGCCCCGTATATATTTAAGTCCCTCAACACAGGAATTCAATCCTTATGTTATAGGAGGAAATGAAGAATACTATATGAATCTGATAGCGGATGCAATGGAACCGTATCTTTATGCTTCGGGTATCGATTTTACAAGAAATACCCCCGATATGACGGCGGCTTCCTCAATAGCCGCATCGAATTCGGGATATTATGATTTCCACCTTGCGCTGCATTCAAACGCAACGGCTTCGGGTGACGGTAGAACAAGAGGCAGCGAAGTTTATTATTACCCGACAAGTGTAAACGGCGCAAGAGCGGCAGAAATTTTTGCAAATAACCTTGAGTTTATTTATCCCGTTGAAAACGGAGTTAAAACAGTGCCCACAACTACTATAGGAGAAGTTCGCCGAACGAGAGCGCCGGCGGTACTTGTGGAGCTTGCCTATCACGATAATGTAGAGGATGCACAGTGGATAAGGGACAATATTGATTTGATAGCACGCAATATGGTTCTTTCATTGACGGATTATTTCGGCATACCCTTTAAAACACCTACTTAAAAAGGTGTTCCTGCGCCGTTTTAGTATGCAGGAATATATATAAAATAAATCAGGGTACAGCAGCTGCTGTACCCTGATTTATATTCTAAGTTTATTTATCTTTTTTTCTGTGAACGGCTTTGGTTTTCGTGCCGTCCGGCTCAACATAATAAAGATTATCGAGCTGTTGCAAAAGACTGTTTTTGTAAGCCTCTATATATTCCCTTCTGAGTGCAGCCTGTTCGGCCTTCTCTTCCTCACTTAAAGATTCGTTTTTCTGCTTTTTTGCAAGAAAGTTTATTCTGTCGATTTTTTCCTTATTCATATATTATATCTCATTTCTTCCCTCAAGCGCACGGGCAAGAGTGTATTCGTCCGCATATTCAAGCTCGCCGCCTACGGGAATACCGTAAGCAAGACGGGTAACTTTTATATCCATCGGTTTTACAAGTCGGGCGATATAACTTGCCGTAGCTTCTCCTTCGACCGTCGGATTCGTTGCCATTATTATTTCCTTTACTTCCCCCGAAGAGAGCCTTGACATAAGTTCTTTTATTTTCAGTTGTTCGGGACCTATGCCGTCGAGCGGAGAAATAACTCCGTGGAGAACGTGATATACCCCGTAAAATTCACGCATTCTTTCAAAAGCCATAACATCTTTCGGTTCTTCAACAACACAGATTACCGAATGATCTCTTTGAGGGCTTGCGCATATCTGACACAGTTCAAGGTCGGTAAGGGCTTGGCAACACTTGCAAAAATGAATTCTTTCCTTAGCCTCAATTATAGCGTCGGCAAACTTTTTTGCACGCTCCGGCGATTGTTCAAGTATACTGAGAGCTAAACGCCGTGCGGTCTTTCTGCCTATTCCCGGCAGTCTTGAAAACTGATTTATCAGCTCGTCAAGCGGAGCTATGGTGTAATTCATCAGAACATACCGGGGAAGTTAAGCCCGCCTGTGACGGCTCCCATTTCCTCTTCGGCGGTTTTTATTGCGTTTGATATAGCTTCGTTTACCGCAACGGTTATAAGATCTTCAAGCATTTCCGCATCATCGGGATCGACGGCTTCCGGTTTAATTTTAATTGATTTTATTAAATGCTTGCCGTCAACCGTAACGCTGACTATCCCTCCGCCCGAGGTTGCGGTATATTCACGCTGCTCAAGATCGTCCTGAAGCGAAGCCATATCTTCCTGCATTTTCTGAGCCTGCTTTATCATCTGGTTCATATTGGACGGACCGCCCGAATTCGGTATTCTTACTTTCATTTCAATTTCTCCTTAAATATCGTTTTCTTTATTATCATTTTCTTTAAGTTCTTTAAGCCGATTTGCAAATCCCGAAAGAGGGTCTGCTTTTGTATCGGCGGTCTTTTTTCTGTACGGACCTAATTTATAGGCTGCGCCGAGCACTTGTTCAGCTGCTTTTTTAATAGAGTCACGGTACATAGGATTTGATCCGTTATAAAGACTTTTAAATTGACTGTTTTGTGTGTCTATAAGCAGTCTGTCACCGCTTATGTATGCCGAAGAGCCCTCTAAAACCGCAGCTATAAGCGGACAGGTGCCTCTTAAGATACGGACAACCTCGCTCCAGCTTTCAAGCGGTTTTTCGCCCGAAGACTCCGGATTTTGGATAGCCTGAACAGGCTGACTCGGCTCACCGTCTCCGATAGTGTCATTATTTTCATACTGCTCATCGGTTTCGGCTTTAACTTCTTCAATAACGGGTTTTATTATCGGCTTTCGTATTGCCGAGCCGCTTTCAAGAGCCGCTAAACGCAGTTCGAGAGAACTTATATCGTTTGATACATTCGGACTGCATAGCTTTATCATTATCATTTCCATTTCACACCGACGGTCAGCCGTTTGCATATTGGCGGCACTGCTCTGTAATACATTGAGTATCGCCATTATTTGTGAAAGCGTGAACTTTTCGGACTCATTTTTGAGTTCGGACAACCTTTGTGATGAACAAACAATCGGAGGATGTTCTGTTTTGACCGTTTTGATTATCATAAGGTCTCTGAAATATCGGGTAAGCTCCGATAAGAGTCTAAGCATATCCACGGATGAATTATGGAGCTTATCAAGAAGTATAAGCGCAGATTCGGTGTTTCCCGTTTTTATGCAGTCGGCAAGATCGGAAAGGTACTCATTTCCCGCCATAGAACAAACCGAAGCAACGACATCTTCATCAATAGTGTCTGAGCTTGAGGCACAAAGGTCGAGAATTGATAAAGCGTCTCTCATTCCTCCGTCTGCCGCAGAAGCGATAAGAGAAGCTGCGGCATCGGTCACGGTAAATCCTTCCTTGCCTGCGATATACTGTATCCTATCCCGTATTACATCGGGTTCTATTCTTTTAAAGTCAAACCGCTGACATCTTGACAAAATGGTTTGCGGCAACTTTTGGATCTCGGTTGTGGCAAGTATGAAAATAACATATTCTGGGGGCTCTTCAAGGGTCTTTAAAAGTGCGTTAAAGGCGCTTTGTGAGAGCATATGCACCTCATCTATTATATACACACGGTATTTTGCAACTGCCGGCGCAAAGTTCACCTGATCTCTAAGCTCTCTTATATCTTCGACCCTGCTGTTTGAGGCAGCGTCTATCTCGCTTATATCCGTAACCGACCCTTCGCTTATAGCCTTGCACATTTCGCATTCTCCGCAAGGGTCGCCGTTTTTCGGTGAAAGACAATTTACCGCTTTTGCAAGGATTTTTGCGCAGGTGGTTTTACCCGTTCCCCTCGTACCCGTAAAAAGGTATGCGTGAACGGTCTTGCCTTCGGAAAGTTCGTTTTTCAAAGTTTTCGTTATATGCTCCTGACCTACAACTTCGGAAAACGAAGTCGGCCTGTATTTCCTGTAAAGAGCCTGATAAGCCACAAAATCACCGCCTTACTCTATAAAAAGCTTGCATACAAAGCCGCACGAATGAGCCGATTTACTGTCTGCACGGGATAAACCGCTTAATGCTGCTCGGTTCCCCGCCTGACATGGTTCACGGCCTCCCGTCAGGCAGGACCCGCCCATTCGCACGGCATTATATGCAAGCCGTAGACCTATTATAATATAAAACTTCAATATTTACAATACCTAAATTATATAAATTGTTGAAAAAAATTCATAATACTGTTATAATTGTAAAATAAAATATAATTGACCGAGTTTGAAGGGTCTAAAATTAGGAAAAGGTGAGTTAATGGAAAATTTCACGGTTTTAAATATGCTTTCTCTTGAACATACCGCCGCAGGGGAACTTTTCAAGAAGGTTAAGTATCCGTTTGAGGTTTTACCGCTTATTTCGGATTTTATAAAAGAACTGATAAAATCACTTGATTTAAACGTATATGAAAAAAGAGCGGAAGATGTTTATGTCGCAAAATCCGCAAGGATAGCGCCGACTGCGTATATAGCAGGGCCCTGTATCATCGGAGAAAACACCGAGGTAAGGCACTGCGCATTTATAAGGGGAAGCGCTCTTATAGGCAATAACTGCGTTGTCGGGAATTCGACAGAGCTTAAAAATGTTATTCTTTTTGACAATGTTCAGGTTCCGCATTATAATTATGTCGGTGATTCGGTTTTAGGATACCGCTCGCATATGGGCGCAGGTTCTATAACATCCAATGTAAAATCGGATAAAACACTTGTAAATGTCAGGTGCGGACAGGAAGTGCTTAAAACAGGACTTAAAAAATTCGGTGCGATTTTAGGGGACTGTGTCGAGGTCGGCTGCGGCAGTGTTTTAAATCCCGGAACAATGATAGGAAGAAATACTAATATATATCCTCTTTCATCAGTGCGGGGAACCGTTGCAAAAAACAGTATTTATAAGTCAGCCTGCGAAACAGTGGAGAAAAGGCAACAATGAACTTTGAAAAATGGGATGT
This sequence comes from uncultured Eubacteriales bacterium, assembly GCA_934446475.1. GTDB lineage: Bacteria > Bacillota > Clostridia > Oscillospirales > Acutalibacteraceae > UBA737. The sequence goes on along the minus strand of CAKSEH010000004.1, from coordinate 35,429 downwards.
ACTTGATGAGAACGGCAATCCTACGGGTAAAACAACACTCAGAGGAAGATGCGTGCTTAAATCGGGTGAGTATCACCTTGTCGTTCATATATGGGTCGTATCTAAATCCGGAGATTTTCTGATACAACGCCGTTCGGATACCAAAAAGCTTATGCCGGGCGAGTGGGCTGCGACAGGCGGCGCCGCCATATCGGGAGAAACCTCGTTTGAAGCGGCAAGAAGAGAGCTTTTTGAAGAACTCGGGATAAAAAGAGACATTAAAACACTTGAAAAACTGATAAGAATTAAACGGCGCAATTCGCTTCTTGATGTGTGGATCACCGCTTGCGATGAAAACTCGGATAAACTTACATTGCAGAAGAGTGAAGTGGCAGAGGTTAAATGGGTTAAAAAACAAGAACTTCAGAATATGATAGAAACCGGAAATTTTCATAATTACGGCAAGGAATATTTTGACAGAGTTCTTAAGAAAACGGAAAATTACAGGAGAGCCTTGGTATGAGCCTTGAAAATAACAAAGATAAATGCGTTTGCTGCGGGGCATATCTTTTTGAAGAGGATGATGTGGTTTATTGTCCTGTTTGCGGAGCGCCTCACCACAGAGATTGTTATAACGCTGAGGGTCATTGCGCACTTGAAAAGTTCCACGGAACGGATAAACAGTATGATAAGGTGCACAGCGCCTCCGAAGAAAAAAATGAGGCAAAAGAGAACCCTGCAGAGGCAGGGCAGCCGAAAACAGTTGTTATAAGATGCCCCTCGTGCGGAAATATGTATGACATAAATAATCAGAGCTGTCCTTCCTGCGGTGCGGGAAGACCACCTGTTATGTTCACCGTTGATGCTCTCGGCGGAATGCCGCCTGATATGGACCTCGGTGACGGTGTCAGTGCAAAAGAGGCAGGAGCGTTTGTGCTTACAAATTCCAACAGGTATGTCCCTAAGTTTGCGTCTTTGAAATACGGCAAACGGGCATCCTGGAACTGGATAGCGTTTCTTTTTCCGAGCGTATGGTTCCTTTCGAGAAAGATGTATAAACTGGGAGCGCTTATATGTGCGGTTTCCGTTGCTCTTTCGATGCTTACCGTTCCGTTCCTTTCCGAATTTGAACAGTTTTCGGTTTCGTCGGGCGGTAATTCTTATCAGGCAATGGCACAGGCGTTTTCCGAAAATATAGGGAGTTTCAGCAAGGGAGCGTTGGCGGCGTTTTTTGCCGCAATGGCAGCAAAGCTTATTCTTTCGGTTATTTGCGGAATTTTCGGCGACTTATTTTACCGTAATTATGTTATATCCACCGTCAAAAAAATCAAAACGGAGAGCGATGACATCTCTGCGGATATGCTCCGTAAAGGCGGGGTAAGTATCATTGCTATGACGGCGGGCTTTTTGATAACGCAGTATTTGCCTGCGATCATTTTAAATTTTGCCATCTGACTTTAGGAGGAATTTACAGTGAATATTATATGTCCCGAATGCAAAGCCGAAAACGATGAAAATGCCGAGTACTGTAAAAATTGCGGCACAAAGCTTTCGGTGTCCGACGATAACGATACAAACTGCAAAGCACCTTATTTCGGATATGCATACAGTAACTTTGTTCTTCCCGAGATAGACGGCGTCTCGTGCGACGACGCTGCGGCGTTCATAGGTAAAAACAGTCCTAAATTACTCGTTAAGTTTTCAAAATCCGAGATATCGGGTTCTAAAGTTATATGGTGTTGGCCGGCAGCGATTCTCGGTTTGTTTTTCGGTATTTGCGGCGTCGGATTTTGGTTTATTTACAGGAAAATGTATAAGCTCGGAGCGGTCATTATAGCTGCGAGCATCGTTATAAGCGGTATGCTTACGGTTGCAAAGGGAAATGCTTTAAGCACCTCGGAACTGTATGCGCAGAGTTACGGCGAGCAGCTTGCCGACTATGTCGGTGAAGCGCAGTTAAGGGGATATTCCGAGTTTTCGCAGGATTTTGAATTTGATCCTCCCATCAGAACCTCTGCTCAGGTCAAAGGCGATATTGTTGAAGGCTTAAGATCGTTTATCTCAGTTGCGTCTTTTGTGTTAGGCGGAATGTTCAGTCTTTATGCGTATAAAAAGCACATAATAGACGCCATAAGAAACTATAATATCAAAAATGCCGGAGATAAGTACCGACAAATAGGATTGATGACTGTCGGCGGAACGGCTGCGGGTTTTGCTGTCCTTGCATTTTTCGCAAACAGTATTATTGTGAATCTGATTTCAAGAATTGTTTCATATCTATTTTAAAATTTATAAAAGGTGTGTGCCGAAATGAAAATCAAAAAGGCTATTATTCCGGCGGCGGGTCTGGGAACGAGAGTTTTGCCTGCCTCGAAAGCGCTCCCGAAGGAAATGTTACCTATAGTTGACAAACCGGCAATTCAGTACATAGTAGAGGAAGCTGTTTCGGCAGGAATAACGGATATCCTCATAATAACAAACAGGGGGAAAGGCATTATTGAAGACCATTTTGACCATTCTCCGGAACTCGAGAATATGCTTGAAAAGCGTGGAAACACAGAGATGCTGAGTAGGCTTAAAGAAACAGCCTGTCTTGCAAACATATATTATATCAGACAGCGTGAGACCAAAGGACTCGGCGATGCTGTTTTAAGAGCCGAGGAATTTGTAGGCAACGAGCCGTTTGCTGTTATGTACGGCGACGATGTCATAATAGGCAAGACCCCTGCGATAGGTGAGCTTTGCGGTGCATATGAGAGGTATTCAAAGAGCGTTGTGGGAATAAAAGAAGTGAGCGACGAGCTGATAGTAAAATACAGTTCAATGAAGCTTAAACCTCTTGAAGATAAATGTTATGCCATAAGCGATATGATAGAAAAGCCTTCTCTTGATAAGAAATTTTCAAATTTTTCGGTTCTCGGCAGATGTGTACTTGACAGTAAAATATTTGAAATTCTAAAGAATATACCGTACGGTGTAGGCGGCGAGCTTCAGCTTACCGACGCTATGGCTCACCTTGCAAGAAACGACGGTATGATAGGCGTTGACTTTTCGGGTAAGCGTTACGATATGGGCAGTAAGCTCGGTATTTTAAAAGCAAATGTGGAAGTGGCACTTAACCACGAGGAAATAGGCGAAGATTTCCGCCGATATATCAAGGAGTTGTCAGAAAGTCTGTGAAGAATTACTCAACATTATATCTTGACCTTGATAATACTATTTTTGATTTTCTTAAGTCCGAAAACCGTGCGATAAAATCAGTATTGGAGCTGCATAAGCTTCCCTGCGATGAGGACACCGCAAGACTTTATTCCTCTATAAATCTTAAATGGTGGGAGAAATTCGAACGGGGTGAAATAGCAAAAAAAGAGATTTTTACCGGTCGTTTTTCGGAACTTCTCTCCGCAATAAACGGGAAGGCGAACCCCGAAGATATGTCTTTGGATTATTTTAAAGCCCTTTCCTGCGGACACGATCTTATTGACGGCGCCTTACCGCTCTTAAAATCTCTTAAAGATTTCGGATATACGGTTTGTGCCACAACAAACGGTGTTTCGATGACTCAGCATAGAAGAATAAATGACTCGGGTATAGATAAATTTCTCGATTATGTTTTTGTTTCCGAGGACGCAGGTCACCAAAAACCCGAGAGGGAATATTTTGATTATGTGGTAAATAACAGTCCGGAAAAGGACAGAGAAAAAATCCTCATAATAGGCGACTCTCAAACCTCCGATATTTTAGGCGGAGTAAACTCAGGCATTGATACCTGCTGGTATAATCCGAACGGATTAAAACCTGTTTATAACAGCCGTTTTGAGGTTAGAAGCCTTGCTGAGATCAGTGATATACTCTGTAAAAAATAGCCTGATAACAGTCGTATAACCTAACGCTCCTTTGCGTGGCTTGAAATCAGTCGCAAGCCTTGCTCCTTGCAAGCAAAGCAGGAGTTGTTCCGATTTAAATAAAACAAACCCCCGTCCGCAATACTTTGTTGTATGCAGACGGGGTTGTTTTATTGTAAATGTTACCATAGAATTTCTCGGGGAAATTTGCATTTAATATCAGATTTGATACAAAAACAATGCTTTTATGCATTGTTTCGATTATCTGCAGCCAGTATAACCGGCTGAATCTGTCTGCCTTTAAGAGCTTCTTCGCAGGTTTTTTCGATCAGCTTAAAGTCGCACACAAGGGAATTGTTTTTGCCTATGGGGTCATCTTGCGTATAGGGTACGAAATAAATATTTTTTGTGTTGTGTAAGATACCGATGTTTTTTGCGGTTGCGCCGAGAGCATCGTTTGTGGCAATTGCCAGAACAACGGGTTTGTTGTTTCGAAGATGAGCTTTAACCGCCATTGTAACAGGGGTATCTGTAATTCCGAGAGCTATTTTTGAAAGAGTGTTTCCGGTGCAGGGAGCAACAACAATAATGTCAAGAAGGTTCTTGGGTCCTATCGGTTCCGCTCCGGTAATGCTGTGTATTATAGGCTCTCCGCAGATTTCCTCAACTTCGTCTTTAAGCGTTTGCGCCTTTATGAATCTTGTATCGGTTGAGTATACTATATCCGACATAATGGGTTTAATTTTTATGTTAAGCTTTGAAAGCTCCCTTAATGCGTCAAGTGATTTTTTAACGGTGCAAAAGGAGCCGCAAAAAGCATAACCGACAGTTATATTTTCCATTATCATTCTCCTTTTCTGATTAGCGTTGAAAGCACACGGGCAAGGGTCTTACCTGCCGTTACGGGCGCAGTTTTGCCCGGTATACCGGGTAGCTTGTATGCGGCAATTCCGAGGCTGTTTGCCTTGTTAAAATCGAGACAGCCTTTGCTTGAAACATCTATTAAAACAGTGTTTTTAAGTGAAGGTAAGTCGTTTATGATATCAAGGTCAACTGTGTTGAATATAAAATCAAAATCACCCGCAATACGATCTACCTCGCTTGTTTTTATGTTTTTTACAAAAAGAGAATTGAGCTCGGCAATATCGTTTTCACTTCTTGCAGAAACGGTTATGTCGCATTTAAATCCGCTGAGCCTTTCATAAATCGCCCTTGAACACTTTCCGAAACCGATAATTAAAACCCTGCTTTGCCAAAGAGTTCTATCGGAACATTCTATCGCTTTGGCTATTGCTCCCTCGGCGGTCGGAACGGCATTTAAAATTTTGTACGGAGTGTCTTTAAGATAATCGGTGCAGTGAGCGCCTTTTAAATCAAGTCCGCCGCTTAAAACGGTTCTTCCGGAGCATAGTTTTTCGATATCGCTTATCAGAATTTTCCTTCCGGTAAGCGGACAGTCAACGGTGATTTTGTCTCTCGTTGCCGGGACAGGAAGTACAGCCGTATCAAAATCCGTAATGTTGTCGCCGTCGTTTTCATACAAACCGTATGTGTAAACGCCGTATCCTTCAAGTAAAAGCTCTTTGCCTGCAATTCTCATACGCTTATCTCCGCCGATAAGCAATATATTTTTCTTCATATTCACCAGTCCAAATAAAAAATGCCATAGAATGTATTTACGATACATTCTATGGCATTTACGGTTCTTTCGTTACAATGAAAGCAGAGTATCTTTTCGGTTAAGTTTCGGGTCCTCAATTACTTTGTCAAGAAGTGTTTTAAGTTTTTCGCCTATCTGTGCGCCGCTGTATCCGAGTGCTTTTAAATCATTGCCGGAAATCGCAAGGTCACTTATTTTATAAGGCTCTTTTCGGTTTATTATGTCCGTTGCCTCAAATTTAAGAAATTCCGCATTTTCACATCTTATATTTTCGGTATATTCGGCACATTCCAAAACCGTTTCATAAGGCACCTTACCGAGAATTCGTTTTATATCGGCTCTTGTGTCCTTTTTTGAGATCAAAATAATATCCATATGTTTAAAGTATTCTTTTGCGGCATTTTCTGCTTTTAAAATATCAAGCGTTTTGTATTTATCTTCCGATGCGTCCGAAAGAAGAGCATACAGTCTTAAGTGGGAACTTTTAGCAAGTTTTGAAATTTTTTTAAGGTTTTCGCGCGGACCTATCCCAAACGGCTTTAAAGTGCCGCTTTCAAATAAAGGCTCGGCTTTTTCAACATCCGAACCGCAGGCAAGTTTTGTAAGCTCCGAATATATTCTTTCACAGCTTATAAATTTAAGCTCATCGGCGCATTTAACGGCGGCAGTCTTTGTTTTTTCTTCGGTCTTCATATTAAGAGTTGCCGCAAATCTGAAAAGACGCATTATTCTGAGCGCATCCTCTCTGAAACGCTTTTCGGGATCGCCCACAGCCCTTAAAATGCCGCTTTCGATATCATTTATTCCGCAAAAAGGATCCTTAAAACCGCTCTTTTCGTTATAAGCTACGGCGTTTACCGTAAAATCACGCCGAGCAAGGTCTTCTTCGATGTTTCTTACAAATTTAACACTATCGGGACGCCGCATATCGCTGTAATCGCTTTCGGTTCGGTAGGTCGTTATTTCGAACGGTTCTCCGTTTACTATTGCTGTTACGGTGCCGTGGGATAAGCCTGTGTCGATCGTATTTTCAAAGCAGGACTTTATTTGATGTGGCAGAGCGTTAGTCGTAATATCATAATCGCTCGGAATTTTCCCCATAAGCATATCTCTTACGCATCCGCCGACAAAAAAGGCTTCAAATCCTCTGTTTTCGAGAGATTTTATTGCAACACTTGCATTGCTGCTTATAGAAAGTTTCATATTTTCGGCCTCTTTTTAATAAAATGGTTTATTTTTCGGTAAAAAAGTTGTATAATAAATTGAATAATACTGTAAGGAGAGGTATCAGATGAAAGAACTTCGTCCGGAAGACAGAGTGCTCGAAGGCATTAAAAGAATTCATATGATAGGAATCGGCGGCAGCGGAATGTGTCCTCTTGCCGAAATTCTACATTCAAAGGGATATGAGCTTTCAGGCTCCGATAATAATGAAAGCGACCCTTTAAACAGGGTAAGAGCGCTCGGAGCAAAGGTTTATATGGGACATAAAGCGGAGAATATAAGCGGCGCCGAGCTTATCGTATATTCCGCTGCGATATCCGATGACAATCCCGAGCTTTGTGCTGCAAGGGAACAGGGAATACCCACTATGGAGCGTTCGCATCTTTTAGGCGCTCTTACAAGGCATTACGATAATGTTATCGGAGTTTGCGGAACTCACGGCAAGACTACCGTTACATCTATGATAACACAAATTCTCCTTTTAAACAAGAGAGAACCTAACGCAGTTATAGGGGGAAGACTGCCGCTTGTAAATTCAAACGGCGTGGTCGGTTCTTCACAGACGCTCGTCTGCGAATCCTGTGAGTTTGTTGATACATTTTTACAGATGTCTCCCGATATTTCCGTTCTTTTAAATATCGATAACGACCACCTCGACTATTTTAAAACAATGGAAAATTTAACCCGCTCTTTTTCAAAGTTTATCGGTATGTCGAAAACCGCTTATATAAACGGGGACGATGAGCTTGTAAGGCAGGCGGCTGACGGTATAGATTCGAAAGTTATAACATTCGGATTTTCGGAAAATAACGATTACAGCGCAGCAAACATCACCAAGGGAAAATTCGGATTTGGTTTCGATGTGGTTAAAAACGGTGAAGTTTTAGGGCATCTTCAAATGCACATACCCGGAAGGCATAACGTTTTAAACGGCCTTGCATCATTTGCGGTTTGTTATGATATGGGGGTTGACGCAAACGGTATAGCCGATGCGGTGTTTAAATTCACGGGTGCAGGAAGAAGATTTGAGTTCTTGGGCCATTATAATGGATTTACGCTTGCGGATGATTATGCCCATCATCCAACCGAAATAACGGCTACGCTTACCGCAGCCAAAGAACTTGATTATAAGCGTGTAATAGTTGTATTTCAGCCGTTTACATTTTCAAGAACCGCACTTTTAAAGAATGATTTTATTAAGGCTCTGAAAATTGCCGATAAGGTTATATTAACGCCTATAATGGGTTCAAGAGAAAAGAACACTTACGGTATTTCTTCCGAAGATATCGCCAAAGAATTAAACGATGCCGTTATTGTTGACGGATTTGAAAACATTGCCGATAAGGTCATTGAAACCGCAGGGGACGGCGATCTTGTCATAACTATGGGCGGCGGCGATATATATAAGGCTGCGCACATAATAATGAAAAAGTGCGGTGACGCAAAGTGACAGAAAAGCTTTACGACGCCGACGCATATATCAAAAACTTTAAAGCTTCTGTTATTTCCTGCGAAAAAACAGGGGACGGTTTTTTTAAAACCGTTCTCGACCGTACCGCTTTTTTCCCCGAAGGAGGGGGACAGAGCGGTGACAGGGGCAGTATAGGCTTAGCAGAAATATTTGATACGAAAATTAAGGACGGTAAAATATATCATTTTTCAAAAGAGCCCGTTCCCGTTTCATTGGAAGTTGACTGCAGCATAGATTTCAAAAGGCGGTTTTCATTTATGCAAAACCACACGGGAGAGCATATTGTTTCGGGGATAGCGAATAAGCTTTTCGGCCTTGAAAATGTGGGTTTTCATCTCGGAGAAGATTTTGCAACTGTCGATTTTAACGCTTATCTTGACAGAAAAACGATTGACACTATTGAAACCGCCGCAAATGAAAAGGTCTGGCAAAATCTTAATGTGAAGGCTTATTATCCTAGTGAGGACGAGCTGTCTTCTTTAAACTACCGAAGCAAAAAAGAAATAAACGGCAGAGTGCGTATAGTTCGCATAGAGGATACCGATATTTGCGCCTGTTGCGCTCCTCACGTTAAATCGACCGGTGAAATAGGCATTATAAAACTGTTGTCTGCGCAAAAAATGAGATCCGGAACACGGATAATACTCAAATGCGGCTCCTTTGCACTCAAAGATTACCGAAATAAGTTCCTTAATATAAGCAAAATATCGGACCTTACATCATCTCCGTGCGAGGATACTGCCGAGGCAGTCCTGCGCCTTGAAAATAAGCTTTCCGAGCTTAAGCAAAATAATTCGGAACTGAAAGTAAGGCTTATAAAAAGCATATCGGAATCTGCCGATATGAGTAAAAGATATTATTTTGAAAACGGATTTGATATGAAAGAACTTCAGCTTTCAGCCGATATGCTCTTTAAAAAAACAGGGCGGCTGAGCGCAGTGTTTTCCGAAAACGGCGGATTTTACTCATTTGCCGTTTGCGGGGACGACGGTGTACTTATGCCGTTTTTTAAGGCGTTTAAAAATTCGTTTGAGGTAAAAGGCGGCGGCAGAAACGGAATTGTTCAGGGAACCGTCAAAGCAGATAAAAACGATATAATAGATTTTTTTGAAAGGAAAGACATATGAATTGGACCGAAATAAAGGCTACTGTGCCTCTTAGTCAGACCGATGAGGCGGCAGCAATAGCAAATATGGCAGTACCTTACGGTATATATATCGAGGATTATTCCGATCTTGAGGAAGAGGCAATGGAAATTGCCCACGTTGATCTTATAGACGAGGAATTAACTTTAAAGGATAGGACAAAATCCGTGATTCATATGTATATTTCCGAAAGCGATAACGCCTCTGAGGCTCTTTCTTACCTTAAAGAACGGATGTCTGCTGCGGGAATAAACTGTGAGATCGAAAGTATAGGTGTTGACGACAGCGATTGGAACGAGAACTGGAAAAAGTATTTTAAAGCTTTTGAAATAGGAGAAAAACTTGCCGTTTGCCCGAGTTGGGAAAAATACGATAATCCGGATAACAGAACCGTTATAAAGCTTGATCCGGGCGCCGCATTCGGGACGGGAACTCACGCTACAACCTCGCTGTGCCTTGAAGTCCTTGAAAAGGCAGTAAATCAGAACTCAAAGGTACTGGATGTAGGAACAGGGAGCGGAATACTTGCAATTGCATCCGCATTATTAGGCGCAAAAGAGGCTGTGGGAATAGATATTGATGCGCAGTCGGTTAAAACTGCAGAGGAAAACGCAAGGATAAACGGCACGGATGAAAAATGCAGCTTTAAAGTAGGTGATCTTGCCGAAAAGGTCGAAGGGAAATACGATATAGTCTGCGCCAATATAATAGCGGATGTTGTTATGCGCCTTTTTGACGGAATAAAGGAATTTATGACCGACGACGGTATACTTATCGTTTCCGGAATAATAGATATACGTGCGGAAGAGGTTGAAAAAAGCGCTCTTGAGCACGGGTTTAAAACAGTTGAAAAATCAGTGCGTGACGAATGGCACGCATATGTGCTTAAAAAATAATTAACCGGAGGAAAACCGATGCTTGAATTTGAGCAGCTTAAACTTCGCCTTACGGCAAACGAACAGGAAATAAAGGACCTTAAGGATGCCATAGGCTACGATAATCTTAAAAGGGAAATAGAGGAGCTTGAACAAAAGGCAGCAGCAGACGGCTTTTGGGACGATGTTGATAATTCAAGAGCCGTTCTTCAAAAGACAGGAAAGCTCAAAAACACCGTTGAAGCTTATGATAAGACTGTTTCCTCATATGAAGACCTGCTTGTTTTGATAGAAATGGGCGATGAGGAAGGAGATATTTCACTCGTGGGTGAAATATCCGATTCAATAGATAAACTTGAGAAAGATCTTGCTTCTCAGAGACTTGCCACGCTTTTAAACGGACAGTACGATTCAAATAACGCAATACTTACATTTCACGCAGGAGCGGGCGGTACCGAGGCTATGGACTGGGTTCAGATGCTGGTGCGTATGTATACCCGTTGGTCCGAGAGACACGGCTTTTCGGTCAAGGTCCTCGATTTTCTTGACGGTGATGAAGCCGGTCTTAAAAGTGCTGTTATGTTGATAGAGGGCGATAATGCTTACGGCTACCTTAAAAGCGAATCGGGAGTCCACAGACTTGTTCGTGTTTCTCCTTTTGACGCTTCGGGAAGAAGGCATACCTCATTTGCTTCGGTGGAAGTAATGCCTGAAATAGCGGATGATACCGATATCGAAATAAGAGATGAGGATATTAAAATGGATGTTTTCCGCTCATCGGGTGCAGGCGGACAACATATAAACAAAACCTCTTCTGCGGTAAGGCTTACACATATTCCTACAGGAATAGTGGTTGCCTGCCAGAATGAACGCAGTCAGTTCCAGAACAGGGATCAGGCTATGAAAATGCTTAAATCCAAGCTTCTTGAAATAAAAGAAAGAGAACACCTTGAAAAAATCGAAGATATCAAAGGTGTTCAGAAAGAGATTGCGTGGGGTTCGCAGATAAGGTCTTATGTTTTTATGCCTTACACACTTGCAAAGGACCACAGAACGGGTTTTGAATCGGGTAATATAAACGCCGTTATGGACGGCGACCTTGACGGATTTATAAACGCATATTTAAAGGCGGCGTCCAAAAACGAACTTTCAAAATGACAGATCTTTTGAGGGTTAAAATAACCGATATTGAGGAAAGCGAATATTTAAAAGAATATAACCGCCTCTCACAACTCAATATAAAACGCATTTCACGGATGCGCACAGATGATAAACGCCGCTCGCTTGCAGGGCTTATTTTGCTTCGCCGGCTTATAAATAAGAATTTTAAAAGAGACGGTTATACATTTTCTTATAACGAAAACGGAAAGCCCTTGCTTGATTTTTGCTGTTTCAGTATTTCACACAGTGGGGAGTATTCTGTCTGTGTTGTTTCGGAGGACCCCGTAGGGGTGGATATCGAACTTGTCAGACCGATTGCGATAAAAAACGATTACAGGCTTTTTACCCTTGAGGAAATACAGTATGTAAATTCGGACGAAAATCTGCATAACAACCGCTTTTTTGAGGTGTGGACGAAAAAAGAGGCTTACATAAAAATGAAGGGACTGAACCTTTCACTGGGAGCAGGGGTAAATACGGTGAAAATAAAGGATGCGGTGTTTGAAACCGAATTTACCGACGGTTATATGCAGTCGCTTTGCAAAAATATCTGAAACTGTAACTTTTTTGTAACTTTTTTTGAATAAGCACTTGAAAAAAGTCGAGTTATTGTGTAAAATATAGTTGGTTTAATTTATTTTTAATATTATGGGGGAAGTGTTATTATGTCAAACCGCCTGTTTCAGGGAGTAATTCATCAGATGAAGGATGTTATCGATAAAACCTTCGGTGTTGTCGATGAGAATATGACAGTAATTGCCTGCAGTCAGCTCGGCAAGATAGGAGAGCAGCTTTCATCTGCACCGCCCGCATCGGGAGATTTGTATACTTCCGACGGATATACTTTAAAATCGCTCGGCGGATCGCAGACATTTGAATATACCGTGTTTGTGGAGGGTGACGATATAATTGCCTCTAAATATGCGGCGGTTTTGGCGGTCTCCTTTTCAAATATTAAGTTTTATTACGATGAAAAGTATGACAGGAGCAACTTTATTAAGAATATAATCCTTGATAATATTCTCCCCGGAGATATCTATATTAAGGCAAGAGAGCTTTATTTTAACAGCGACGCCTTAAGAACGGTTTTGCTTATCCGTATGGTTGAACCTAATGATGTTTCGGTTTATGATGTCCTTCAGAACCTTTTCCCCGATAAAACAAAGGATTTTGTTATAAATATAAACGAAACGGATATTGCGCTTGTCAAGGAAACAAAAGCGGGAATCGAATCAAAGCATATCGAAAACCTCGCCGCAACAATAGCCGATACTCTTTCGGGAGAGTTTTTTGTTCACGCAGTTATAGGCGTGGGAACGACCGTTGATAATCTTAAGGACCTTGCTTCATCTTTCAAAGAAGCCCAGATAGCGCTTGAAGTAGGCAAAGTTTTCGATACCGAAAAGACTATAGTTTCTTACGATAATCTCGGAATAGCAAGACTCATTTATCAGCTTCCCACCACTCTTTGCGAGACCTTCCTTCGTGAAATCTTCAAAAGAGGTTCTATAGACAGTCTCGATCAGGAAACACTCTTTACCATTCAGCGTTTCTTTGAAAACAACCTCAATGTTTCGGAAACCTCAAGAAAACTTTTTGTTCACCGTAACACTTTGGTTTACAGACTTGAAAAGATAAAGAAAATAACGGGGCTTGACCTTAGAGAGTTTGATCACGCTATCGTCTTTAAAATAGCACTTATGGTAAATAAATATCTTAAGAGCACACCTATAAAGTATTGATTACAGGAGATATAAATTTTAATGGATCGGGAAATGTTTGATGTTTCCTCCGGTGCGGTATATGACCCCGACAGACCGGTTATTGAATTCAAAGGAGTTTCAAAAACTTATCTTACGGGGACGCACGCTCTTGAGGATGTTAATATCAGAATAAACAGCGGCGAATTTGTTTTCGTTGTGGGTTCGTCTGGCGCAGGCAAAAGTACCTTTATGAAGCTCATAATGAGGGAAGAAAAGGCAAGCACCGGAACTATTACGGTAAACGGATTTGATCTGACTAAAATGCCGAGGCGTCAGGTTCCGATGCTCAGGCGTACAATGGGGATAGTTTTTCAGGATTTCAGGCTTATTCCTAAAATGAATGTTTTTGATAATGTCGCTTTTGCGATGCACGTTGTAGGTGCATCGGGAAGGCAGATAAGAAGAGAGGTAACAAAAGCCCTCAGTAAGGTCGGACTCGGAGATAAAGCCAGATCTATGCCGAGGGAGCTGTCGGGCGGCGAGCAGCAGAGAGTGGGACTTGCCCGTGCTCTTGTTAACGCTCCCGACCTTATAATTGCGGACGAGCCTACGGGAAATGTCGACCCCAATATGTCTTATGAGATAGTGTCTTTACTTACCGAAATAAACAAGAGGGGTACTACCGTTTTAATGGTAACGCACGATCATAATCTTGTCCGTGATTTTCAGCATAGGGTCATTATGCTTGATTCGGGAAAAATAGTTGCCGATAATGCTGCCGGAGGTATTTCACAGTGAAAATGAGAAGTTTTAAATACCTCATAAGGGAAGGCTTTGCGAATGCCTGGGCTAACAGACTTATGTCCCTTGCTTCGATAGGCGTGCTTGTGGCGTGTATGGTTGTTATAGGCCTTGCGGTTATGATATCCGAAAATGTAAACAAGGCTATGGGAAGACTGGAGCAACAGAATGTTGTTATGGTCTATATGAAGGACTACAGTTGGGCGCTTTACGGCGACAGCACCGATAATTCGGCGTCCTCCGCCCCTGCTGACGGACAGGCGGTTCAGGATAATGCAGATAACGGTGAGCAGGCGGATGAAAACGGGATTAAGGCATCCGATTATATTATTCACGATGAAAAGGAAGCAAGAGCGCTTTGCGCCGAAATAGAGAAATTGCCGAATGTTAAGTCTGCGGAATATATATCGGGAGACGCCGGTCTTGAATCCGTAAAAGCAAATATGCTTGAAGGTCAGGAGCAGTATTTCTCGTTTTTAAACGATAAATACGGTAATCCGCTTTCCGCTGCAGCTAAGGTCACTATGGAGGATATGACTAAGTTTGACGATACCGTTAATCAGATAAAGAAAATAAACGGAGTCGATACGATTCAGTCACAGGGCGACCTTGCAGATAAAATTTCGGCCATCAAAAAGGGCGTTACAATAGCGGGATTTTGGATAATAGCGATACTTATGGTGATATCTCTTGTGATAGTATCCAACACAATAAGGGTAACGATGTATAACAGAAAGCTTGAAATAAGCATTATGAAGGCAGTCGGAGCGACCGACGCTTTTGTAAGAATTCCGTTTGTTGTCGAAGGTATGCTTATAGGGCTTATATCGGCACTTATATCCGAAGGTCTGCTTTATGTTTGTTACCGAATAGCGTCCGAAGCGATTTCAAAAGCTCTCGGAACCGCCGATTTGGTGCTTTATAAAGATGTGGCGTGGTATTTGCTGTTGATATTTGTCGGAATAGGCGTGTTTGCGGGCGTTCTCGGAAGTGTAATAATGATAAGTAAGTACCTCCGTAAAGAGGGAAGCGAGTTTGCGGCAATCTGATTGAATTTAAGGAGTAAACCAATGAAAAAGACCTGTATTAAAGCAGTATCTCTTATAATTTGCGCAGTGCTTTTTGCAACCTGTTTTTACAGTACGCTGGGTTTTTCTTTTAATGTAAACGCAGCCTCGGCTCAGGAAAACCAGCTCAGAAACGATATTAACAAACTGCAGCAGGAAGCGGCAAAAATTCAAAATGAGATAAATAATCTTAAAAAGCAGTCAAACAATCAGGCTGCAGTGCTTGCGGCGGTGCAGAAAAAAATAGCGAACACACAGGCACAGATAAATCGCTGCAATTCGGAAATAAACAGCATAAACTCCGCTATTGCAAAAAATAAGGCAGAGATAGATGCTAAAAACAAAGAAATAGAATCCGATAAGCTTGAGTTCAAAAAAAGGCTCAGAGCAATCTATATGAGTAATTCCGACAGTAATGTTAAAATTCTGCTCGGAGCCGAGAGCTTTTCCGATTTCTTGCAGCTTGCGCAGCTCACATCTTCCGTTTCCGCAAGGGATAAGGCAATTATGGAAGAAATAAAAGCTGCGATAGATGTTCTTAATAAGAAAAATGAGGAAAATAATAAGCTGCTTGAATCTCAGGTAAGCATCAGAGCCTCTATCCAGGAACAGCAAAATCAGCTTAAAAGCGAAGAAGCAGAGGCACAAAAACTTTACAGCAGTATAAACTCAAGTAAGGCTCAGCAGGATAAAGATTTAGCGTCGGTCAATGCTGCTATAAAGGCTAAACAACAGGCTTTGCAGAATATGCAGCAGCATCTTGATAACACTACAGGATTTATAAATCCGAATACTAATCTTATGTGGCCCGTTCCTTATACGAGAAACATATATTCGGGTTGGGGATACCGCTCGGGCGGATTCCATTACGGTATAGATATTTCCGCAGGCGGAATTTACTTAAAACCGGTTGTCGCTATTGCGGACGGCGAGATATATCAGAGCTATAACAGCTGCCCCCATAAGAGTAAGACACCTATTTGCTCCTGCGGCAGCGGATTCGGAAACCACCTGAGGATAGACCACGGCTGGATGAATATTAAGGGTCAGCAACAGCGAATAGGCGCTATTTACGGACATATGGATTCAATTGTCGTATCGTCGGGAAAAGTAAAGCAGGGTCAGTTGCTCGGATATGTCGGAACGACCGGTTCGTCAACAGGATATCATTTGCATCTTACTTTGCTCGTAGGCGGTAGGAACACCCATTCAAATGCCGTTAACCCGACTCCGTATTTCTTCGGCTGATAATACTATGAAAAAAGCAATTTTCAGAGTAGCTTCACTGTTACTTCTTACTTTAAATATGCTTTTGATATTTTCACTCTCGGCGCAGGAAGCTGCCGAGAGTGAAAAATTAAGCGGCGGATTCACAAATAAGGTGTTTTCTGCATTGTATCCGGGGTTTGACGAAATGGACGAACAAGAGCAGGCGCAAACCATAGCTAAGGTGGCATTTCCCGTAAGAAAAACCGCTCACTTTTCGATTTACTGTCTGCTCGGCATTTTCTCTTTTATGACATTTGTCAGCTATACCGGTATCAGCTTTAGGTTAAGGGCGGCTTTGTCGTTTATGTTGTGTGTCTTATATGCGTCAAGCGATGAATTTCATCAGCTTTTTGTGAAAGGGAGAAGCGGCGAAGTCAGGGATGTTGTTATTGACAGTTTGGGAGCACTGCTCTCTATATCGCTGCTCTCTGTCATAACTCTTAAGTCCGGAAAATTTAAAAAGGTTGCGGTGAAAATGAGAAAAAAAGATTTAATGAGCCAAAACCGAACGCTCATACAAAAGAATCGGGAATTAAATCTCGAGATCAAAGAGCTTAAAAACAGCTTGAATGAAAAGGAACTTAAAATAAAAGAGCTTGAAAAAATTCCTTGTGAGGATAAATCGAATTTTGATAATGATAATAAAGATACAACTTCAATATCCGTTAAAGCTTACACGGAAGAAACCTCTGCTGCGGCAAAGGCAATAGGCAGGATAGTTGTTTTGTGTGCTTCTTATCTTAATAAACTTTCAGGAACTTCATACAGCGATAAAAAAGAACTTGTTAATCTTATTCTCGGGAAATGCGAATCTTCAAAGGCGGAAATACTTTCTGCGGCAACTTCGGGACTGAGTTCGGACGAAACTCTGTCTGTTATGGATAATATATATAAAGATACCGAAGAGTATTTTAAAAACATTCTTGCGCAAACCGCCTGAGATTTTAACAAATAATTCAAAAATTGTTCATTGACAAAAGATATGACGAGCGTTATAATGTTAGTCAGCTAACAAATATTGTTAGCTGACTAACATTTTCTTGCTGTCGGGCGGTGATAAATTTGGAAGAAAAAAGACATATCGGCTTTGAAATAAGAAGCGTTAATAATATGATAAAACGCTGGGTTGAAGCTAAAAGGCCTAAGGAGTTTGAGGCTGCCACAGGATATCACGGCTGGGCTTTGAGGTATTTTGCGGAGAATCAGGATAAAGATATATATCAGAGGGATTTTGAAGAAAAATTTTCTATTCGCCGTTCAACCGCAACGAAAATTCTTCAGCTTATGGAAAAAAACGGTCTTATTGAAAGAAAAAGCGTTGAGAGTGACGCAAGGCTTAAAAAAATTGTTTTAACAAAAAAGGGCTCTGATATTCATAAATCGGCTCTCTTAAACCTTCAAAATTTCGAAAAGAGACTTCGAAAAGGAATAAGTGATGAAGAATTAAAAACGTTTTTTAAAACAATTGATAAAATCAAGGAGAATTTGGAGGAGTAAAATGCTGAAAAAATTTATGTCCTGTATAAGGGAATATAAAAAGGCAACTGTGCTTACGCTTATTTTTATAATAGGCGAAGCGCTGATAGAGTCGGTTATACCTTTTATAACCTCAAGCCTTGTTAATAAAGTTCAGGCAGGGGAACCTATTTCGGTTATTCTTAAAATCGGCGGACTGCTTATATTTATGGCTGTCCTGTCGCTTTGCTGCGGCGGCATTGCGGGTTATACCTCGGCAAAGGCTTCAGCAGGCTTTGCAAAGAATTTAAGGCACGACCTTTTTTATAAGGTTCAGGGCTATTCGTTTTCAAATATAGATAAGTTCTCATCGTCATCGCTTGTGACCCGTATGACCACCGATGTCAATAACGTTCAGCTTGCTTATATGATGATAATAAGAATAGCCGTAAGGGCACCGCTGCTTCTTATCTTTTCAATAGTTATGGCTTATGTTATGGGCGGAGCGCTTGCAACGAGTTTTGTGGTTATAATTCCGGTCTTGCTTTTCGGACTTATAATAATAGGCAAAAAAGCAATGCCTGCGTTCAGGAGCGTTTTTAAAAAGTATGACCGCTTGAATGAATCTATAGAAGAAAATGTCCGTGGTATGCGTGTTGTAAAAGGATTCTCAAGAGAGGAATACGAGAAGAAAAAGTTCGGCACAGCGGCGGAAAACATCAGAAAAGACTTTACATTTGCCGAGCGTATAGTTGCCTTTAATATGCCGCTTATGCAGGCGTGTGTTTACTTTAACCTTGTATTTGTATTGCTTGTGGGCGCAAAGCTTATAATAGAGTCCGGCGGAGTCACGACAAATGTCGGAGAAATAACCGCTATGCTCACTTACGGCTTTCAGATCCTCGTTCAGCTTATGATGCTTTCAATGATTTATGTAATGATAACTATGTCTGCGGAATCAATGAAGCGAATAGTTGAAGTACTTGAAGAAAAACCCTCGATATCAAATCCCGAAAATGCCGTAACTTCGGTAAGCGACGGATCTGTTGATTTTGAAGATGTCAGCTTCAAATATTCCGAAAAGGGAAAGAAATATGCACTCAGTAAAATAAATCTGCATATTAAATCTGGTATGACGGTCGGGATCATCGGCGGCACAGGCTCAAGCAAATCTTCGCTTGTCCAGCTTATACCGAGACTTTATGATGTAAGCTGCGGAAGCGTTAAGGTCGGTGGAGTCGATGTGAGGAATTACGATATTGAGTCTCTGAGAAATGCTGTTGCCGTGGTTTTGCAGAAAAACACTCTTTTTTCGGGTACGATAAAAGAAAATCTGCGTTGGGGCAATGAAAACGCCACCGATGAGCAGATAACAGAGGCCTGCAAACTTGCTCAGGCGGATGACTTTGTTGAAAGCTTTCCCGATAAGTACGACACTTATATCGAACAGGGCGGCACCAATGTTTCAGGCGGACAAAAGCAGAGACTTTGTATAGCCCGTGCGCTTCTTAAAAATCCGAAGATACTGATTCTTGACGATTCCACAAGCGCTGTTGATACGAAAACCGATATGCTTATAAGAGCAGGTCTTAAGTCTTTTATACCGGATACAACAAAAATCATAATTGCGCAGCGTATATCCTCGGTTGAGGAAGCGGATATGATAGTCGTTATGGATAACGGCAGCATAAGCGATGTCGGAACTCATTCCGAGCTGCTCGCAAGGTCAGAAATTTACCGTGAGGTATACGAACAGCAAACGAACGGAGGTAAGACAAATGAACAGTAAAAATAACCTTCGTAAAGCTCCTTTGCCTTCGGGCAGAAAAATCGATACGGGTGCGCTGAAAAGAATAGTCAAGCTCCTTTTCAGCTCCTATCCCGTGCTTGCTCCCATAACGGTTTTTTGCATTATTTTCTCGGCAGCTGTTTCATCTATCCCTTCAATATTTACTCAGAAAGTCCTTAAAGTCGTAACCGATACTCTTGCCGCCAAGGGAAGCTGGGCGCAGGCTAAAGAACAGATATTGCCGCTTATAGGAATTCTTATAGTCCTTTATGTGCTGTCCATTGCTTTTATGACGGCGTACAGTCAGCTTATGGCTTATATAACTCAAGGTTTTCTCTGCAAACTTCGCAGGAAGATGTTTGACGGTATGCAGAATCTTCCCATTAAGTATTTCGATACTCATAAACACGGCGATATTATGAGTTATTATACAAATGATATCGATACTCTCCGTCAGCTCGTTTCTCAGTCGCTGCCGCAAATGCTTCAATCCGGAATAATAGTAATCACAGTGTTCGGGATTATGATTTGGTACAGCGTGTGGATAACGCTTGCGGTGCTTCTCGGAGTTGCGGCAATGTTTTATGTTTCTAAAAAAATAGGCGGCGGCTCTGCAAAATACTTCGTTCGTCAGCAGAAATCCGTAGGTAAAACCGAAGGATTTATGCAGGAAATGATGAACGGTCAAAAGGTAATTAAGGTATTTTGTCACGAGGAAGAAGCTAAAAAAGATTTCGATAAAGTAAATGAAGAACTTTATTCGGACGGTTTTAAAGCTCACGCCTATGCCAACGCTCTCGGACCTATAATTATGAATATAGGCAATGTTCTTTATGTTCTTTGCGCAACCCTCGGCGGTGTGCTTTTGCTTGCAAAAGTTCCGAATATCGGAATTTCGTCGATTTTTACGGGTGTAACGGTGCTCTCAATAGATATCATCGTTCCTTTTCTTAATATGACGAAACAGTTCACCGGTAATTTAAATCAGTTTTCACAGCAAATAAACTCGATCGTAATGGGTCTTGCCGGAGCACAGCGTATCTTTTCGATTATGGATGAAAAACCCGAGGACGATGACGGTTATGTAACCCTTGTAAACTGCAGAATAGACCAAAACGGAAACATTACCGAATCGGATAAGCATACGGGTAAATGGGCTTGGAAGCATCCACATTCTGCCGACGGTTCGGTAACTTACACTCCGCTTAAGGGCGATGTCAGAATGGTAGATGTCGACTTCGGCTATGTTGAGGGCAAGGATGTTCTGCACGATGTTTCGGTTTATGCCGAACCCGGTCAAAAGGTTGCTTTCGTAGGAGCTACGGGAGCCGGCAAAACAACAATAACAAATCTTATAAACCGATTTTATGATATTGCCGACGGTAAGATTCGATATGACGGCATAAATATAAATAAAATAAAGAAATCGGATCTTCGCCGTTCGCTCGGTATCGTTTTGCAGGAAACCAACCTGTTTACGGGAACGGTTATGGAAAATATCCGTTACGGCAATCTTGATGCAACCGACGACGAGTGTATATCGGCAGCAAAACTTGCGGGTGCGGATGACTTTATTTCCCGCCTGCCTGACGGCTATAACACCGAACTTTCAAATAACGGCTCCAACCTTTCTCAGGGTCAAAGACAGTTAATAGCAATAGCAAGAGCTGCCGTTGCCGACCCGCCGGTTATGATACTTGACGAGGCCACCTCTTCAATAGATACCAGAACCGAAGCTATAGTTCAAAGGGGTATGGATAAGCTTATGGAGGGCAGAACGGTATTCGTTATCGCTCACAGACTCTCAACCGTTAAAAATTCCGATGTTATTATGGTGCTTGACCACGGCAGAATAATAGAGCGTGGCAGCCACAATGACCTTATAGCTCAACACGGAACCTATTATCAGCTTTACACCGGAGCCTTTGAGCTTGAATAAATTATTTTGCGCCATTACAGTTAACAAAACTGTAATGGCGCTTTTGTGTATTTCAGCTTATGTATTCCTGTTTTAAAACTTTACTCCGAGTAAGTGTAAAAATTTAAAAGCAAGCTTTTATAACAATAGAACCGTTTCCTATGTGATTTAAATTACAGTTTGATCCAAAATTGTTTGACGGTAACATTTTCATTCGGGTCATAAAGTTCGTTCTCAAACTTCGTTTTTTCTAAATTGGCAGTCTTTCTCCCATCAGCTTATCATAATACTGTTTTGAGATTTTTTCAACAATCGGAATTTAAGCGATATACAGTAGAGGAGGGGTTATATCGTATTCTTTTGTTTCTCCTTAAACAGGTATAATTTAAGGACCTACGGAATAATATTTAATAAAAAAGAATGTGGAGTGTGCACGGTATGGAACAAAAGAGCTTGAAAACGCAGGTACTTACTAAAGAAAAAATATACAACAGCTCGGCAGAGCAACCTATAGACGTTGATTTTTCCCTGCCGGATTACTACCCTGATATAAATAAAATTATCAAGTGCAGGGCAGTGCCGAGAATATCGGCTAAAGGAATGAGCGGCAGAAATATAAATATCGACGGCACGGTTACCGTTACCGTTATCTATTGCGGCGAAAACGGCAGGATATGCTCTTATGAATATCAGTATCCGTTCCAAAAGATTTTCGAAAGCGATGTAGATACGGAAAATACGATTTTAAATGCAAATGTAAGGTGCGAATACATAAATTGCCGAGCCGTAACAAGCAGAAAAATCGATATTCACGGCGCTTGCGGAATATATGTTTCCCTCATTATGAGAAAGGGCTGTGATGTAATATCGGATATAGATGATCCGGATATTGAATTGCTCAGAGGCGCTGCGCCGGCAACATCACCCGTAGGATGTGCCGAAAAGTATCTTATGATAGATGAAGAGATAGACCTCGGCGAAAATCAGCAGCCTGTAAGCTCGGTTGTGAGATATGACGCTCAGACGCTCATAAAAGAAACCAAAATACTTTCGGGTAAAGCAGTTGTTAAAGGCGAGCTTGCGGTAACGGCACTTTGCTGCACGTCGGACGGAGTTTTGCAAACGGTCCGTTCAACAATACCGTTCAGCCAGATAATAGAAATCGAAAGTCTCAGTGAAGAATGTATAGTCGACACCTGCGCACAGGTATCTTATCTTGAGATAACCGTAAAGCCGACCGATTCCGGTGAGAGCCGCTGCCTTAAGGTGGACAGTAAGCTTATGATACGCTGCGAAAGCTCCTGTGACAATGATGTTCCCGTTATACTTGACGCATACTCAAAAAAATATGAGTGTACAGTCGAAAAGCAAAATGTGCTTTTTGAAAAGCTTTGCAAGAACATCAATGAGAGCTTTGTCTGCAAGAAAAATATAGAATTTCAAAGTTCGGGAGTTTCGTCCGTTGCGGATATGTGGTGTGATGTTAAGGTGTCAAACAGCTCTGCCGCAGACGGAAAAATATCGATAAACGGTACGGTTACTGTTACAATGATAGTCTATGATACGGATAATATGCCGTTTTTGTGCGAAAAACCGATAGACTTTGAATACAGTCTTAATATCGATGAAAAGGGCGAAATCAAATTTAATCCGTTTATAACCGTCAGCTCTGCAAGCTATACCTTAACCGGAGCAGACAGCGCAGAGGTGAGAATAGAACTAAATATATCGGGCGCACTGTGCAGATGCGAAACGGTATCGGTCGTAACGGGAATAAAAAGCGACTGTGAAAAACCGCTTGCAAGGAAAAACCGTTCCGCTATGACTATTTACTTCGCACAAAGCGGTGAAAAGGTCTGGGATATAGCTCACCGTTACAGCGCAAGCATCGGGCAGATAAAACAAATAAACGATATCCAGAGCGAAACGATTTTAAATGACCGTATGATACTTGTTCCAATGAACTGAAACCGGCGGGAGAACTGATTTTTACAGTTTTCCCGCTATCTTTTTGCAATTTTAAAATCTGTTATTTTTTACTTGATATAAGAAAGCGGCGGTAGTATAATAAGACGGTATTATATCTGTCTTTATAGTTTGTTCACAAAAAGTATAAAGTTGTTTGATATTATTATAACGTAGAATAATCTGACTTGGAGGAAAAACGAATGATAGAAGTTACCGGACTGAGTAAAAAGTACGGTTCTCATCTTGCTGTTGATGATGTAAACTTTTCAATAGATAAGGGAGAAATAGTCGGTTTTCTCGGGCCTAACGGCGCAGGAAAATCAACGATAATGAATATTATAACGGGATATCTTTCTATGACCTGCGGCAGTGTAACTGTGGACGGTTTCAATATAATAGATAACCCTGAGGATGTAAAAAAGAGAATAGGATATTTACCTGAGCTTCCTCCGCTCTACACGGATATGAAGGTAAGAGAATATCTTGAGTTTATTTATGACCTTAAAAAAGTCAAGTTCCCGAAAAAGCCGCATATAAACGAAATTATGAGGCTTGTAAGGATAGACACCGTTCAAAACAGACTTATCAAAAATCTGTCAAAAGGATACAGGCAAAGGGTAGGCTTTGCTCAGGCGCTTGTAGGCAATCCCGACGTTCTTATACTTGACGAACCCACGGTAGGATTAGACCCCAAGCAGATAATAGAAATAAGAAACCTTATTTCAAGGCTCGGCAAAAACCACACTATTATTCTTTCCTCACATATACTTACCGAAATTCAGGCGGTATGTAAAAGGGTAATTATAATAAATAAAGGTCAAATAATTGCCGATGATACTCCCGATAATCTCTCGTATAAGCTTTCCGAAAATCATTCTATTGAGGCAAGAATTATATGCGACGAGTCGGAAATGCTCAAAGCTCTTTCTTCGGTGAAAGGGGTAGAGAGTGTTGTAAGTCTCGGAAAAGCGGAGAAAGGTTCCGTTGACTTCAGCATAACTCCGAAGCCCGGAGTTGACATAAGAGAAGATGTGTTTAAGCGTGTTTGCGAAAGAGGGAAGACGATGCTTTCGTTCTCTGCAAACTCCGTTCCTCTTGAGAATATATTCCTGCGTCTTACCGAGGCGGGAGACAACAAAAAAGCAAGAGAAATGCTCGGTTACGGTGCACAGGAAATACAAAAGGATGAAAAGGAGGATCAGAAATAATGGGTGCGATACTTAAAAGAGAATTCAAGTCTTATTTTCAAACGCCAGTAGGCTATATAGTGCTTGCGGCATATTTCTTTTTCCTTTCAATGTTTTTCGGATATTATTACGGTTACGGTTCGCCCGATATACAGAATATTTTAATAGGCGCAATGTCTATAGTTATCGTGTTTACCGTTCCGATACTTACAATGAGGCTTATGAGTGAGGACCGCCGCCAGAAGACCGATCAGGCATTGCTTACTGCGCCCGTAAAACTCACATCGATAGTTTTCGGAAAGTTCCTTGCGGCATTTTTCCTTTATATGCTCTGCTTTTCACCTACGGTTATCTTTGAGATAATCATAAAATCAAATGTTGATGTAAGTCTGTTCAAATATCTTTATGCATTGCTCGGTGTTTTTCTTCTGGGAGCGGCGCTTATTGCAATAGGTCAGTTTATATCTTCCTTAACCGAAAGTCCGGTTATTTCAGCTATACTCACACTTGTTATAAATATCGTAGTTCTCTATATGAGCAGTTTTGCATCGCTCATAAATATTTCGTGGCTTTCAAAAGCCGCCGAGAAAATGGCATTTATCACAGCGTCGGAAAGCTTTGCAAACGAAACTCTCTCAATTCCGGATATAGTTTACTTCCTGAGTATAACGGCGGTATTTCTCTTCCTTTCCGTCCGTTCGCTTGAGAAGAGAAGATGGGCTTAAAGGAGGTTTTTGAAATGGATGAAAATAAAATAAAGCAAAACGGCGAAGAAACCTCAAATGCGCCCGAAACAAAGAAAGTCAAAAATAAAATGCTCCTTAAAAAAGGAACCTATTCGATAGCTGTAACAGCACTTGTTATTGCGGCGGCAATAGTGGTTAATGTGTTCTTTTCCGTTTTGTCCGAAAGAGTTAATCTTGAATTTGATATGACGAGTGAAAAGGTCAATTCGGTAAATGAAAAGAATATCAAATATCTTAAATCGATAGATAAAGATGTTGATATAACCGTTTGCGCAGCGGAGGACGATTATTCGTCAATGATGAACTACTACTCTCAAAATTACGGCGTTTCCGCAGCCGATGTGGGGTATTTTGATCAGACGGTCAATCTGATAAATAAATACTATAAGTATAATAACAAGCTTAACGTTAAATTTATAGATCCGCAAAGTTCGGAATTTTCCGCAATAGCAACGAAACATTCCGCTCTTAAAATTTCATACGGCGATATAATAGTAACAGCCAAAAAAGATGATTCCGATGAGGAAAGAGTCAAGAAGATAGGCTTTTCCGATATTTATGAAAGCTCGGATACATCAGGCTCGGGATATTACTATACAATAACCGCAAATAAGCTTGAAACCGCTCTTACAGGCGCAATATCTTATGTTGTAAGCGGTCAGCAGAAAAAAGCCGCCCTTATAACGGGACATTCCTCTTCGGATAATACCTCTGCTTATGTTGAGCTTTTAAAGTCAAACAACTATGAAATAGAAACAATTTCAGACCCCGTTGTAAATGAAATACCGTCTGACTGCAATGTTGTAGTTATTGCTTCGGCAAACCTGGATTTTATGGAGTCTGAACTTACTGTTATTTCTGAGTTCCTCGAAAACGGCGGAAAGCTCTCCAGAGGACTTGTCTTTTTCGGTGACGCTTCCTGTCCTGCACTGCCGAACCTTTACGATTTCCTTAAGAGATGGGGAATAAACTGCGGTGAGGGCGTTCTGTTTGAAACCGAAGATAATCGCCGCAACGCAACACAGGATCCCACTACACTCTTCCTTTATCCGGATGAGTCGGCAGGCATTGATAATATAGGCGTTTCGATAGCGGGATATAATATACCGATAACAACATCCGAACCCTCCGATACGGCTATTGATGTAACAACGGTTATGACTACAACCGAAACAACCGCTAAAGCTCCTGTCGGTGCAGCAAGCGATTGGAATGATCCGAATGCTGAAAAGGGTAAGTTTGTATCCGTTGCAAAGGCAGAAAAAACTGCTTATGACAGTTCACAGAACAATAAGAAAATAAAAAGCTATGTAGTTGCTTTTTCAAGTATTCAGTATATCCAGTCCGATTGGGCGCAGTACAGCCGCCTTTACAATCAGGATACCGTTCTTGCCTGCACCGAACTTGCCTCGGGAATAACCGAACCAGGCGTTACCTTTACATCTAAGGTGATAACCGATACCAGCTTTTCCGATAAGGTTACGGAGTCGGGAAAGAGAACAATAAGAGTTCTTTTTGAAACCCTTCTTCCGCTTGCAGTGCTCGCTGTGGGAATAACAGTATATATCAGGAGAAGAAACGCAGAATGAGTGATTTTTCAAAAGAAAAAACGGAGACCGCAGAAATTTTGACCCCTGATGAAGAGTCAACGGTTTTCGGTGCACCTGCAGACCATAATAAAAAGAAACAGAGAATTTCATCAAAGAAAAAGTCTGTTATAAAGCTTACTGCGGCTGTTTTATCGGTTGCAGTCCTTGTCGGCGGTCTTTTTGCGGTAATTAAATTCGTTCCTAAAAAAACAGATGAATCGGACAATAACAGCAGTGTAAATACCGTTTCGGTTCTGTCGCTTGATATAACAACTGTTTCCGAAGTCAAGGTGACAAACCAAAACGGCACATTCAGACTGTATTCTTCAACTGTAGAGGTGGACGGTCAGGAAAATTCCGTTTGGTGCCTTGACGGTGTCGATTCTTTGCTTACAAGCAGCACGCTGATATCAAATATCGCTTCAAATGCAACCTCAATTACCGCTGTCAGAGATATTGAAAAGACCGACCGCCCTTTAAGCGATTTCGGCCTTGATTCACCGGTAAGCTCGGCTCAGGTTGCCTTTAAGGACGGATCCGAAGGATACAGCGTTATGCTCGGAAAACAGTCTCCCGACAACACCGGCACCTACCTTAAGCTTTCAAACAGGGAAAACATATATGTAGTTGATGACAGTGTTGCAGAATCTTTCCTGTTTAACTCACTTGATCTTGCCGATAACAGTTCATTTGAGGCTGCCGCCTTCTCAGGCGATATTTCAAGTTATAAGGGCTCAAGCGGCTCAATTGAGAAATTTGACGAAATGACTGTCTCCGGGAAAAAATTCCCGAGAACTGTTACGATACTTCCGAACACAAACGAAAATCTTTCTTCGGTTGCAAAATTCGTAATAGCAACGCCGTATGAAAGACACGCCGCAAATGTGGATAATCTTCTTTCTATGTTCACATCGGGCATTTCGGTTTCGGGAGCTTACAGCTTTGATGTAACGCCTGAGTCGCTTAAAAAATTCGGACTTGATAATCCGGATGTTGTTGTGAAGATGACACTTGCCGGTCAAACAAAGTTCTATAAAATATCAAAGGTTGACGATGAATACTGTGCAGTTATAAACGAAGAAAGTAGGATTATAAAAAAGGTCTATATCTCTTCGGTTCCGGTTTCTGAGTATACCGAGGAAAGTTTTTATAATGACTGGGTATGTATGGAAGTTATAAGTGACCTTTCTAATTTTACGCTTACAACTTCGGGCACTTCATATAGCTTCGATATCAAATACGATAAAGAAGCAGACCCACAGTATACAATTACGCATAACGGCAAAAAGATGACCGCTTCGTATTTCCAGGATTTTTACGGTGAGTTTGTATCTGTAAAATGCACCGACTTTACAATACGCAGCGTGTCGGGCGAGCCTGCGGCAACCGTGACTTTAACATACTCGGCTGACGGTTCGAAAAAGACCTACGCCTTTTATAAGGTGAGCGAAACCAAATATCAGTATAGTTATAACGGCGTTAATATGGGCAGCATTTCCTCTGTGGATTACAATAAAATGATAAAGAATATTAAAACCGTTTCGCAAAACAAATCAATTAAATAATAAAAATATACTGCTGAAACAAAAGATTTCAGCAGTATATTTTATCTGTTCGGATATTTTAATCCCTTTTTTCTATCATCATATATTACGATTTTTTATTTTTTCCACGGGAATTCTATTTCAAAATCAAGAATTCTTAACCCTTCGGATGTAATTCCGAAGGCTTTTTTATATTCTCCGAACGCTATGCGTACCGTGTTTTCATAGGCAAGTGAAATTCCGGTAAGCCCTATAATTATACAAAGCATAATTGTCAGCGTGAGCGAAAAAGCTCTGAAAAATTTTGATTTGCAGTCTTTCTTTTTCATATTCCGTCAAGCAGAGCGCAAAGGCTGTTTGCAAGAAGCTCTGCCGAATATTTTGCCTCCTCGAGAGAATTTGCGTCGGTTCCGGTTTCTATGAGCACTGAGCCTGTTGAGAGACTCTCGTTATAGTTTCTCGGCATAAGACTCAGTGACCTTGCGAGAGTAGGATACATAGTTTCAAGCTTTTCCTGAAGTCTTACCGCAAGCTTTAAATTTTCCCTCCAATTCGGGAAATTTTTAACGCTGCCGCTTTGGGAACCCATAACTATCATAACCTGCGCTGCCTTTTTTCCGTTTATCTGTGAAGTGACCTTAACTTTATCGGTGTCCGATGATGAAATGGCATCACGGTGCATATCTATAACTATTTTTATGCTCGGGTATTTTTTAAGATATCCCGTTATCGTTTTTGCCGCCCGTGAATAGCTTTCATTATAGGACGGGTAATCGTGAAGCGTTTTATCATGTATAACTCCGTATCCTGCGGATGTAAGCTTTGCTGCAACTATATCTCCGAGTGCCACCATATTTGCGCTGTTGTCGGTTGTGCGGGCTTTGTCCGAATCGGTATAATAATCCCTCGTTGTGCTCAAAAACGATTCTGTGGCGTGTGTGTGCATTATAAGAACGCAAGGAGAGGAGCCCTTTTCTATATTGAATTTCAGCGGTTCCTCAAGCAACTGCTTTATATCTATTTTTAAATCGGTGCTGTTTTTAAGATAAATGTTTTTATATGAAGTGTTTGCCGTATAAGGAGATATGAATTTTTCAATAACTTTTCCCTTAACGTTTGATGGGGAGGAAGCTGCAACGGCCTGAGAATCGGTCGTCGGCGTCGATACGGATGCGGCGTCGTTTACGGAATCCGCAAATAAATCAAGCTCCGTGCCTTCGTTGTATATCTGCAACAAACCGTTCGGTGCGGCAAGCGCTTGCCTGCCGTAATAACTATTTCCGCCTAACATTTCAAACATACTGTAAATAATTATTACGGTACACAAAATGCCCGACATAACTACTCTGAATTTTGATCCGCCGTCATTCAAAACACTCACCCGCTTTATTAAAGCTTATGAAAAGCGGCTGTTTTTTATGATAACGATGCTATTATTTCCTCACTGATATTAGGCTGCATAAATATATTTAAAGCGCCGGCTATCAGCTCCGAAGCTTTAGTTATAAGAATATCGATGTCCTTAGGAGTTACCATCATATCGGGTGTTTGAGAGTCTGTCACGGTAGGAACGCCTATAGCTATAACGGGAACTCCCAGAGTCTTAAAACTCAACTCTTTTCTTGAATTGTTAACCCCCGAACCGGGACATATCCCGCTGTCACACATTTGAACCGTTCTGCAAAGGTTATCCGTGCTGCTTGCCGCAAGTGCGTCTATAGCTATAACGGCAGACGGTTTTGTAAGTTTAACCGCCGCTGCAACCGTCTCGCCGGTCTCTATACCGGTTTTGCCTATAACACCGGGTATTACGGACGATACGCTTTTAAGTCCCGTAAGACCGAGTTTGTCCTTAAGTTCTGAGCTTATATGCCTTGTTGCAATTATTCTCCCCGCCGTTTCGGGACCTAATGCGTCGGGAGTAATGTCCGAGTTTCCGAGCCCCACTATCATAATGTTTTCACGGCAGTTTTCGGGAACAAGTCGGCATAGAGCCGATATAAGAGCTTTTTTTATCCCGCTTACATCGGCAACGGTATCAAGACTTTTAAATTTAACTGTGTAATAACATCCCTTAGGCTTTGAAAGCTTTTTTTCAAGCTCAGACGAGTTTATAACCGTTTTCAAAACCTCACAGCCGTCAAAACCGTATTCATAACTGCTTTCGTCTTCCGCAGCACATTCGGTAACAAGGTCTGTTCTGAGTCCCATAAAATCACCGCCTTTTAGATTATTTTTATCTTTTTTTGACTGAATATTAGAAAAATAACGGCAAAATTGTTCTTTAAATAAAAATAAAAAACAATTTTCCCGTTAATGTTTGTCTGTATCGGATACGGAGTGTAAATCTATAAATTTTTTATCCGATTTATAAGCTCGCTTGAAAGCGAGTTTTCTTTTATGCGGTATCCCCAATTGCCTTTCGGGACACCCGGTATATTCATCCTTGCGGAAGAATCCTCCATCAACCAGTCCTGTATCGGTATAATAACCGCTTTTGAACTTGAAATAAGTGCTGCCTTTATAAAGTTAAGCGGAACAGGCAGGGCAGGGGAGGTCGGGAAGAGGGTATCAGCTCTCATCCGTTCGTAATCACTTGCGTTTATATACCAACCGAGGGACGTGTCGTTATCGTGCGTTCCAGTGTAGCATACGCAGTTACCGTCATAATTTATCGGGAGATGTTCGTTATCGTCCCCTCCAGAAAATGCAAACTGAATAACTTTCATATTCGGAAATCCGGTGGCCTTAATAAGTTTTTCAACTTTTGGAGAGTAGCAGCCGAGATCCTCGGCGATAATGTTCATATCTCCGAGTTCATCCGATACCGAATTCCAAAAATCCGTATCGGGTCCGTCAAACCATTCGCCGTTAACCGCCGTAAGAGAGCCGAACGGAATCGTATAATAATCGGCAAACGCCCTGAAATGGTCTATCCTTATAACATCGAACATAAGGCCGCATCGCTTTATCCTGTTTTTCCACCATCTGTATCCGTCCGCCTTCATATGCTGCCAGTTGTATATGGGGTTTCCCCATAACTGCCCCGTCTTTGAAAACATATCGGGCGGAACTCCTGCCACGACCTTAGGTGTCATATCCTCGTTTAAAAGGAAATTTTCGGGTGAGGTCCAAACCTCGGCACTGTCAAGCGAAACATAAATAGGAATATCTCCTATAAGCAAAATTCCGTTTTTAACGGCATAGCGCTTAAGGTTATAAAACTGGGCATAAAAGAGATACTGTGAAATTATATAAAATTCAATACTTTCAGAGTGCTCACTACAAAAAGTCTCAAGTGCTTCCGGCTTCCTTAGCCTTAAATCACGGTCGATTCCGTGCAGTTTGTCGGTGTTGTAATATTCAAGGGCAGCCGCAAAAACGGCGTAATCGTAAAGCCAGAAAGAATTGTCTTTTATAAATCTTTTATAATCATCGTTTTCTGTACTGAAATTTTCGGTCGCCTTCTTTATAAGAGGCAGTTTAAAGGCACGCACCTTTTCAAAATCAACTCTTTGCCCTTTGATAAACGGATCGATCGGAATATCGGATTTTTTTAATAATCCTTCGCTTACTAAGATATCCAAATCTATATAAAGAATTTCGCCGGCGTAACACGAAGATGATTTATAAGGGGAATTTCCCTCGCCTAACGGGACAAGCGGCAGCAACTGCCAGTACCTTTGATTTGCTTCTTTAAGAAAATCGATAAACTCATACGCCTCTTTGCCGAAGGTACCTATCCCGTAAGGGGAGGAAAGTGAGGAAATATGCAAAAGTATTCCGCTGTTTTTGTTGTTTTGATTATCCTTTGACAGCACCTGCCGCAACTCCCTTGATAATATATTTCTGGCAGGACAGATAAAAGATTATAACCGGTATGACCGCAAGCACAAGCATCGCCATAAGCGCTCCCATATCAATGGAACCGTATCCGCCCTTAAGATACTGAACCGCAATAGGAATGGTTTTGTAATCGCTGCCTATAACAAGGTAAGGCAAAAGATAATCGTTCCATATCCACATCGTGTTCAATATAGCAACCGTTATCGAAGTGGACTTTAATATCGGAAAAACGACCCGCCAGAAGGTCTGAAAAGGATTGCAGCCGTCTATAGTTGCGGCTTCCTCGATCCCTACGGGGACCGATTTGATAAAACCGCTGAACATAAATACGGAAAGCCCTGCTCCGAACCCTAAATATATTATTATAATTCCGACGGGATTGTCAAGACCCAAAATGTTTGCAATCTTAGACATTGTAAACATTACCATTTGAAACGGCACTATCATTGAAAAAATAAATAAATAATACATAACGGAGCTTATTTTGCTTTTAACTCTGACGAGCGCCCAGGCGGTCATCGATGTGAAAATAACTATTGCTATAACCGAAAAAACGGTTATGAAAACAGACCACATAAATGCTGTGAAAAAACCTGTGTTTGCAATTCCGCTCGTATAGTTTTCAAGACCTGCGAAGGTCTCGCCGTCAGGGAGCAAAAACGGCGTTTGGCTTATTGAAAACTTTGTCTTGAAAGAATTCATCAGAACGATCAAAACAGGAGCGGCAAAGGTAATTGCTATGATACAAAGCAGTATAAATATTATTGTGTTCGATACTTTTTCTCTCATTAGCTTTCCACCTCTTTTGAACGGGTAAGATAAAGCTGCAAAAGCGCTATAGACGCAACTATAAGAGAGAATATAACAGCCTTTGCCTGACCTACGCCCTCAAAACCTATTCTGCCGTAGAACGTCTTGAAAATATCAAGGGCTGCCATCTGCGTTTTATCTCCCGGGGCACCCGCAGTGAGTGCTAGGTTCTGGTCGAAAAGCTTAAATGAATTTGTTATCGTTAAGAAAAGACATATGGTTACAGACGGCATAACCGACGGTATTGTTATATTAAATAATATCCTTGATTTGCTTGCCCCGTCAACCTTTGCGGCCTCAATAAGCTCAGGGGGAACATTTTGTATACCGGCAATATAAATTATCATCATATAACCTATCATTTGCCAGTTCATCAAAATTACAAGTCCCCAAAATCCGTAAACGGGATCTGATGTTACCGAGGCTTGATATTTATAAAGTACACCGTTTATTATAAGCTGCCATATATATCCGAGAACTATGCCGCCGATAAGATTAGGCATAAAGAAAACAGTTCTGAATACGTTTGTTCCTTTTATACCTCTTGTGAGCAACAAAGCAAGTAAAAATGCTGTAATGTTTACCGAAATGACCGAAACAACGGCAAAACGGACCGTAAACCATAAAGCATTTAAAAATTTCCCGCTTTCGGTAAATGCAAGCTTGTAGTTTTCAAGACCTACAAAAACCGCATCTGAAACGGTTCTGAAGTTGCAAAACGAGAGATAAAGACCCATAATAAGCGGTATAAGAAATACCACCGTAAAGGCAATGAATGTCGGCAAAGTAAAAACCGGAAACCAACGCCTTAGAGTTTTATCCATTACTTTCTTTCACTCTTCCATTTATCCTTAACTTTATCGGCAACCTTTTTCCACTCACCGTCCCCCTGAACATAGTCAAGCAGGGAACTTCCGACTTCAAGCTTGAAGTTTTCACTCGGGAATGAAGTGAATATCCACGGAACGGTTTTGAGGTTTTCGTCACGCATATATCTTACAACCTCTTTTGCGAGCGGGTCGTCGGGGAGTTCGTCTTCGGAAAATGTGCTGAAAGGAGTTATAAATTTAAGTTTTTCCGTAACATATTTTTTGCCCTTTTCGCTTGAGAAAAGCCAGTTTAAAAAATCAAGAGAGGCTTTTTTGCTTTCTTCCGATATCTTGCTGTTTATAGCAATATAATTTTCGGTTCCTATACAAAGTCCCTGCTTTTCCTCGCCGTTTATGCCTGTATACATCGGAAGAAATTTGATTTTATCGGATTTAACCTTGTTTCCGCTGACTTTGGATATCTGTCCCCAAGCCCAGTTTCCGTTTTGGACCATTGCCGCCTTACCAAGGGCAAATTCAGCCATAGAATCGTCTGTGGATTTTGAACCCAGCAGCTTTTTATCGGTTACGGAGTTGTTTACATAAAGGTCAAATAAATTATGATAGTTATCTTCATATCTGAACGCTATTTCTTTTGATTTAAGACCTGCTATCGTCGGGTCGGAATAATCTTCGTTGTCCCTGAATTCGTAATATAAAGGCACGTTTAAAAGATGGGTCTGCCAACGCCAATCCTCTCCCGAAGCAAGTGAGGTCGAAGCAAAAACGCCGTCTATATCGAGATCTTTTTTCTTCGAAGTCATATCTTCAACAATCGTCTTAAGTTCTTCAAAACTTTTTACTTCACTTATAGAACTGAGCGTACTTTTTCTGTTTTTAAGGGCAAAATACTTATCTGTGATTTCTTCATTGTAAATTATGCCGTATCCTTCTACAACATATGCCAACGCATAAACACCTTTTCCGTCATCACCCTTTATCGCAAGACTTTTGTCCGAAAGATAGGAATATAACTTTGAATCTTCGATATTTGCGCAATAATCTTTCCAGGATTCATATCCTATCGGACCGTTAACCTGAAAAATCGTAGGCGGATTTGATTTTGCAATTTCGGATTTCAGTGTTTGTTCATAGGTATTTGCCGCAGCTGTTACAACCTTAACTTTAACACCGGTTTCCTTCTCGTATTCTTTTGCTATTTCGTTGTAAATTGAAGCGGATTCCGGTTTGAAGTTGAGAAAATAAACCAAAGCTGAATTCTTATTGCCGCAGCCTGCCGTAAAAAACGTAAGCAATAATACTGCTGCCGCCGTCAAAATAGACATAAGCTTTTTTTGCATAATAGTAACCTCCGAAAAATAAATTCGTTACTATGTTTCCGCAAAATTAAAGAAAAATACTAAAATTGCGATTTTTTGCAAATAAACTCTTGACTTTATCGCTTGAATATGGTATAGTATTCAGGCGTTCAAAAATGCTGGTGTAGCTCAGTTGGTAGAGCAGCTGATTTGTAATCAGCAGGTCGGGGGTTCAAGTCCGTCCACCAG